>JAUHXY010000193.1 GCA_030426785.1 bacterium
CCATTTGCAGCAAACGCTCGCGCTCGGCCTTTTCCAGGCGCGTGAGCGGAATGCCGGTCATCTTAGAGATGGTCTCCTGGATGACCTCCACGTCCACTTCGCCGACCTGCTCGACCTCTTGTTGCTCTTTGCGCCATTCGGCCTGGACCTCTTCGCGCTTCTTCTTGAGCTGGTAGGCCTCATCGCGCATGCGCGCGGCCAGTTCAAAGTCCTGGTCGCTGACGGCCTGGTCCTTTTGCTTCTCGAGCTCGTCGATCTTCTCGGACAGCTCCTTCACGTCCGGCGGCGGCACCATGGCTTTGATGCGCACGCGCGCGCCAGCCTCGTCCATCACGTCGATGGCCTTGTCGGGCAGGAAGCGGTTGTTGATGTAGCGCGAGGACAACTCGACGGCGAGCTCCAGGGCTTCGTCGGTGTAGGCCACGCGGTGGTGCTCTTCGTAGCGCTGGCGCAGACCTTTGAGGATCTCGACGGCTTGCTCGGGGGTCGGCGGCTCCACGGTCACCGATTGGAAGCGGCGCTCGAGGGCCCCGTCCTTTTCGATGTGCTTGCGATACTCGTCGAGGGTCGTAGCCCCGATGCATTGGATCTCGCCGCGCGATAGAGCCGGCTTGAGCACGTTGGAGGCATCGATGGCGCCTTCCGCGCCACCTGCGCCCACCAGGGTGTGCAGCTCGTCGATGAACAGCACCACGTCCTTGACGCGGCGCACTTCGGTCATGACCGCCTTGATGCGCTCTTCGAATTGACCGCGGTACTTGGTGCCGGCCACCATCAAGGCCAGGTCGAGCACCACGATGCGCTTGTCGCGCAGGATTTCGGGCACGTTGTGGCCGACGATTTGCTGGGCGAGGCCTTCCACGATAGCCGTCTTGCCCACGCCAGGCTCCCCGAGGAGCACGGGGTTGTTCTTGGTGCGGCGCGACAGGATTTGAATCACGCGCTCGATCTCGTGGGCGCGCCCGATGACCACGTCGAGCTTGTCCTCGCGGGCGAGCTCGGTCAGGTCGCGGCCGAAGGAATCCAGAGCCGGAGTTTTGCTCTTGCCGCCGGAAGGGGTGCTGCCCTCTTCCGCCATGGAGGACTCTTCCGCGTCCTCGATGGAGTCCGCGCCCAGGAAGTCGAGCACCTCTTCGCGCACGTCCTCCAGCTTGACGCCCAGGTTTTGCAGCACTTGGGCGGCGATGCCCTCGTTTTCCTTGATCAGGCCCAAGAGCAAGTGCTCGGTCCCGATGTAGTTGTGCGACAGGCTCGAAGCCTCCTCCATGGAGAGCTCGAGGACCTTCTTGGCCATCTGCGTGAACGGCAGTTGGCCCATGGTGACCATGGAGGGACCCGTCTTGACGATCTTTTCGATCTCCATGCGGATCTTGGTCATGTCGATGCCCATGTTTTTCAACACGTGGGCGGCGACGCCGTCACCCTCTTTGATGAGCCCCAAGAGGATGTGTTCCGTGCCGAGGTACTCGTGGTTGAACCGTTGAGCCTCTTGGCGGGCGAAGTTCATGACCTTCTTGGCACGGTCTGTGAAGCGATCGAACATTGGTTTGCGTCTTGTCGGTGGTGACGGGGGAGCCCGCCGGCGGGACCGCCGAACGGGTTGGATGGGATGCGAGAGAGGGCTCGTGTGCAGGTGTCCGTTCCTGCTTTTCGGCCCTTTCCGATAGCAGGTTGAGGGTGGGACGCCCGCGAGGCGGGTGGGAGGCCTAGGATCTTGGATTGAAGACCGCTTTTGGCGCGCGCAGCCCCCGCAGTCCCCTGGGAGCATGACAATTCGCTCGGAGGAAGGCCAGGGCTGGGACGGTCTAGGGCGGGTCTCACCCCCCTATGGGCCCTGGCGAGCGTCGAATCAAGCGAGCCGACCCTGCGGGGCGGCCTCCCATGGGCCTACGCGTGGCGTAGCCACCCCAGGATTAAGATTCGGAACCCTCGAGGTCCGCCAATTGGTCCCGCAGGTCCGCGGCCACCTCGAACTGCTCCTTCTGGATGGCCGACTCGAGTCGGTTCTTGAGCTCGCCGATGCGCTGGATGCGGTCACGCTCGTAGGAGTCCGCAATTCCCGGCACGCGCCCGCGATGCGCCGTCGCGCCGTGAATGCGCTCGAGCATGTTGTCGAGGTCCGCCTCGAAGACCTCATAACAGTGAGGACAGCCCACGCGGCCCTTCTTGCGCAGGTCGATCTGGGTCATGCCGCAGCGCACGCAGGAGAGGACCGAGGTCTTGATCTCCACCTTGGCGGTCAGATTCATGAGCTTCCACAGCTTGGTGCTGGCCTTCGAACCCGGCTGGGTGAAGGGCAGATCCTGCTGCTTCGCGCACAGGTCGCAAAGATGCTTGACCACCACCTTGTTGTCCGCCGATCCGAATGCGACCCAGTGCTCGATCTCCGACACGTGGACGCTGACCTCTTTGATCTGGCAGAACTGACATTTCATAGGATCGGCAAGCTGGTTTCTCTGGGATGACGACCTGGCATGACCACGTAGTGCCACGGGCGGGGGCCCGTTCCGCTGACCTATTCTATAGGCACATCCTGCGAGCCAATCAATCTTCCCTTTGGCCATGACTCATCCTGCTCACCGTAGGCGGAGGCACGCCCAACGCCTCAGCCAGGGGCACAGCCCGCCGATGGGGGTGCAGGGCGGGCTCCCTCAGGACTCCGGCAGGCTCATGTCGGAGCACCGCAGGGCCACGAGGTCCTCAAACTCCCGGGCTCGGGCCTGGAAATTGGGGTATGCGTCGAAGCTGGCGCAGGCGGGCGAGAAGTAGAGGGGGCGGCCCGCCGGGCAATCGGACCAGGCCGCTTCAAAGGCCGAGGCGAGGTCGGGCAAGGCGGTGAGTTCCAATCCTTCGGCAGCGCCCCAACGCACGAGCTCGGAAGCGGCGGCGCCAAAGGCGTAGACCCGGTCCCCGCGCTCCGCCAGGGCGCGTAGCAGTCCCGCGTAGTCGAGCCCCGACTTGGCTTGGCCCCCGAGCAGGACGTGGGCGGGAGCGGGCAAGTCGAGCAACCCCGCCAGGGTCGATTCGGGGGTGGTGGACACGCCGTTGTCGATCACGAGCGGACCGCCGGGAGCCGGCAGGTGCGCCATGCGGTGGGGCAATCCGCTCAGGTGGGGGAGTTTGGCTCGTGCGACCTCCGGCGGCAGCCCCAACGCCTGCGCCAACCCGAGCGCCAACAAAACGTTGTGGCGTTGGAATGCCCCGCCCAGCTTCCATGGATCGGGCGCTGGCCAAGTGCACGCAGCACTGGTGAACGCGCGCTCGTCCCATCGAAGCGAACCCGCGGCACCATACGTGTGCCAATCCAAGTCGGGAAAGCGCTGCGGTAGCTCCCGAAACCCCGGCTCGTCGGCGCAGTCGCTGGGCAGCAGCGCGCGTCCGCCCGGGGCGGCCAGAGCGAACAAGCGACGCTTGGCCGCGTAGTACGCTTCGAGCGATCCGTGTCGCTCCAGGTGGTCGGGAGCGAGGGCCGTCAAACCGACCGCGCGCGCTTTGCGCAGGGTTTTGGCGTCTGCCGGTAGAGCCTCCAATTGGTACGACGAAATCTCGACGACGCACAGAGCATCGGGCTCGTGCGCAGCGGGTTCCGCCAGCAGCGGACGACCCAGATTGCCGCCCAAGAACACCGGCCGTCGCCATCCGCGCAGCAGTTGGTGCAAGAAGGTGACCGTGCTGCTCTTTCCGTGGGTCCCGCTCACGAGCACGAGGTCCCCGTGCGCGCTGCGCAAGAAGAGTTCCATCTCCGAAGTGATGGTCACGCCACGCTCGCGCGCCAATCGCAGCAGGGGAGCGCTAGGAGGCACCGCTGGATTGGCGACGATCAGGTCCGCTGATGCAAAGTCTTCCGGATCGTGTCGGCCGAGCACCCAGCGGATGGGGAGTTCCGCGAGGGACGCGATCGAGTCACGCAGCTCCGCTTCCGGGCGCAGATCGGTGACGCAAACCTGGGCGCGGTGGCGCACCAAATAGCGAGCGGCGGCCACCCCGCCGCCGAATTGACCCAGGCCCATCACGACCGCGCGTTGGCCAGCGAGGGCTGCACCGAGAGGAGGTGCGGAGCTCATCGCGGGTCGAAAAACAGCGTTCGCGTCGCTTGGGGGGTCGTGCCCGACGCCTCGTCGGTCGCGCCAGCCGGGGTTTGTCCGGGTAGAGCTCGGCGCAAATCTTCCGCTCGCTCGATGAACGTTCCCAGACTTTCGTAAACCTGCTCTCCGTCATCCAATTCGAGCACCACGTGGTGTTCCTTGCTGTAGTCCAGGCCGAGCGGTATCAGGATCTCGGCGAACACGTCCCAAGGAAAGCGCGCGTGCCAGGGAGCTTTCAGGTGAATCGGCTCGGAGTACGACCGATAGCCCACGCGGTACAGGGAAATCCGGCGGTGCCCAAAGTGCTGGAATTCGTACTCCAGGGGGGTTGTCCCGATGACGTCTTCGTCGAGGCGCACGAGGGCTCCGCTTGGCTGGGAGGTCACGCGCAAGACGTGTTGGGAGCCGCAGCTCACGAACAGGGCGCATAGGGGAGCTGCCACCAGTGGAACCTGGAAAGCTCGCGTCGCCCAGCGACGCCCACCCCAACCCCGGGTGATGGCACGAATGTGTCGGAACATGGATCCCCCCTCGGTACTCCGCACGGTTTGGGAGCCCCTCCAGGCCCCAGATTGGCGTGCACCGTGGCCGGTTGCAAGCCGCTGCGCCGGTCGCGCGACCTGCGACGCTGGAAACGGTCCCAGGATCCCGCGCTGTCGGCTTTGCACGGGCCGCAGACCCGGCTGCGGACCCCGCGGGCGCCGATGGCGGAGAGGGCGGGATTCGAACCCGCGGACCCCGTGAGGAGTCACGACATTAGCAATGTCGCGCATTCGGCCACTCTGCCACCTCTCCGTCGAGGGGCGGAAGATACTCCCCTCCGGGAGTCGCCACAAGAGCGAGTCAGGGGTTCCTGGAGGGGTGGAGGCCCTGGGGGCCGCCGTTCGTATCCCAGCTTTCCAAGCCGTCGTCGCACGGGCCGAGGGTCCGATCGGGGGCAGAACGCGCCCCAAAAGCGAGCCGCGGGTGGCCAGGAACGGGTTGTGGCCCAGGACCGGGCTCGGATCCCTTTCTTTGTGGCGACTTCGCACAATAATAAAGGGGTCTTAAGCGTATGCGTCCTGGGGAAGCACCCCTGCCCGCTGCTCCCTCGCTCGCGCTCGACTCCGCCCTAGGCGGAATGCCGCCCCTCGGATCCATGGACCCCACCGCCTCTCGACCTCCGGTCACGCGCGCCACCATCGCGCACGCCGGCTTTCAGCTTTGGCTGCTCAACATCATCGTGGGCACGCTGGTGGGGTCGCTGTGGCTGTTCCGCTTGCCCGAAGGGTTGTCCCCGTGGGTGCGCCTGTACGTGCCGGTGGCGTTGATCTCGAGCGTGGCGATCCTCGGCATCTTGCCGGCCACCTTCTTCGGTTTGGCCCACCGCTTCATCAAACGACCCAATGGGATCGGCTTTTTGCAGGCGGGGACCGGCGCCCTGTTCCTCGGGCTGCTCTACACCGATACGGTCGTGTATCAGATCCTGCGCTATCACTTCAACGGCGCAGTGCTGAACGTGGCCTTCACCGAGGGCTCGGGCGATGCGGTGCATTTGGGCAGCAAGGTGTGGGTCACCGCCACCTCGGTGATCGGTGCTTTGACCCTGCTGCAGTTCGCTTTCTGGCGCTGGCGTCTGCATCGCATTGCGCTGCGCCAAGCGCGCGGCGAAAAGCAACGGGTCTTCTTGCGCCCGGCGGTGCTGTGTTTGGCGGTGTTCATGCCGGCCATCGCGATCGACAAGTCCCTGTACGCCATGGCGAGTTTGACCGGCGATCGGGAGTTGTTGTACGCCGCCCGGCCACTGCCCGGCCCAAAACCGCGCCTCGGCCACCTGATCGATCTGTTGCGGGATGGGCGCCAAGACATCCACGGTTTGCTGGCCAAGGTTTCTTTGGGCGGCGAGCCGGGCCAAAAATTCACCTACCCCAAAAGCCGTCCGAGCATCGCTGCGGACGGTCGGCGTCCCAACTTCCTGGTGGTGGTGCTCGATTCTTGGCGCAAGGACGCGTTCACCGAAGAGCTGACGCCCAACCTGTTCGAACGCTCGCAACGGGCGCGCACCTTCCAAGACCACAAGAGTGGCGGCAACGGCACGCGCTTCGGGCTGTTCACCATGCTCTATGGTTTGCACGGTTCCTATTGGTTCCGCGCGCTGGAGAACGGCACGACGCCCGTCTTGATCGACACCTTGCAGGCCCTGGACTATGACATCCGGGTGTTTTCGGCTGCTTCCATGCAGTTCCCCGAGTTCCGTAGCACCGCTTGGGCCGGCCTAGACCACGAGCAGATCACCGACCAATTCCTGCGCGCCGACGGCCAACCAGTTTCGCGCCGGGCGGACATCAAGGACCGTTTGGTCGCCGACGCCTACGCGGAGTGGATGGTGGAGCGCCAGGTCCGTCAGGACACGCGGCCGTACTTCGCGTTCATCCTGCTCGACTCCCCGCACCAGCCCTACTACAACCCCGGCGGGCCCCACAAGCCGGCCCTCAAGGACCGTTTGGAGTACATCGAGCTGGGCAGCACCACCGAAGAGCCCGCCCTCAGCGAGCTGCGCACCAAGGTGCACAACACCTACAAGAACTGCGTGCTGTACGCCGATGGGGTGGCCGAGTCCATTTTGACCGAGGCCGGCCGCGTGGATGAAGGCCCCGCCGCGAACGAGGACGGTACGGTGGTGCTCGTCACCGGGGACCACGGCGAGGAGTTCTACGAAAATGGCTTCTGGGGGCACACTTCGAACTACACGCCCGAGCAGATCGACGTACCCCTCTTCCTGTACGGGCCGGGCATCGAGCCGGGGCAGGAAATGCGACCCACCAGCCACCTGGACGTCTCGGCGAGCTTGCTCGAGCTGCTCGGCGCCGACCCCGCTGGGCACTCCGGCTACTTCCAAGGCGTCAGCCTTTTCCGCCCGCTCCCGGCCTATCGCGAGCGCGTCGTGGCGGGCTATGCGGACGTGGGACTGTTGACCGAAGCCGGCATCTTCATGATGCCTTTGCGCGCGGGCAACGATGAGCACTGGGTCTTCGACGAGGATTGGAAGCCCATGCCCGGTATGGACGCCCTGTTCACCCAGCACCAGGAGACCCTGCTGCAGATGGTGGAGCAGTGCCAGGATTTCCTGGAGCCCATGCCCTAACGACCCTTCTCCGGGGCATCGACTGGGGGACGGTCCGTTTTCTCGTTCAGTTTCCGAAAAAGGTCCCAAGGTTTGCGCCCCCGAGCGGTTTAAAGGGTGGTACTCCCCTTTGGCCCGACCCTACCCGCCGAGACCCTCGCGCCGGGTCCGTTTGGCTCCCCTTCACGACACCATGATTTGGAACGGCTCTCCCCGCATTGGGCTTTGGTTTTTGACCGCCTGTTTGACCTGCTTGGCTTGGATGCCCACCGCCCAGGCCCGCCCGGCCGCCCCTCAAGGGGCCGGCTTGGACTTTGAGGCCTTGGCGAAGGAGTCCTTGCAGCGGCGGGGCTTCGCCGGTCGCACGCCCGAGACCTTCACCTTCGATGAATACTGCTCGCGGGGTTTCGTGCACCTCGAGGTGGGGCTGTTCGACCTGTACATGGAGGTCGCCTCCTTCGCTAGCAAGGAGGAGGGGCAGCGCTTCTTCAAGGTGGCGGCCAGCTTGGCACGCTTGCAGGTGGATTGGCTCGACTGGGTCGATCCCGAAGACAAGGTCGCGAAGGAACAAGAGGTCATCGCCAAGGACCTGGTCAAGTACCTCGAAAGCGTCTCCCTGGACAGCGTGTACGCCAAAGGGTTTGGGACCAGCACCGGCGACGATGGGCTCGAAGGAGACGCGCAGGCCTTGGACCTGTGGACGCGCCTTTCGATTCAGGAAAAACGATTGGAAACGTTCCGCGAGTTGGCCGCTTACTTGCAGAGCGACGGCGGCCTAGGCCTCGAGCGCGAGCGCCAACGCGAACCCATCGTGCTGTATCCCGATCGTGGGGCCTACGTGGAACTGATCGCGCTAGCCGGCTGGGCGCGGCCCGAAGCCCGCGCTCGCATGTGGAGCCCCGACGTCTTCACCTGGACGAACTTCTACGTCAACGAGTGGCGCTTCGTTTCCATGGCCTACGGCGTGCCGGAGGCCGATGCGGGCAGCTATCGCCAAGGCATTCCGATGGAAGCGCGTGGCGCAACCGGCTTGGAGCAGCAGATCTGCCAGTTGGCGGCGCTCGGCCTGTTCGACAACTACTTTGGCGGCCGCATTCCGCCGATCGTAGCCGGCGGGCTGTCCGTCAACCTGGTGATCGACCTGTTCGGTGAGTGCAACACGCGCGTGGACGGCGATTTGCGCGAGCGGCGCTCGGATGCGCGCGAGGTGTTCGTGCCCGGTGGACTGAGCGAGGG
>JAUHXY010000194.1 GCA_030426785.1 bacterium
GCGGCCGCCTCGTACTCGTCGTCGACGCCCGCGGCGCCGAGCTGGGCCCGCGTGCGCTCGTCGAGGTCCACGCGGGGCAGGTCCACCGAGCGCAGGTGGCGCGCCACCATGCGCGCGACCCCCCGCCTTGGAGGGCAGGAGGCCGCACGTTTCGCTCTTGGGACAGCCTCGCTGGGGCGACGGCCTTAGAGCACTTGGAAAGAGAGCACCACGTAGGACTGCCCACCGCGCACCGAGCCGACGACCGCGTACTCGCTTTCCGTAATCGCCAAGCTGGTGGTCATTTGCTCGTTGGCACCGCCCTTGTATTGCAAGTTGGTTTCAAAGCGTTCGAGCTTCAACTGCTTCGTAGTAGGGTCATAGGTATCGAGCCGCATCTCCACTTGCCAGCGCTCGATAGACGGTCCATCCATGCTGAGGTCGGGCGGCGCGGTATCAAAGCTCAGCCGGCCGGCGGCGGGGGAGCGGGTGATGGAGTGCGCCAAGCTGCCAAAGTCGTATTGGGGAACCAGGCTCTTCAAGCCGGTTTCTAGGCCGGAGGGCAGGGCCTGCAACGCCTCCCCATGCACTTGCTTGGGACCGACCAACCAACCGCGCACCAAAATCTGCGGAGGCTCGCGGCGCACCGACGGCGCGGGTTCGTTGGAGCTCCTCGCTTCCCCGATGCTTTGATCCACCCGTTGTAGGAACTCGATCGAACGCGAAATGCCTTGGGGGAAGTCGGTGATGATGATTTGGTTCGAAGAGTGCAGCGCCGTGAAGCGTTCGCGCGGCACGCGTTGCGGGCGTTCCGATTGCGCGGTGGCCGCGTAGAAAAACACGGTGGCTCCCAAGGCGTTGTTGGCGGAGTCGATCAACTCGGCGGCCGGGGCCCACTTGGGGGTGAAGATATGGGTCGAGAGCTTCTGTTCGAATTGGTTTTGCACGTTGGCGAACTCCTGCAAACGCGCGTGCAAGTCGTCCTGAGCCTTCTTGGCGGCTTCTAATTGGACCAACCGTGCTTGGAGCTGCTGCCGGAGACCTTCCATCTCCTTGCGCTGGTTCTCCATCGTGACCTGTTGCTCCACCCAATGTCGCTGGAGCTCTAGGTTCTGTTCCTGAGCTTGCGCGAGTTGCCGGGAGAGCTTCTCGATCTCGCGCAAGCGATGATCTTCGCTCTCTTGGAGTGCCAGCGCCGTGGTGGGCACGGGTCCGGAAGCCGTGGACGGCCACCCCAGACTCATGAGTCCGGCACAGGCGACGAGTAGAAGGATGGGTTTCATAGGGAATCTCCGTTCGAAAGGTTCGAGGGGGTGTTGGGTTGCAAGAGGACCAGGGTGACCGAACCGGAGCGCGCTTCGAATCCGTCTCGGCGCAAGCTCATCTTCGTTACGCCCGCCGGGGGGGGAACGCTGGGTGGGTTGGCAGAAATCTGGTTGGGCTGCGAGGAGTCCTGCGCACTCGATGGCGTGGAGCTGTCGTTGGAGGCGACCGTGGAAGTGTCATCCGACGGAGCTAGGGGTCGCCAAAGCATCCAAGCCGCGAACAAACCGGCCGCAAGCGCCAACACGCGCCAAGTCCACCGTGGCCGGCCCGTGCGCAGGATGCCGTTGCGTTCGAGCGCGGATTCCAGAGCCTGCTCCGGAAGGTCAGGGGCCGGAGCGTCTTCCGCCCGCCAAGCCAGTTGCAGACGTCGCACGATGGCCTGCGTGCGTTCATCGGCGTCCTGCAAGGACTCGGAAGGTAACGGGGGTTGTTCCGCTTGCCATGCTTGGCGCAAGCGATCGAGCGGGTCTTGGGGCCCGGTCATGACAGGCCTCCTTGGTTTTGGCGCGCGGTCAACACCTCGCGCAGCTTGCGACGCGCCAAAGACAAAGAAGCGCGCACCGACGAGGCCGCCAAACCCAGTTGTTCGGCGGCCTCGACAGCGGGATGGCCTTCCATATCGACTAGCACCCAGGCTTCCCGCTCCCGGGGCGCAAGCCACGCGAGGGCCACTTCCAGCTCTTCGCGGGCTTCCATGTCCTGGTGCGGTCGGTCGAGTACGCGCGGTCCCGCACCTTCCGCCGCTTGTTGTTCGTGGTGGGCCCGGCGCGCTTCTTGACGCAAGTGGTCGCGGCACAGATTGACCACGAGGCGGTTCCGCCACGGCTCGTAGGGCCTAGCGACGTCCCAGTGGTGCAGTTGTTCTGCGAGGTGCAACATGGCGTTTTGTGCGAGGTCCTCCGCATCCGCCCGAGAGCCGAGGAAACCCAGGCACAGGCGATGGACCCTGGGGTACTCGCCCGTGTACCACGGTCCGAGCGCATCACGCTCTCCGAGTCGCAGGCGTCGCACCCAGGATTGGGAGTCCTGGTCGCGCGACGCAGCGGGCTCCGGAGAGGCGGGTCGGTCGGCCGGACGGGACTGAGGGGGCTGCACGCAAAGGTCCTACGCCTCACGGCGACCGGCTGCTGCATCGAATTCCCGAAACTTGCCGGCGGCGGCCTAAGCCTGCCCGAGAGCGCTAAAACCGTAGGGTGTAGACGACTTTGAACGCGAGTTCCTCGAACACCCGCTCCAAGTCTCCACTGGGGCTGCCGATGGGTTCGTCCAGCGATTCGTTGAAGACCACAAAGATCTCCTGCCCCGGTTCGGGGATCCAGCGCAAGCGGGAGTTGAGCCCGAACGTGCGCGATTCGCTGTCCCATTGCAGCAGGTTCGACCAGGACAGGTCGGGGGTGAAGGATTGGCTGAGCTGCAAGGAGGCTACGTCCACCTGCAGGTCGCCCGCCGGCAGGGAAATGTCGTTGTGTTCGTAGCGCAAGCTCGCCGTGAGCTCGGGCCCCGGTTGCCACAACCAATCGAGCTCGTACGTCAGGTTCTCGCCGTCAAAAAAGTCACCCAAGGTGATCCGCGCTTCGACGCTGAGTTCGCGTTTCACCGCGGAGAGGTACTCCAGGCGATAATCCCAATAGCCGTAGCTTCCGGAAGGGATCGTAATGCCGTCCGATATCTCGAACGGGTTCCCGAGGCGTTCTTCGGTGCGCGACAAGCGCACATGAAACTCGTCGCCGCTCTCCCACTCCAAGCCAAAGGGCTGCAACACCACTTCACCGGTCTCTAACTCGTCCTCCAAGTCCGTAACGAACGAACTGGAATACTCGAATTGCCATTGTCGGATGTGGTGCCCCGGCCGCGGATAGTACCCAACCTCGGTGTCGTATCGCCGGATGCCAGTGCGCGGCACAAAGCCCATGGCCGGGTTGAAGTTTTCCTGAATCTCAAAGGCTTGCCAGCTCCAATTCCACCGATCGTTGGGATAGGCCATGGCGGCGCCGAAGGCGGATTGCCCGTTGCTGAGGCCTTCGCTCTCGGAGGCGATGGCCCACAGGTTGCCCGTCAGTTGGTGATCACCCAAAAATGAACTGGTGCGCAGGTTGGCGTCGAGGCCCACGACGGAGTTGTCGCCGGTCCCAGCCGGGTTGCCTTGGGTCACGATCGCGCCGAAGTTGGATTGCGGACCCCAGTCGCGACTGACGCGGGCGGCGAAGAGGTCTTGGCTCTCCAGGCCGTCGAGGGAGTCGGTTTGTACGCCCAACAAACCCAGGGAGTAGTCGCCGGCGCGCCCCGTCAGCTTGCCGCCCACGCGCAGGGGGACCGGTTGACCCGCGGACAGCCCCACGGTGCGGCTGAAGAAGGGAATCAGGTTGCTGCCCAGGTTCGAAAACTCAAAACGGCCCGCGTCTTGCAGGAAGAAGTCGCGTCGCTCCGGAAAAAACAGCGGAAAGCGAGTCAGGTTGACTTGCCGTTCGTCCACTTCGGTTTCGGCAAAGTCGGTGTTGATGGTCAAGCTCGCGGTCAGGTTGGTGGACAGCTTAAAAAACGCATCGAGGCCCGCCTCGTGGTCCCAACCCTCGTCGAACGCATTCCCGCGCGCATCGAGGTGGCGCGTCACCAAAAACGGGGCCACGTCGATGCCGATGCCGTGGTGCATGCCGTGCAGGCCCTCGATGTCCCCGGCCTGGAAGATCCGAAACAGGCTGAAGTTCCGATCGGGGTTGGCCCAGCGATGGCGCTCGTTGCGCCGGCCCACGTAGCGATCCAGGTTGAAACCCCAAGTTCCCAAACCCTCTTCAAAGCTCAAGGTCTTGTAGGGGATGGCCATTTCGACCACGTAGCCCAGCTCATCGATCGACGTCTTGCAATCCCAGATGCCGTCCCAGGGTTTGTTGAAAGTCTGCCCGTTGCCCGTGATCAACGCGTCGCCCTTGGACCCGGCTGGGTTGACCTGGAAGTAGAAGGCATTGCGACGATCCAAAAACGTGTCGAGGATCATCTCGATGCGATCGTCCGAATCAAAGAAGCCGTCCCGCGCCATGGTAGTGCTGATCAAGCGCTCGGGCTCGGAATCGAAGCAACGGATGCCGAAGTAGATGGCTTCGCCGTCGAAGAGCACGCGAATCTCGGTGGCGTCGCGGGGCACCGCCCCCTCCTGGGGAACCACTTCGGTCAACGGACCGAGCGGCGGGGCCGTTTGCCAGACGGTGTCGTCGAGGCGCCCGTCGATGGTGGGGGGCTCGGGGGTAAAAGTCGCTTGGCCGACCGGGCGCGTGTCCTGAGCGAACGCGGGAAGGCTCGCGATCAGGGCCCAAGCCAGGCCGGTTCCCCAGCGGGGCAGGAGCGTGTACGAGGGGACAGCCATCGGGCAGGGGCGGCGCATCCTACGGTCTTGGACGTGCCCGCCCCACGACTCCGCGCGCGAATCCTGCCATGCTCTCGCGTTGACACAACCTTTGCGTCGAACCGAACGCTTCCCACCCAAGTCCAACGTGTCAGTCGAAGAGATGACCTAGAGGTCCGTGCGCCGCGTCGTTCTCCTGCGTAGACTCCAACCAAAACCTGACTGCCCTCGCCATGAAAACACAGACGCACGCTCTGCCCGGCCTGACCCTACACGATCACTTCCTGCGCGTGCCCTTGGACTACGAGCACCCCGAGGGGGAAAGTTTGGAATTGTTCGCCCGGGAGGTTTGTGCCCCCGACGCATCCGCGCGAGACCTACCCGTGCTGCTCTTTTTGCAGGGCGGACCGGGATGCGCTGCACCACGGCCCAACGCACCGACCGGTTGGATCGGCGCGATGTTGTCCAAGTTCCGCGTCCTGTTGTTGGACCAACGGGGCACGGGTCGCTCCACCCCCGTACACGGCGATTCATTGCTAGCGCGCGGAGGGCCGCACCAACAGGCTCAGTACCTGAGCCATTTTCGCATGGATGCGATCGTGCAGGACTGCGAGCGCTTGCGGGTCGCTTTGCTCGGCCAGACCGGTCGGTGGTCTTTGCTCGGGCAGAGCTTCGGTGGGTTTTGCAGCATGCACTACTTGTCGGTGGCACCCGAGCACTTGGACGAAGTGCTCATCACCGGTGGTTTACCAGGCCTCGACGCACCGATCGATGACATCTACCGCCTGACCTACCAGCGCATGGCGGAAAAGAACCGCGAGTACTACGAACGCTACCCAGGCGACGTGGATCGTGTACGGGCTTTGGCACAGCACCTCTCCGAGCACGAGGTTCGCTTGCCGGGCGGTTCTCGCTTCAGCGCGCAACACCTGCAAGCCCTCGGCCAACCCTTCGGGATGAGCGATGGCATGGCAGCTTTGCACCATTTGCTGGACGAGGCGTTTGTCGGAGGGCAGGAAGGGCCGCGCTTGCACTACGGATTCCTCCGGCAAGTCGAAAACTTCCTGCACTACGACACCAACCCCATGTACGCGCTCTTGCACGAGGGTTGCTACACCCAGGGGTTCGCATCGCGCTGGTCCGCGCAGCGCATGCTGGCGGAGTTCCCCGAGTTTGCGCTCGAGGGGGATGGGCCCTTGTTGTTCACCGGGGAGATGATTCTTCCCGCGCTCTTCGAGGAGATCCATGCCCTGCGGCCGTTCCGCGAAACAGCGCAAATCCTGGCGGAAAGGGAGGATTGGCCCACTTTGTACGACCCCGAACGTTTGGCCCAAAACGAAGTACCGGTCGCGGCGGCCGTGTACTTTTCGGATGCGTACGTGCCGCGGGAACTCTCGTTGCAAACCGCGCGCCGTGTGCCGAACGTGCGCACGTGGGTGACCAATGAGTACGAGCACAACGGCCTCCGCGCGGACGGCGCGCGCATCGTGCAACGCTTGTTGTCGATGGCGCGCGACGAAGCGTAAGGCCTTGCGTCGTGCGAAGGTTGCGTTGCGTCGCAACGCGCGTTCGGGGCGAAAGCTTTTCCTTTCGCTGTCGTGTTTTGGTTAGGATGCGCGTGCGATCGAAGTGACGGTGATCACCGTCCCTGCCACGTCTTCGTTCGTTTCTTTTTCCTCCTGGGGGACTGACGATGCAGAAGACGATCCAAAATTGGTTTGGGCAGTGGTTGAGGCAGCGGTTCGGTGGTTTCGGCGTGCTGCTGTTGGCCGTGTTGGTGGCGACCTACGGGGGTGCTAGCGAAGCCAGCGCGCAGCCGGTCGGTGGGGGCGGCGGAGCGGTGGCGCAAAAGGGCGCCGGTCCGATCTTGAAAGCCGGTGGAGGGGCCGGACGCGCACGTTCGGGCAGCGCCGGCAACCGCAACTCGCGGCGGCTTTCCATGCGCTCTACGCGTTCGCCGGAACCCGCCCGCCAGCGGGGGCACTCGGTTTCCCAACACGTCAGCCGCCGCGTGCAGCAGGCGACCGCTCCGCGGGAGGCACAAAAGGAAAGCCGCAACGCGAGCCCGGTGGGGGCCAAACGCCTCTCGGTGTATTCCTCGGGCAGCAGCGCGAGCCAACGGCGACAGTCCCTGCAAAGCTTGAGTCGACGCGCGAGCCAAGCGAGCACGAGCGAGCGGCCGCGCTCCATGAGTCTGCGCACGGCGGCGCGCCGAGCCAGCCTCGACAGCAACCGGTCGATCTCCTCGACCGGTTCGCGCACCACCGCCCACGACGCGCAACGCATCGACAGCGCGGAGAAACGTCAGGCGCCTAAGCAGCGCACCACCAGCGTCTCGGAAAAACCCGGCTACCCGCCCCGTTCGGGATTTGCGGGCGAACCCAAACCGGCCGAGCTCAAACCCGGAACCCGCTTCGATCGCTATGGCTCCGAACGTGGGCGCTTCGTGTCGCCCGTCAACACGCCCTTTTCGGCGCGCGGGCTGCCCGACTCGGCCAAGCAAAAACCCTATCACCAATACGAGGTGGTCAAACCGATCAGCGTGCGTACCGGAAGCGTTGCGCCCTGGGGCAATAGCCCGGGCATGGGGACGCAGCACCTGCTCGATCGGCCCGTCAGCGAGCTGGTCAAAGGTGGTTACCTGCGCGAGGTGCGCTAGGGGGCTCCTGGTGGGCTGCACGGGGCCTCCCTACTCGCGGTGTTGTTGGCGATAGAGCGCGAGACGCTCTTGCAGCACGCTTTGCAATTCGCCTTCGGCCATTTCGATCGCGCTGCGCAGGGCTTGTTGCGCCTCCTCCCACTGGCCGATAGCGGCGTGCGCGGCCGCTTGAATTTCTGCGGGGCGCCAAGGCTCTTCGTCGTTCGGCTGCAAAGCCAAGGCCAACTCCAACGCCTGGACACCATCGCGCAGACCGTCTTCGCGTGCGGTCGCAAGCAACCAAGCGAGGTCCGCCCAGACTTCGGCGTCGTTCGGATCGAGTTCGCGCGCAGCTTGCAGATCGACCAGGGCTTCCCGTTCGGCGCCCAGCACTTGGTACACACTCGCGCGCGCTAGGTAGGCGGCCACGGCTTCTTCGGAGGAAGACTCGATCAGCCGCGTGTAGTCCTCCAAGGCCGACTCCTGTTCCCCCAACAACCAGCGGCAGTGGCCGCGCAGCAAGAGCGCTTCGGCCTGATTCGGAGATTGCCCCAACACAATCTGAGTCTGCGCCAGGGCCAACTCACACTCGCCAAACTGCAGGAAAGCCTGCGCGAGGTTCAGGCGCGGAGTCGGTTCACGGGGGGCTTCGAGCACCGCTCGCACGAAGGTCGCCAGCGTGCGGTCCAGTTCCGCTTCTTCGGGCTGACCGAGGGCTTCGAAAGCCAAAGCTCGCGCCTCGAGCATTTCCTCCGCCAAAGGATCGATGCGCAAAGCGTTGTTGTAGTCGACGATCGCGGCTTCACCCTCATCCAACTCCAGCCAAGCGTCCGCGCGCACCCGGTAGGCCTCGGCATGGACGGGATCGAGCTCCAACGCCCGGCGCAGATCGGCCAGCCCGTATTCGGGTTGGTCGCCGGTTAGATGAATGCGCGCCCGGAGCACCAAGGCGTCCGCGTCTTCGGGCGCCAGTCGCAAAGCTTCATCGGCGGCTTGCAGGGCTGCGTGCAGTTGACCCGTCTCCAGCAACACAAGGCT
>JAUHXY010000195.1 GCA_030426785.1 bacterium
TTGACTATATTTTCCGCCCTACTCGAGAGCGGCCGATCGGTGCTCTTGGGTGGAAGGGTTGGGTGCGTAGCTCAGTCGGTAGAGCAACTGGCTTTTAACCAGTAGGTCCCAGGTTCGACCCCTGGCGCACTCACCACCCTTTTCTTGACCGCCGCATGTGGACCGTCACCCGTTGGCAGTCCTTGGGCGGTCGTGCTGTTTCATGGCTCTCCTTGGATCGTCCGCGGTCCTGTTCGCGCTTTGGGCAAGGCTGTTGCTTGTGGCGGATTTCGTCCCCTGCCGTGTGCTGGGGCTGCTGGGGGACGGGATGGGGCGCTAGACTGGGGGCATGCAACTGTTTGTGGTCGATGCGTTTACCTCCCGGGCCTTTGCAGGCAATCCGGCCGCGGTTTGTTTGCTGGATCGGCCGATCGAGGGGCCGGCGGGTTCCGAGTGGATGCGAGGTCTCGCGCGGGAGATGAATCTCTCGGAGACCGCGTTTGTCGCGCCGATCGAAGGGGGCTACTCCCTGCGTTGGTTGACGCCTGCTACCGAGGTGGATTTGTGCGGACACGCAACGCTGGCCTGCGCTTGGGTGCTCAGCGAAGTGCACGAGATCGATGCGCGGGCGCCCATGCGGTTCCGCACACGCAGCGGTTGGCTGACCTGCGAGCGGCAAGGGGATTGGATCGCGATGGATTTCCCCGCTACGCCCGCGCAGGCCTGCGAAGTGCCCCGCGAGCTGATCGAAGGCCTGCCCACCGAACCCCTAGAGGTTTTGGCGAACGAGCGCGATTACCTCGTGCACGTGCGGGATGAAACCACCTTGCGCGAGTTGCAACCGGACCTGGAGCGACTCGCACGCTTGCATCATCGCGGGGTGTGCGTGACCGCCCGAGCCGAATCGAGCCATTGGAACTTCGTCTCGCGGTTCTTCGCTCCGGGGCTAGGCGTGCCCGAAGATCCGGTCACGGGGTCGGCGCACTGCATGCTCGGGCCGTACTGGGCCGACAAGCTCGGCATCGACGAATTGGTGGGATACCAGGCCAGCGAGCGCGGCGGCGTCGTGAACCTGCGCTGCGACGGAGATCGCGTGCACCTGCGCGGCCAAGCGGTGACCATCGCCCGGGTCTTGCTGCGCGAAGAAGCACAGCCTCCCAAGGCTTGAGCCTTGGCCACCGCGAAGGCCCCTAAGCGACGCTTTCCCAGTTCGCTTGGCAGGCGGCTTCCACCTCGGCCACGGTCTTCGGGATCGCAGCCGTCAGGTTTTCGTGGCCGCTCTCGGTCACCAGCACGTCGTCTTCGATGCGCACGCCGATGCCGCGCCACTTCGCGTCGACCTGATCGTTTTCCGGGTCCACGTAGAGGCCCGGCTCTACGGTCAAGACCATGCCGGGGGCTAAGGGGCGCGACTCTCCGTCCTCGGTGTAGGCGCCTTGGTCATGCACATCCAGCCCCAGCCAATGGCTCGTGCCGTGCATGAAGAAATCGCGATAGGTTTCCTTCTCGAGCACCTCTTCGCGCGTGCCGTGACAAAGCCCTAGTTCGATCAGGCCGTCCACCAATGCGTGCAAAGCCGCTTCGTGCACCGCTTTCGTCGGGACGCCGGGTTGCACGGCGGCGACAGCGGTTTCTTGGGCGCGCAACACGACCTCGTAGATCGCTTTCTGGGGTTCCGTGAAACTGCCCGAGATCGGGAAGGTGCGCGTCACATCGCTGGCGTAGTAATCCCACTCAGCTCCGGCGTCGATCAGCAGCAGGTCTCCCTCGCGCAGTTCCGCATTGTTCTCCACGTAGTGCAGGATGCAGGCGTTCGCACCGCCCGCCACGATCGAGTTGTAGGCCTGCCCGGTGCTTCCGTTCTTGCGGAAGGTGAAGTCGAGCAACGCATCGATCTCGTACTCCATTTTGCCGGGGCGGGCTTGCGCCATGGCCGCGACGTGGGCCTCGGCGGTGATAGCCGCCGCCTTACGCATGTTTTCGATTTCGCCGAGCGTCTTGTGCAAGCGCAGTTCGTGCAACCAGGGGGCCGGGTCGAGGATGGCCACGGGCGGCTCGACGCCTTTGCGTGCCCGCGCGCGCAAGCCCGACAGCATGGATTGGAACTGACGGTCGAAGGCCTCGTCGTTCCCCGTGCGCACCATGATTTGCTCGTAGCCTTTGAGCAGCTTCGGCAACTCGGTCCAGAGTTGCTCGATCGAGAAGGCCGCGTCCACGCCAAGGGCCTGCGGGGCCGCCTCTACGCCAAGACGCTTGCCGTCCCAGATTTCCATTTCCTTGTTGCGCTCGCGCAAGAACAACACGGAGTGGGCTTTGTCCTCATGGTTCCAGTCCGGCAACAGCACCAACACCGACTCCGGCTCGGCGAAACCCGTCAGGTACCAAAAGTCCGAGTCGGGACGGAACTTGTAGTGGCAGTCGTGGTTGCGCGTCTTCTCGGTGGCCGTGGGGATGATGGCGGCCACGCGCTCTTCGGACAGCACCTGCAGGAAGCGGCGCCGGTGTTCTTGGTAGAGGCTCATGCCTCCAAAATAGCCCTCCGCCGAGCCCAAACCAGGGAGGAAGCGCCATTTGACCGAAAGTGAACCCCGCGGCGGGCGCCGGCCCGCAAGAGGGTCAGCCCTACTCCGACGCGAGTAGGAAGGCCTCGACGCTCGACAGCAAGCGCCGCACCCGGTCCAAGCCTGCGGCCCCCGGGTCCAGGCGCACGCGGGTGGTGCGGGCAGGAACCGGATCGGGGCTCGCGACCACTTCGACGGGCAGTTCCAAGAGCGCGCTCAGGTGCTGCGCGAGGGCGGTGGGCTGCCAAGCATTTTGATCGCCCAAGGGGGCGGTGAGCTCCAACTCCACCCGGCGCTGTTTGCGCCACGGGCTGGTGCGGCTGGGGTGAGCCGGCCAAGCTTCGAAGTCGGGCTTGAGCCGTTCGAACAGGGTCCAAGCATCTTCACGCCCCGCTGGCAAAGCAACCGATACCGGTTGATCCGCATCGTCTTCCCGCACCCAGTCGGAGTACACCAAGTCCCGTCGAAAGTTGCGGGGCTTGGGCAGGACAACGGTCACGGCCAACTCCGGATTGGCAGGGGAGCCCTGGATCAAATCCAATTCGTATCCCGTGCTCTGCAGGGTGGCGCGCAGGTCGAGCGGGTGGCCACCGACGGTCAGGGCGCCCTTACAATGCATGCGCTGGGGGCCCGGCAGCATGGGCTCGTCCAGTTCCGGTTGCGGGGGAAACGCGGGGCTGAGCGTTGCTTGGGCGGGCAAAGCGAGCGTTGTGGGCGTCGACCACTCCGTATCGAACGGAACGCCCGGCCACAGATAGGGCAGGGCACGGGACGCGTGCGTGGGCGAGGCGAGCAGCGCCCGGAAGTGGCGCCACGCATCCTGATGGCGGTCGTGGGCCTTGGCGATCAAGCAGAGTTGAAGGCGCGCGTTGCTGCGCTGTGCGCGGGCTTCGGGGGATTCCTCTTCCGACGGCGTTTGCACCGCGACTTGCAGGGCGGTCTTCCAGACGGACAGCACCGCGTCACCGTAGGGCTGAGCCGCGAGCTCCTGGACGGACAAAGCCTGCGGCCAAGGGGCGGCCGGCGCTAGCAGGTCGATGGAGGCGAGAACGCGGTCTTCGGGTGCATG
Organism: bacterium; assembly: GCA_030426785.1. Taxonomy (GTDB): domain Bacteria; phylum Planctomycetota; class UBA1135; order UBA1135; genus NORP259. The sequence goes on from JAUHXY010000195.1 coordinate 3,610, forward strand.
GCCGACGTCCACCTGAGGTCGATCGAGCGGGGCCACAACGGCTTCTTGGCTGGCTCCAGGGGTCGCGAGAAGCAAGGCCGCTAGGGCTCCCCGGAGCCAAGCGCACGGAACCAACGAGGGCGAACGGCCGGAGGTGAGAATCGCGCTGGGTTGCATAGGAAATCGGGGGCGGGCCACTTAGTATGGGCTTTCGGGACGCCGGTTTCCCGTTTCCGTCTCCTCCGATCGCCCCCGCGACTCCATGACTTCCATCGACCCCGAACTGCTGCCTTTGCTCGCGTGCCCCGAGTCCCGCCAGCCCCTGCAAATGGCCGATGAAGGCCTGTTGGAATCGGTCAACCGCGCCATCGCGGCGGGAGGCTGCAAGAATGTAGGCGGGCAGCCGGTCGACGAGGCTCTCGAAGCCGGCTTGGTGCGCGAGGACGGCAAGGTGGTCTACCCGATTCGCGGCGGCATTCCGGTCCTGCTCGTGGACGAGGGTCTGCCGGTTCCTGGGGCGTAAACGGCGCGCCGCTGCGGCGCCGCGCAGGCGATGCGACTCCTTCATCCCGACCATCCCGGGCGTTCCGTGCGCCTTGGCTACTGCTCCAACCTGCATGCGGGAGAAACGGTGGAGCAAATCCGTGCAGGCCTCGAGACCTTCACCCTGGCGCTCAAGAATCGGCTAGGGGTGACCGGTACTTTCGGGGTGGGGCTCTACTTGCCGGCGACGGCTGCCGAGTTTCTAGCGGACGAAGAAGGTGCGAGCACGCTGGACGAGTGGTCCGCGTTTTGTCGCGACCAAGGCATCGACCCTTTCACCTTCAACGCGTTTCCGTACGGAGACTTTCAGCGGGACGGATTGAAAGCGGCGGTGTACGAACCCTTGTGGAGCGAAGCGCGCCGGGGCGCCTACACGCAGTGCGTCGCGCGCGTTGGGCAAGCGTTGCAGGCAGCGCTGCCCTTCGCCCAGTCCGAAAGTCACCTCTCGATCAGCACCCACCCCGGCGCACACGTGTCCCAGGTGGACGGGACGGCCGGGATACACGCTTGTTCGCGCGGTTTGGCCGCGGCCATCTTGGCGTTGGCGCTCGGGCACCGCGAGGGCGCGCCGCCGGTGGTCCTGTCCTTGGAAGCCGAACCTTGGGCGATCGCCGGAGATTCGGTGGCTTTGGCGGAGTACGCAATCGTCGTCGCCGTGCGGGCGGCGGCTTTGCTGCGCGAACAAGGTCGCGTGAGCAGCAGCGAGGCGGATCGGCTCGTTGCACAGCACCTGGGCACTTGCCTCGATGCCTGTCACAGTGCGGTCGAGTTCGAGTCCGTAGAGGCCGCGGTGCGCCTGGCGACGAGCCAAGGGCCCTTGGGCAAACTGCAATACTCGAGCGCTCTACGCTTGGAGCAACCGGGAGAGCGTTCGGACGGCGTGAGCGCGCTGCTCGGCTTGGACGAAGCGCGCTTTTTGCACCAGGTCAACGGTTACCGTGACCGCGAGATCCTGCGCGCTCCCGATCTGCCCGACCTGGCGCAATTCCTCGCGGACCCCGCCCAACCGGCCAATTGGCTCGCGTGCGAGGAATGGCGCTGCCACTTTCACGTTCCGGTGCACCTACAAGAGTTTGCCGGACTGGGGACCACCCAAGACTACGCGGATCGTCTGCTGTTGGCGCTCGTGAGCGACCCCGCCGGTTGGCGGACGGCCGAGCTGCACGTGGAGATTGAAACCTACACTTGGAGCGTGCTTCCCGACCGGGCCGCTGGCTCCGCGTTGGACGGCATGCAGGCGGAGTACGAACACGTTTTAGGACTTTTGGCGGGCGCCGGTTGGCATCCCGAGACCTAGACCGCATCCAACGGCCTGAGCGCGGCACGGCTCTTGTTCGGCGCCCCGGAGGGCGTCGCTTGGCCGAGCAGCCACCTATGGCGCAGGCGGCGTTCCCTATTCCTGGCGCGTCGGGCCGGACGGGCCACCAGCCGCACGCAGAATGGGTCGATTGGTGCTAGGCGTGTTTTTGCAGGTGCCAACTGCGGTACCAGGCGGGTCCCCAGCCGTAGACGCGGTGATCTTGCGTGCTCACCCGCGCGCCTGGGGGAAGCCACGCGTCGTGATCGTAGATCCCGTGGCGAGCGTTGCCCGTGAACGCACGGCAGCCGGAGAGGGGAATCCAGTGGTGCGCCCGCTGTGCCCAGCGTTGCCAGCGGGATCCGTGGAGGGGACGAAAGTCGGCCACGTGCAACCAACCTCCCGGCGCGACCCACGACCACAGGCGTTCGCGAAACCAACGCATGCGGCTCTCCTCGAAGACGTTGAAGAAGTGATTGGCGCAGACGTGGTCGAATGGCGTTTCCGGCTGCCATTCGGCGGCGTCCCCTGCGACCCAGCGCACCTGGGCATCCATCCGCTGCGCCTGGCTCCGGGCTCTGGCCAGCATGGCCGGGGAGCGATCGATCCCCAGGACTTCGACCCCCTTTTGCGCCGCGCGAACCGCCGCTCGCCCGCGTCCGCATCCTACGTACAACGCGCGTTCCCCGGGTTGCATGTACCCGACTTGGCAGGCGCGCGAGCGCCAGATGGCTCCGCCACTCCACAAGAGCGTGGCTGCGTCGTAGATGGGGGCGGCGATGCGATAGGCGTCGGGCACGGGCCCCACGGAAGGGGATGGGGCAGGGGAATGCAAGAGGGCAGCGCCGATCCGTCCATCCGCCGGGGAATTGCGAGAATCCCTTGTTCTGCCCGCGAGCCAACACGACCATGGGCCCATGAAGTACCTGCTGATTCTGGGCTTGGGGATGGCCGTTGCGGCCCCGCAAGCCGCTGCCCTGAACGACCGGACCACCCACGACTACACCGAGTTGGATCGGGATCTAGAGGCCCTGATGCAAGGCGTTGTCCCGACGGGTGCGCCTTCCCTGTCCGGTTTCCTGCAGGTGCGCTACGACCACTCCGAGGACCGTCCCATCGCCTACGCCTTCGACCAAAACGGAGACGGTGACACCACCGATCCTGGCGAGTCGGGGGTGAACGACTTGGGTGGTTTTTTCGTGCGCCGGGCCCGCGTAGCGCTTTCTGGCCACCACGGGAACTTTGGTTATCACGTCGAGGTCGATACTTCCGTGAGCGACATTCTGCGGGAAGCCTACATCGACATCCCCATCGAGAACCTGACGGCGCGAACGGGTTTCTACAAGTCGGGAGTCAGTCGCAACAGCCTCGTGCGTGCGAACGAGTTGTTCTTCATCGAACGTTCGGAGATTGGACAGATGTTCGAACAGCGGGATACCGGCATCACCCTGAGCGGCTCCGCGTCCAACCTCGGTTGGTCCGTGACCGTTCAAGATGGCCGGGATACGAACGGCGATGACCTCTTCCTCGCCGGGCGCGTGGTGCTGGACTTCCTGGGACGGGGCGCGAACATCGCGGAAGGCGCTTACGGTGGAGACGATCAGATCGGTGGCACCGCATCGCTTTCCTATTTCGACGACGGCTCCACGACCGACGGAACCGGGTGGATCGGCGAGGTACACGTGAGTACGAATCGCTATTCCTATGGCCTCGAAGCGATCCGTCTCGAGGATGGGGGAGCTTTCGCGACCCCCGGCGGCAGCAGCATCCGCGATACGCGTACTCTGGCCCAAATGGACGGCACGCCGATCATCTTGTACGGCACCTACATGTTTTCGCCCGACCGTTGGGAAGCCGGCGTGCGGGTACAGGACTTGGATGACTCCACCGATACGCGCTTTTACGAGGGCAGCGTGTCCCGCTACGTCGACGGTCACCGCCTGAAGTACTCCGTCGGTTTCGTGACCATTGACTCCGACAACATCGGCGTGGACGGCAATCTCCTGCAGGCTTCGGTGCAGTTGGCTTTTTAGGTGCCGTGAACGAGTGGAGCTTTTGTCACTCGAGCCACGCTACCGGGTGACTCGTCGCGTGACCAGCGAACCGATCCGAAAGCGGTCCGCTGTGGAGGAGCTTGCTTCGGCCACACCGCGCCACGCGAGGAGTCTACGACTGCTGCACGCTCGTCCGCTTGCGGCGAAGGAGCAGCACGATCCCGGTGGCGACGCCGCCCAAAACCACGAAGAGCAGCGCGTAAAAGTCTCCTAGATCCAACCCCATTCCGATCAGCGGGCGCACCGGCACCCACGCGGTGGAGACGATCTGGTCGAACGCTTTGTTGTACTTTGGTGTTTGGTCCTGAACGATGCTTGGGAAGGCTTGGAGCAAGTCGGATTGGATGGCGTTGTTGACCGCTTCCATCGCTTGTCGGCCTTCTTCGTTGGCCTCGGTGTATCGAACTTCGTTGAGTTCCAATTCGATTTCGGTCCAACGCGCGCTGCTTCCCCAGCTATCGGTGGAGCACCGATCGAGGGTCAGCGTCGCAAAAGCGCCATGCTGGTCGCTCACATACACGCGACGCCGATTTTGCAGAACGGTCAGGATGGGCTGCATGGAGTAGGGATCCAGGCCCAGATCGCGGACCCGTGCCTTCATTTCCTCCCGCTGGTCCTTTTGGACTAGACCGATCATCGCATGCCCATCGTCCACCGTCCTGAGGCGGGTGGAGGGGGCGACGCGAAACTTGATCTCCCCGCGCGCGAGCCCGGTTGGGTCGGATTGATTGAGTTTGATCTGCAGAAGTTGTCGACCATCTTTGCCCATGGCAGCCCCCGAG
>JAUHXY010000001.1 GCA_030426785.1 bacterium
GGAGGACCGGCGCCTCGTGCTCGCGGGTGGTTTGTCGATCATGCGTGCCTTGTGCGAGGAGTTTCACATCGAATCGATGGAAACGGCTTCGGGCGCATTGCGCGAGGGACTGCTCTATCACCTGTTGGGTCGCCTGCACCACGAAGATGTTCGGCACCGGTCGGTCAGCGCGTTGGCCCTTCGATTTCGGGCCCGCTCCGCTCACAACGATGAAGTGCGCAGCACGGCCGCCCACCTTTTCGATCAAGTGGAAAAGGATTGGGAGTTGAAGCGCCGTCATCGACGCTACTTGGACTGGAGCTGTGCCCTGTTCGACATCGGCATGGCGGTTTCCTACAGCAATTACCACCGTCACGGCGCCTACATCGTGCGCAACTCGGACATGCCCGGCTTTTCGCAAGAAGGCCAGGCCGTGCTCGCCGAGTTGTTGCGTTGCCAACGCAAACGCGTCCGCCGCTCCGACTTCGACGACTTTGACTCGCAAGAACAACGCCGCCTCCAGCGTCTTGCGACCCTCCTCCGCATCGCTCGCCGTTTGCATCGCGTGCGTGCGGAAAAGTCGACCCCGCACATCGCGGTGCAGGCCAAAGGGTCGAGCTTACGCCTGCAGTTTCCCGAAGGGTGGATCGATCAGCACGCCCTCATTCAAGAAGACCTGAGTCAGGAAGCGGAACTGCTAAAGGCCTGGGGTATCGATCTGCGCATTGCGTAGAAACTGCTGGATCAGTTGATCCTGCGCGTTGATGCCCTCTTCCGGGTGGCTGGGTTGACGGGTGTAGCTCCCTTCCGCGTCGGAATCCCAAGCGATGACGCGCTCATCGAGGTAATTGAGCAGGTCTTCGTTCAGGATACGGTCGCGAATGCGTTCGTCGCGAATGGGAAAGCACAGCTCTACCCTCCGAACGAGGTTGCGGGACATCCAGTCGGCGCTGGAGGCGTACAGCCGTTGTTTGCCCTTAGCGTGGAAGTAGTACAAGCGGCTGTGTTCCAAAAAGCGGCCCAGGATCGAGCGCACGCGAATCGTCTCCGAAACGCCGGGCAACCCGGGGCGCAAGCAGCACGCGCCGCGCACGATCAGGTCGACGGGCACGCCGGCTTGGGAAGCGCTGTACAGGGCGCGGATCACCCGCGGCTCCGTCAAAGCGTTGATCTTGGCGATGATGCGTGCGGGGTTGCCCTTGGCGGCCTCTTTCGCTTCGGTCTCGATGTGCTCGAGCATCGTGGAGAGCAGGGAGAAGGGGCTTTGCACGAGCAGGTCGAGCTTGGGCGCCTCCCCGACCCCGGTGAGCTGGGTGAAGAAGCGGTGCACGTCGTTGCCGATGCGCTTGTCCGAAGTGAGGAAGCCGATGTCGGTGTAGGCTTTCGCGGTTCCGGGGTGGTAGTTGCCGGTGCCCAGGTGGCAATAGCGGCGCAATTTGCCCTTCTCGCGACGCACGACCATCAGGGCTTTTGCGTGCGTTTTGTAGCCGACGATGCCGTAGGTCACGCTGGCACCGGCTTCTTGCAAGCGCGTCGCCAAATCGATGTTGTTGGCTTCATCAAAGCGCGCGCGCAATTCGATCACCGCCGTGACCTGCTTTCCGTTTTGTGCGGCTTCGATCAAAGCCTGCGAAACCGCTGACTCGGTCCCCGTGCGGTACAAGGTTTGTTTGATGGCGAGCACATCCGGATCCCGGGCACCCTGCTGCAGCAGATCGAGGACCGGCTGGAAAGACTCGTAGGGGTGGTGCAGGACGATGTCCGTCTCGCGCAGCGCGTCGAAGATGTTGGAGGCGGTGGGGATCCGGCGCGAAGGTTGCGGGACCCAGTGGCGATAGCGCAGGTCCGCCCGATCGACGCTCGAGACCAACGCGCCGATACGGTGCAGGTTGACGGGGCCGTTGACGCGATACAGGTCGCGCTCTTCCAGGCTGAACTCGTTGAGCAAAAACTTGGCGATCGACTTGGGGCAATCTTCGGCCACCTCCAAACGCACCGGGCGCGCGTAGCGCCGTTCGGGCAACTCCCCTTGCAGGGCTTTGAGCAGGTCTTCTACCTCTTCTTCGTCGACCCACAGTTCCCCGTCGCGCGTCACCCGGAACTGGTAGCAGCCTTTGACTTCGACGCTGTCGAACAGCTTGTGAATGTTCGCGTGGATGATGGAGGAGAGCAGAACCCAGTCAGAATCCCATTCCTCTTCCGTTTGGGGCAGCGAGATCACGCGCGGCAAAGTGCGCGGAACCTGCACGACCGCCAAATCGACGTTGCGCCCCAGCGCATCCTCACCCTCCAACGAAACGATGAAGTTGAGGCTTTTGTTCAAAATGCGCGGGAAGGGATGCGCTTGATCCAGACCGATGGGGGTCAGGACCGGCAACACCTGTTGGGTGAAGTACTCTTCGATCCAAGCGCTTTGGGCCTTGTTCCAGGCATCCCGACGGACGAGACGGATGCCCTCTAACAGCAGGGCGGGCAAAATCTCGTCGTTGAAGACCGCGTATTGGTCTTCCACCAACTCGTGCGCGCGCCGGGAGATCGCTTCGAGGACTTCTTCGGAGGTGCGTCCGTCGATCGTCTGCGCCTGGGGCGCGTAGATCGAGCGTTCGCGGTGCGATGCGGCGCGTACCTCGAAAAACTCATCCAGGTTGGTGCTGGTGATCGTCAGGAAGAACAACCGTTCCAGCAGCGGGACCGCAGGGTCTTGCGCCTGCGCCAGCACCCGTTGGTTGAACTCCAGCAGGGAGAGGTCACGGTTCAAAAACCGTTCGGAGTCGTCGTGCTGGTGCAAGTGGGTGGCGGGCAGAGAAGGGCACATGGGGACACCGATTACGGGCCCCAATTACAGTGGAAGAGTGGGTCGCCGACAATCGCACTCAGGCGGGCTTTAGCGGGAATTAACAATCGGCCGGCGGACGCTCCGAGGGCCTCTTGGATCAATGGGAGCTCCTCTTGACTGGTGGTGACGAGAGCCGGGACACGCAGCCACGACCACACCGTTTCGATCAAGGCGAATGCCCGTTGGCGCTCGCGGGGGAAGTTCCCCCGTCCGGTCGCTTCTGGGGTTCCTTGGCGGCCATACAAGCGATCGTGGAGGGCGGGAAAGGCATCGGGGTCGGTCAAGACGCTCGCGAACCAGAGGTGATCGGCACGCGCTTCGGTCGCCTGCGGGCAGGGTTTGGTTTGCAGCTTGAGGCCTTGCCAGGGTTCCTTTCGTCGAGCCACCTCCAGCGCGTCCTGCAGGGCACGAGCCTCGTCGCTCGGGAGCGTGAAGGCGTCGACGGTGCGCCCGAGGACGAGACACTCGAAGAGCATCGGAACGAGCTCCGCTACGCCGATGCCCAGGTACAAGGACCGGCCGCCGGGCTTTAAGAGATCCGCCAAATCGCTCGCGAAGAGCAAACCCGTGTCTTGGATGGCTTCGACGGCTTCGGGGGAAAAGAAGTGTTCGCCTCCCGTCTCGCAATAGCTGTGGCCCAGCGCCTGCCAGTCGAGTTCGGACTGCACGGCTCCCAGCGTGCGTGCAAAGCGTCCGACCGCGTCCGCATCCGGCGTTTGGGGTCGCCTCATTGGGGCGCCACGGGGACGACGATTTCGATCACTTCTCCGTCGGGCACCCGCACGGTTTGCGGAGGGATCGGCGCGTAGCCCCGCAGTGCGGGGAAGCGCACGGTGTAGTTTCCGGGCTGCGACAGGTGGAATTGGGTGAAGTGCTCGAGCGAGCGGGCCAAGGTGACCTTCCCGTCGCCTTCTTCCGCTTGAATGCGCACGTCGCCGGTCCACTCGACCCACTCGTTGCCGTTTTGCAGCGCGATGCGCAAAGCGGTTGCCCGCCGCAAAGGCCAGACGGTTTGGTGATCGCCGGGTTGGTCGATGGTCCTTTCGGCCGGTTCGAAGCGCGGGTCGTGCAGCTGCAGCCGCAGGGGGGCATCGGGACCGTAGAGGGTGAAGTGGTCGGACCCTTCTCGATGGGGTAACAGCCGGCGTTCGCTCAAGAAGGGCGCGGTGTCATCGATCTTTTTGCGCAGGGCTTCGGGTTCTAGCGCGGACCATTCCAGACTGCTAGGGAACACCACCTCGCCGCTGCGGTCATCCACCGTTTGGATTTGCACCGTGCGCGGAGCGGGCAGTGCAAAGTCCAGTTTCAGGTGTCCGCCGCCGTAGATCTCGCGATACACGGAGTACGAGGTGTGTTGAAAGCTCAGGCTGTAGGCGCCCGGAGCGACCTCGGGCAAGTGCCACGAGTACAGGCGCTCTTGGCCCGCCACCGGAACGAAGGCCGAGCCCGGGACCTCGAAGTGGCGGCCCCACTTGCCGTACGGGTCCAAGCGTTCGAGCTGAAACGTAAGCCCAACGACGTTGCCCCAACCCTCCGGAACGTGGATCGTTCCACCCGCCGGTACGGGGAAAAACACCGGCTCGTCCTTGAGGGGCAGATTCAGTTCGGTGGTGTGCCCCGCCAGGATCTCCACCTGCGCGTCCCCGTACACGGGCATGTTGTCGGGGCGGATCGGATCTTCCGACGAAATGTGGTACACGCCAACGGGCAGACCTTGGACCTCGATGTGGTTCTCGTAGCGCTTGAGCTCGTGCACCAAGGGGTGCGCGTCGGGCGCGGGGTTGAGGTTGCGTACGCGGAAAACCTGACCGCGGCCTGGACCTTCTTGGAGCAATTGCACTTTGAGAGTACCGCCCGCGGGCAACTGCATGGTTTGCACGCCGCCCAGGAACGGATCGGGCGTGATCTTGGTCCAAGCGTGGCCCGGTGCATGCACGTAGTAGGTGTACAGGTCCGGGCTGTCGATCGAGAAAGCGATGGGGGAGGGCACGTCGCGAAACACGAGGTGCGTCTTCTTGTCGAGCGGCCCGGGCAAGGGCAAGCGGGCGAACTTGCTAAGTTTGCGGATCACGGTGATGTCCGTGAGTTCGCTGCGCCCGTCGGAGCCGTAGACGCGCAGCTCAAAGTGGAGCGGGATGCGCACGACGACTTCGTACTCCCCGTCGGTGGGCCGGGGAATCCATCGATTGCCGTCGAGCGGGTAGCCAGCTCCCTCGGTCGTGCGGGTTGCTAGGACCTGCAGGGTGCACTCGCTGGGCAGCTCGACCGAGTAGGCACCCGCTTTCACCTCGGTTTCGATCGAGTAGGTCTCTTTTCCCGGCTCGCGCACGCGGAACACCATGGTGCCGTCACCGGTCGCCGGCACGACTCCGTCGGGTTGTTGCACGAGGATCACCCCCGAGAGAGTTTCCGTCGAGTGGGTGTCCGTCGATCCCGTCGCAGCGCGGACCGGGGAGAGGGAGCCGAGCCACAGAAGGGACCAGAGGCTCAGGAGAAGGATCCAACCGGAGAACTGGCGCGCGGTTTGGACGGAAGAACGAGTCGTGAGGGTGCTCATGGCGATGGGGGAGCGGTCGCCGGTTGCGATCGGCTACCCGTAGAGTTCGTACAGCTCGGCGATGGGCTCGGTTTCTCCGATGATCAGTAGGCGATCTCCGGTCCGGAGCTCCGTACCGCCGCGGGGCACCATCGTATGACTTCCCCGCTGGATCGCGGCGACCAAGGTGCCCTCCGGCAAGGCGATGTCCCGTAGGCAGCACCCGATCCAATCCTGGGCCGCCTTGTTTTTGCCCAGCTCGATGGAGATGTAGCGTTCGTTGCGCAGGAAGACTTCCCGCAGCTCGACCTCGGTTTTCGCGGAAAGCCAGGTGCCCAGGAAGTTCGGATCGTCGATGCGGGTCGCGAGGTGGGCGAGCAAGCGCAGGTGCTGGCCGGGGTCCTCCTCGGGGCTGACCAGGAAAAAGATGGCGTGCACCCCTTCGCTCAGGGTGGTTTTTCCGAAGACGTCTCCCGCCATGATGTTGAGCTGCTCGCGGCAGCGCACCAGCACCATCTCCGGGCGCTCGATGCCCTCGAGACGCATGTGGGGCAAGGCCACGCCTTTGGCGACCGGAGTGGCGCCCATCAGAGTGCCTTCGGTGAAGCCTTGGACAAAAACGTCCTGCTTGTGACCGGTCGCGTTCCACAAGCGGTCCGCAGCGTGGCGCACGAGGTTCTCGAAGCTCTCGCGGCCCGTCACATCCAGGACGGCAGCGCCCAGCAGCAGCTCATCGATGGGGTCCTGTTCGCGCAGACCCTTTTCCTTGAGGATCGAGCGCAGCTCGGTGTCCAGCCCCTCGTTGCGCTGTTCCCCCCAGCGCGCGAAGACATGGAAGAGCGCACCCCGCCGCTCGACCCGCGGAGCCGCGTAGGTCAAGTACCACGCGATGCCCGCGCCCACGAGGCCCAAGCTGAACAGGGTCGAGGCCAAACCCATCTGCGCGATCAGCGCGAAGGGCGCCAGCAAGCCGAACACGGGCAAGGCCGGGTAGAACGGCACACGGTAACCCGGGTCGTAGGACTTGAGTTGGCTTTCGCGCATCACGATGACCGCCAAACACAAGGTGGCGAACATCATGAGCATGAAAGTACTCGCAAGCTTGGCGATGCTGAGCGGGTCGAGCAGCAGGATCACGGCGATGGTGGAAGCCACCGTGACGATCACCGCTTGGATGGGCGTGCCCGCTTCGTTGGTCTTGGCGAACCAGGACGGCAGCAAGTCATCCCGGCCCATGGCCAGCGGATAACGCGACGCGGCCATGATGCCCGCGTTGGATACGGAGAAGAACGCCAGGGCGGCGGCCGCAGCGATCGCGCCCATGCCCGGTGCGCCCAACACGGCTTTGGCGGCGCTCGCCATGGGGGTGGTGGAGCCTTTCAGGTCTTCCATGGGCACCACGCCGACCATCACGAGCACGCACAAGAAGTAGACCAACAAGCACACCCCAATCGCCAAGAAGACCCCGTAGGTCAGGTTGCGTTCAGGGTTGTGCACCTCCTCGGCGATGCTGGCGACCTTGGTCACCGCGATGTAGCTTATGTACACGAGGCCGGTGGTGGCCAGGATCACGTCCGCGGGGGCGTCGAAGACCCCTTCCAGTCGCGTGGTGTTCACTTCGGGCAGACCGAAGGCCATGAACAGCCCCAAGATCAGCAACAGCCCGATCACGAGCACCCGCTGAAAGCCCCCCGCTTTGTGCGAACCCGCCAGGTTGAGCCATCCGAAGAAGAGCGCAAACCCGGCCGCGATGCCCTTCGTCATCCAATCGGACGAATCGAGGTAAAGGGAGACGTAGGCCCCCAGCCCGACCAAGGCGAAGGCGTTCTTGAGCACGAGCGTCAGCCACGTACCCACGCCGCCGATGGTGCCGGCCAGCGGACCGAGGCTGCGATCGAGGAAGAAGTAAATGCCGCCCGCGCGCGGCATGGCGGTGGAGAGTTCCACGATGCACATCACCGCCGGCATGAGCGGGATGGCCACCAGCACGTAGCACAACAGGATGGCCGGGCCCGCGAGGGTCGCCGCGGGGCCAGGCAGCAAAAACAGACCGCCACTCAGGGTAGCGCCCGCGCCGATTGCGAAGACGTCGAAGAGCCCGAGCGGCTTGTGCGGGTTTCCGTTTGCGGTGGCGGCCACGGACTACTCTCCGAGCTTGGTGCCCCGGCCCCACATCAGCGTGTGGTAAGCGCCGACGGGCTGGGCGCCGAAGGACTCTTGATCGCCATTGGGCCAGGTCACGATCACGTCCGTGACTTCGCCGTAGGGCTTACCTTCCGCATCCATGCCGAGGCCGAAGTGGGCGCGAGGGTCGTTGCTGGAGAGATAGCTGTAGGCGGGTTCGGCCACGCGATAGAGCTTTTGATCTTTCCCGAAACGCACTTCCACGCGGGCGCCCGGGGTGAAGTGGGACTTGGAGTCCTTGCACACAAAACCGATCCAGCCTCCGCGCCGGGGAGCTTCGTTCCACAGCAGGGAAGCCGGCGCGTCGCGGTTGATGATCACGATGTCCACGTCCCCGTCGTTGTCGAGGTCGCCGAACGCTGCGCCGCGGCTCGTGGCGATGGGGTTGCCAGCCACCCCGCCGTGGGGCACCTCTTCGAACTTGGTGCCGCCTTTGCCTTGGAACAGGTGGTTGGGTTCCGCGTAGGGGTCCTTGGGATCAAAGCGCTCGTTTTCCTTCCAAGCCTGCACTGCACCGTTGACCACGTAGAGGTCGAGCAGGCCGTCCAAGTCGAAGTCCTGGAAGCCCATGCCGAACCCGGTGAAGGCCAAGCTGGTGTTGCCCGTCCCGGTCATCGCGGTCCGGTCGCGGAAGCGCCCACGCGAGTTCAGATAAAACGTGTTCGTTTCGCGCCGCAGGTGGGTCATGAACAGATCCAAATCGCCATCCATGTCCACGTCGACGAATTGCACACCCATGCCGGCCTCCGGGGTGCCGTTGCCGTTGACCGCGCAGCCTTTGATCAGGCCTAAGTCCTTGAACTTGCCTTTGCCGTCGTTGGTCCACAGGACGTTCGGCGTGGCGTCATTGGCCACGTAAATGTCCGCGTCTCCGTCGTTGTCGTAGTCGCCGATCGCAACCCCCAAGCCGTTCCCGAAGGCCAAGTCCACGCCCGCGATGGTCGTGAGGTTGCTGTAGGACAAGCGCCCAAGCTTGTAGAGCAGGTCGGAGCTCGGCGCGTTGTAGTTGTTCGGACTGCAGTAGTCGGGCTCGCCGTAGTAGTTGAAGCACTCCACCTCGGTGCTCGCGGACCAGCCCAAGTTGTTGGTCACGAATAGGTCCAGGTTGCGATCCCCATCGATGTCGACGAAGGCGGCGCTGGTGCCCCAGCGCACGTCCTCGACCTGCATTTCTTTCGTCACGTCTTTGAAGGTGCCGTCCCCTTGGTTTTGGTAGAGCACGTTGTTGCCGACGTTGGTCAGAAACATGTCCGTGTCGCCGTCGCGATCGTAGTCGCCGCAGGCGATGCCCATGCCGTAGCCCATGTGCCCGACCTGCGCGGCGGCGGTGACGTCTTCGAACTTTCCGTTGCCCAGGTTGCGAAAGAGCTTGTTCTCGGTGGTAACGACGTCGCCTTCGTCCTCCACCAGCTCACCGCCTTGCAGCACGTAGATATCAAGCCAACCGTCGTTGTCGTAGTCGAGCAGCCCCACGCCGCCGCCCATGATCTCGGGGAAGTGAAAACCGGTGCCAGCGCCGGAGCGGTAGGTATAGACGAACCCGCTTTCCTGAGCTCCTTCACGGAACCAAGGCTTGGGAGCCTCGGCTTCTTGAAGGCTCGGGGAGAGAGAAGCGAGAGCGAAGAGCAGGAGGGTCATGGAGCTACTGTCCGGAGGACTGGATGGTCTGCTTGAGGTTTTGGACGAAGGCTTGGACGTCCGGATTGTTCGGGGCGACCGCGATGGCCCGATCTCCCGCGCGCAGGGCTTCTTGCTGGTTGCCGAGGGTGAGGTGAGCCCGCGCAAGCAGCACCCACGCTCCGGGGTTCTCGGGGTTTTGGATGGTGCCCTGCTTCGCGAAGGTCAACATTTCGCGCGTGCGCCCGGTTTGCGCGTACAGCATGGTCATGCGCTCGAACAACTGCGGCTCTTGACAGCCCAGGAGGTGCGCGCGCTGGAACATGGTCAAGACGGCCTGGAAGGCTTGCCCCGCGTTCGGGTCCTGGGGGTTGATGCCCGCCAATTCCGTGAGCCCGCGGTAGAACCAAGCGGTGCCCAGGTGCGGCGCCAGCTCGACGGCTTCGGTGGCTTTGGCACGAGCTAGGTTCATGCGTTCGACCATCTGCTCTTGGCTGCTCGACTGGCCGATCAGGTTCAGGTAGGTCAAGGCCAGCTGGTTTTTGGTCTGGTAGTGCGTCGGATCGATGGTTTCGCTCTTTTGCAGCAACTCGAGCGACCGGTCGAGACGGCCCATCATGGTGTGCGCTCGGGCGGCTAGGTTCAGCACCATCACGTCTTCGGGGCGCTCGACCATCATGGCCTCCAGCTCGGTCAGCGCTTCGGGCAAGCGACCTTCTTGCATGGAGATTTCGATGTTGCGCATGCGGTTGCCGAAACCTGCGCGCATCTGGACCAACAAAGGGGAGTGCGGATCGGGCGGCAAAACCGGGTACGCGCCGCGCCCGCGGGTCAGTTGAAACTGCGCTTCGGCCTCCTTGCCTTGCTCCGCCAAGATTTGGCCGAGCAAGTAGTGCGCGTGGGGGTAGTGGGGCTGCAGGGCGAGGGCTTCTTGCAAGAGGGTCTTGGCCTCGTCCAGTCGATCCAGTTCCCACAGCACGACGGCCAAGCCCACGCGACTGGCGGGGATGGGGATCGGCTTTTGCGAGCGCTGCTCGGGATCGGCCTTCTCCCACATGATTTGCTCGGCCGCGATGGCGTTGCGCCAAGCGGCTTCGGCTTGTTCCAGGTGGCCCAGGTCATAGCGCGCTTGCCCCAAGCGCGCCTGCACGATAGCGGTGCCGCTCAGTTTGGGCGCGATGTCCGTCAGCAGTTCCGCGGCCCGATCGGCGTGGCCCAGCGCATGCTCGCACACCGCCACCCGGTACAACCATTGATCGCGGTGGCTGCCCTCACCCGGCAAGGTGTCGAAGGCCCCTTGGTAGACGTCCCGCGCCGGCGTCCACATGGTGTTGGCTTCGAACGCCAAACCCAAGCGGGTCAGCGCCATGCCAACCGCGGTGGCTTTTTCCTCGCCTTGCAAGGATTCATCGGCGATCGCTTGTTCGACTTCGGCCCGTTGCGCTTGAACCAGTTCGACCACCTCTGGATCCATGCGGGAGGTATCCCCGATATCGGGCAGTGACGGCCACTGGTGGCCGGTTGCAGGGGCAGCAGGAACGGGAGAATCCTGGGCCGCCAAGGGCGCGCACCAGACCAAACAAGACGCCAAAAACCACTTCATAAGAGGTGCCGATTATAGCCCACCAGGGACCTCCAAGGCCGGATAGGGGGTCAAACTCGGGTGAAAACCGCGATCGCGCGGTTCACGCTACCGGAGCGTTGAGCCCCGCTTCCAAGGCGCTTTCAATCGCGGCGACCACCGCGTCTTGAGAGCCGAGCGCCAAGTAGTGATGACTGCCGGGCACCACCTCGAAACGCGCATCGCTCGAAAGGGAAGTGCTTTTGCGCTGTTGCTCGGCAAACAGTTGGTTGTACTCGTCCGTAGGAAAGCCTTTCGGCGCCAAGTCCGGCTGCGTACTCGTTTCCGCAGCCAAGATGCGGATCGGAAACTCGAAGCGATCGTCCAGCGACTCCAGGTGCGAACGACTGTCGGCTTTGGCCTCTTGTTCCGCCAAGATGGTCTTGAGGGTGCTGGGCATGTAGCCGCGCTGGACCATGGCTTGCAGGTCGCGGTCGCGCAGCCCGTGGTTCGGGATCTGCGGCACGGTCAACTCCATTTTGGCGGCCCGGCAGATGCCAAAAGCATTCGCGAGGGCGAGCAGGCGCACGAACAGGGGGGAGGCTTCCGCCGAAGGCAACCCTTGGCGCCGAGCGATGTCGGCGAAGCCTTCGTGCTCCCCGTCCAAAAGGACGAGGCCCGCGGTTTCAAACGGGTAGCGGTGAGCGTACATGCGCGCCACCCAAGTTCCTTGCCCATGGGCGACCAAGAGAGCCCGGCGCTTGGGAGCGATGGCCAGCAGCAGTTGGTGCAATTCCTTGGCCAAGGAATCGGCATCGCGCGGCCCGGTTCCAGGCTGGCTCCAACCCAGGCCGGCGCGGTCGTAGGCCACCACGGTGTGGCGTTGACCCAGGGTCTGCGGCAACGAGCCCCAATGGGAAGACCAATCGGCGGCGTCCGCTT
This sequence comes from bacterium, assembly GCA_030426785.1. Classification (GTDB taxonomy): domain Bacteria; phylum Planctomycetota; class UBA1135; order UBA1135; genus NORP259. The sequence continues at coordinate 11,656 of JAUHXY010000001.1, forward strand.
CCAGCAGGATCAAAGGGTGGTCCTGGCTGCTTTCCAGGTGGTGGGCCCCAAAGACTTGGTAGTGCAGGCGATGGCCCCCCACGTCCAAGAAGTCCCCGGGGGGGGCGTAGCGTTTGGCCGCCCGGGCTCGGGCGATCCGCTCGCTTCCTGCGGCTAGGCCTGCCAAGAGGAGTGGGGTGAAGTACAGCAAGCCGGCCATGGGGGGCGAAGATCCTAGCAAGTTGGTTCCGGGGTCGCACGAACTCCCGAAGGTCCCCGCAAGGCGAGTTGCCGACGCCGCACATCAGCCCGCAGGGGAGCGAAAGCGCGCCATTTCGACGGTCTTTTGGCCCACGCGCTGCCTCAATCCGGAACCCTGCCCAACGAGCCCTTACCCCGCTCACTTCCTTTTCGCGCGGCTGGCAGACGTCTCGCGCAGGTCCTTGGAACAGGCCCACCTCCTGCAGCGGCAAGCTCGGGCGGAACGGGTACCATAGAGGCCTCCGAACGCCCGTTCGGCGCCTCGCCCATGTCCGTTTCTCCCCTTCTTCCCCGCCGTTGGCCTTTCTTGGCATGCGGCCTCCTCCTAGCAGCGTCCGCACAGGCCCAAGACCTGGTCGTCGCTACCGACCGCGGGGTTTGGAGCGGCCCCGCCGTTGGCCAAGGTGCCGGCATCGCGGTGGCGGCCGAGGGAGATCTGCGCGCCGTGGGGGACTACGAGGGTCGCGTGCACCTCTTCGACGTGGGCACCGATACGCCCCAGCCAATCGATGTGTTGTTCGGGCCCGCTGGCAGCGCGTTCGGGGCCGCGTTGGACTTTCAAGGCGATCGGCTGGCCGTGGGAGCCCCTTGGGACGGCCCGGAAGGGTCGGGCAGCGTGCACCTGTTCACCCGTGATAGCGACGGGGTTTGGCAGCTCGAGCAAGTCTTGGTCGGGCCCGGCGGTGCTGCGCACGATCGCTTCGGCGCCGAAGTTTTGTGGATGGAAGATCGCCTCGCCGTGGGAGCTCCCGGTCAGGGAGGCGGACGCGTGCACCTGTTCGCGCCGGTGGGGTCCATGCTGGCGGTGACCCAAGTGCTCGCGGCGAGCGACGGGGCGGTCGGAGATGGATTGGGCAGTGCGATCGCGTGGCATGGTGATCTGTTGGTCCTCGGCGCTCCCTTCGCTAGTGCGACCGTGCCTCACCAAGGCGCCGTCTACACGTTCCGCGACAACGGAGGCACATGGCTCGAAGAGAGCAAACTGGTCGCGGTCGGCGCGACCGAAGACAGCGGCTTCGGGACCAGCGTTTGCACCGATGGCTTTTTCGTGGCGATCGGGGCCCCCGCTGCGATCAACGGCACGATTCCCGCCGGGCGGGGCTACGTGTTCGTCAACGGGATCTCCGGTTGGACCTCGATCGGTGTATTGGGTCCTGTCTTGGGTCGTCCGCGCGACTTCTTCGGCAGTTCCATGGGCATGCGCCCCGGCCTGATCGCGGTCGGTGCACCGGGCGATGACACGGCCCAGGGACTGGGCACCGGATCGATCAGCGTGTTCGCCGAAGTGAATAGCCTGTGGAGCCGCCAATACGAAGCGATCTTGCAGCCGTCCGAGCCGGAAGCTTGGCTCGGCGCACACCTCGATGTGAGCGGCCATGCTTTCGCAGTTTCCGCTCCAGGCCATACCAACGGCACGGGCACGGTTTGGGCGCAATCGATCCGCACGCGCATCGATTCGAACTCTTGCGGTCCGGCCGTCGACCATTCCGGTGCGACCGATGCGCGCATCTTCGCCTACGGATCGCCGCGCTTGGACGACGGGCCGTTAGGCCTTTCCATCGTGAACCTGCCCGCGTCGACCTTCGGCGTGGTGTTGGTCAGCGATGGGCTCGGGAATTTGCCTGGATTCATGGGCGGGCAAGGGACGTTGTGCTTGGCGCAGCCGGTCGGGTTGTTCGTCGACCAGGTCGGGCTGGGAGGCACCGCGGGCGCCTTCTCGGTCGAAGTGGATTGGCAAGGCTTGCCGCTCTTCGGCGCGGCGCAAGTGGGGCAGAGTTACCACTTCCAAGGCTGGTTCCGAGATCAAAACCCGCAACCGACGACCAACCTGACCGACGCCGTTTCCATTCTCTTGCAGTAACGCAACACGCGTCGCTGGCGACTTCGATCGGCATGGGTCACAATGGAACCATGCGCATTCTGGTTCTCGGAGGCACTCAATTCGTAGGGCGGCACTTGGTCGAAGCCCTGCTCGCAGCGGGTCATGACCTGACCTTGTTCCATCGCGGTCGCACAGCGCAAGGCTTATTCGGGCAGGCGCGCGAAGTCCTTGGCAACCGTGATGGAGAGCTCGATCGCTTGCAGGAGGAGTCCTTCGACTGGGTCGTCGATACCTGCGGCTACGTGCCCCGCGTCGTGCAACAGAGTGTGGACGCATGGGCCCAGCGCTGCGACCACTACCTGTTCATCTCCACCGTGTCGGTGTACGAGGATTTCTCCCAACCCGGCCTGCACGAGGGTTCTGCGGTACGCACGATCGAAGATCCCGAAACCGAAGAGATCGATGGGCGCACGTACGGAGCGCTCAAGGCGTTGTGCGAAGAGCGAGTTTTGGAAGCCTTTGGGGACCGGGCATTGATCCCGCGGCCGGGCATCATCGCTGGACCGTACGATCCCACCGACCGTTTTCCTTATTGGGTGCAGCGCACCGCCCGCGAAGGGCCTTTCCTGATGCCCGATGCGGCCGAACAGCCCTTGCAGCTCATCGATGCGCGCGACTTGGCGGCTTGGTGCGTGCGGCAAATCGAAGCGGGCGCTGGCGGAATCTTCAATACCGCGGGCTCGCGCGGAGCGCACACCTTGGGCTCGTTGTGGTCGGCGTGCATGGAAGGCACTCCTGGGCGCGGGTTGCCGCGCATCGTCGGTTCGGCGCGTTTGTTAGAAAACGACGTGCGAGCCGGCCAGGACCTGCCGCTCTGGGTGCCCGACGAAACCATGCAGGGACTCTTCCAAGCGGATTCGAGTCGCGCGGAAAGCGCCGGATTGACGCACCGTCCTTTGGTCGAGGTGGTACGCGACACTTGGGCGTGGATGCAGACCTGGCCCGCGGATCACGAGTGGCGTGCTGGGCTTTCCCCCGAGCGCGAGCAAGAGCTGCTCGATGCGCTCTAGCGCCGAGTTCCCACCGATCGATCCGACCAAGAACGACCGAAGAGGCCCGAGCAAGCTCGGGCCTTTTCGTGTGGTTGGCTCAAATGCCCACGAGCTTAGTAGTTCTTCGAGAAGAGGACCCGCTGGGCACTCGGCTGGCCGGTCTTCACGCAGGTACCCGGTTCGGCCGCCGGGCCGTCCTCGGCGTAGGGGATGCAGCGAATGGTCGCCTTGGTTGCGTCCTTGATGGCCAGCTCCGTTTCGGTCGTGCCGTCCCAGTGCGCCCACACGAAGGAGGACTCACCCTCGCGGAACACGTCGGTGAAGTCATCCCAGGAATCGATGAACACCTCTTTGGCCTTGCGGCGCGCGAGAGCATCGACGTAGAGCTTGTTTTGGAACGCGTCGAGGCGCTTGCCGATCTCTACGCCCAGGTCTTGCCAAGCGAGGGACTCCTTTTGCGGGCGACCCTTCTCGTCCTGCTCGGCGATGCGCATCTTGGCCATGACCGCTTGGTTTTCGAGGTCCCGGGGGCCGATCTCGAGGCGAATCGGCACGCCGCGCTGCTCCCAGTGGTAGTACTTCGCGCCGGGTTTGATGCCTTCGCGTGCATCGACTTCCACCGTGAGCCCATCGGCGCGCAATTCGGCGGCGATCTTGTCGGCGGCTTCGAGCACCTTGGCGCGTTCGTCGTCCTTGCGGTAGATCGGCACGATCACCACGTGAATGGGAGCAAGGCGCGGGGGCAGCACCAATCCGTCGTCATCCGAATGCGCCATGATGAGCGCGCCGATCAGCCGGGTCGAGACGCCCCAAGAGGTCTGCCAGACGTATTCGCGTTGGCCTTCCGCGTTTTGGAACATCACGTCGAAGGCTTTGCCGAAGTTTTGACCCAGGTCGTGGCTCGTGCCGCACTGCAGCGCTTTGCCGTCCTGCATCATGCCTTCGATCGTGCGCGTTTCGACCGCGCCGGCGAAGCGTTCGTTGGCGGTCTTAATGCCGCGAATGACGGGCAGCGCCATCACTTCATGGCAACAATCGCGATAGACGTCGAGCATGCGCACGACCTCTTCTTTCGCTTCGTCGTGGGTGGCGTGGGCCGTGTGACCTTCTTGCCAATAGAACTCCCCGGTGCGCAGGAAGATGCGGGTGCGCATCTCCCAACGCATCACGTTCGCCCACTGGTTGATGAGCAAAGGCAGGTCGCGGTGCGAGTCGATCCACTTGGAAAAGAAGTGACCGATGATCGTCTCCGAGGTGGGGCGAATGGCGTAGGGCTCTTCGAGTTCTTTGCCACCCGCCCGGGTGACCACCGCGAGTTCGGGCGCAAAACCCTCTACGTGCTCCGCCTCCTTTTGCAGGAAGCTCATGGGGATGAGCATCGGGAAGGCCGCGTTCTTGTGACCGGTCGCTTTGAAACGCCCGTCCAGATCCGCTTGCAGCTTCTCCCAAATCGCCCAACCATGCGGTCGGATCACCATGCATCCACGCACGACGCCGGCAGCTTCCGCCAGTTCGCCGCGGGCGATGACGTCTTGGTACCACTGAGAGTAGTCCTTGGAACGGGGGGTGATCGCTTGTTGGGCCATGGGTTTGAGGGTTTGGGCTGAGGCGGTTTGCCCCGGCCGCATTAAGAGCAGAGAGGGTAGGGCTCCCGGCTCATGCCGTCCAGGGGGCTACCCATCGCTTCCCGACCTTTTGACGAAGATTGCAGCGGGAATCGAGGCTCCCTACCCTGCTCGCCATGGATCTCTCCCCGTGGCTCTTGGTTCTGCTCATCTTCGTGGCCCGCATCGGCGATGTGTCGCTCGGCACGATTCGGACCATCATGGTCTTTCGAGGCCTGTGGCTGGTGGCGGGCGTGATCGGCTTTTTCGAGATCCTGATCTGGTTGGTGGCGGCCAGCAAGGTGCTGCAAAACCTGGATCATTGGTACCTGGCGGTGTCCTACGCCGCCGGATTCGCGGCGGGCAACATCGTGGGCATCTGGCTGGAGTCCAAGTTGGCTATCGGGACCGCGTTGCTGCGCACGATCTCGGAGGATCTCGACGTGCACCTCGCCGATCACCTGCGCGCCGAGGGTTACCACGTCACCGAAATCCCAGGCTTTGAGAGGGACAAGAAGCCGATCGAAATCTTGTTGATCGTCGAGTCCCGCAAGCGCATCGGCCCGCTGATCGAGCGCATCCACAGCTTGGATCCCAACGCGGTCTGCACCACCTCGGACGTCAAGCGTCAGGAGTCGCTCATCTCGCGCCCGGGCTTCGGGTGGCGCGCCCGGGCCAAAAAGAAGTGATCGGGGTGGTCGTGCGCCTTCGCACGGTTTCCCGGACTGTTCAGGGTGGGTAAGGAAGGTGTCGCGCCAAAACTTCCGGCCCAAAAAATCGAAAGCTGTTGTCGAATCGTGGCGGGCCGTTCGACGGCGAGGTGTTTCCGGGGCTTTGACCCCTCCCCCTACCCCCAAACCAAGGAATTCACGATGCGCTACATGCTCCTCATCCACGCCGCCGAAGAGATCTACGCCAAAATGAGCGAGGCCGAAATGGGCCAACTGATGGCCGGCTACGGCCGTTTCACCACTGAGTTGGAGGCGGCCGGCGCCCTGCTCGGAGGCGAACGCCTGCAAGACGTCGAAAACGCGACCACCGTGCGCGTGCGCGGCGGCAAGACGGAGGTCACCGACGGCCCGTTTGCGGAGACCAAGGAGCAGTTCGGAGGCTACTACATGATCGAAGCCAAGGATCTCGACGAAGCCATCGCCTGGGCCGCCAAGGTTCCCTGTTCCGCCAATGGTTGCGTCGAAGTGCGGCCGATTTGGGAAATGGAGCCTGCCTGATCGAATCGCCCGATGCTGTCCCCGAGGGCTCCGGCGGCCGTTCGCAGCCGGATTCCCCTTGGCGTGCCCAGATCGAAGCCGTGTTCCGTCGCGAACACGCTTCGATCTTGGCCACCCTGGTGCGCCGCTGCGGCGGAGACTTCTTCCAAGCGGAAGACCTGCTCGCCGAAGCGTTTGCGCGAGCGCTGGAGGTTTGGCCCCGCCAAGGGATGCCCGATCGGCCGGCCGCTTGGATCCAGACCGTGGCCCAGCGCCGCCGGATCGACCAACAGCGCCAACGGGGATCGTCCGAGGAACTCTCGCCCGACCATTCCGGAGCCAGCGTGTTCCCTTCCGAGCCCGACGAAGCATTTGCCGGCGAAGACGATCGTTTGCGGCTGATCTTCACCTGTTGTCACCCGGCGCTCGACCGCGAGGCGCGCGTCGCGTTGACCCTGCAAGCGTTGTGCGGTTTGACGGCGCAGGAGATCGCTCGGGCTTACCTGACGCGCACGACGACCATGTCCCAGCGGTTGGTGCGCGCCAAGCGCAAGATCCGCCAAGCGGGCGTGCCCTACCGCGTGCCCACCGGGGAGGAGGTCGCTCCGCGGCTCGCCACCGTGTTGCGGGTGCTGTACTTGGTCTTCAACGAAGGCTACAGCGCAACCGAGGGGGACGACCTCCTGCGGCACGAGCTTGCCGAGGAAGCGATCGCCCTGACCGGGCAGCTCTGCGAGTGGCTGCCCCAGGAACCGGATGTGCGCGGTTTGCACGCGTTGATGCGGTTGCAGCACGCGCGACGATGGGCGCGCACGACGCCGGACGGGGATTGGGTGGGTTTGGCCGAGCAAGATCGGTCTTTGTGGGATCGTGCCGCAGTCATCGCAGCGACCGGGGATTTGGAGGAGGTCCTTCGGGAAGCTCCGCCGGGGCCCTACACCCTGCAGGCGGCCATCGCGGCCGTGCACGCCGAAGCACCACGAGCCGAAGACACCGATTGGGAACAGATCGTGGCCCTGTACGACCGCCTGCTGCTGGTCGACCCTTCGCCGGTGGTGGAGCTCAACCGCCTCGTCGCCGTGGCGCAACATCGCGGCGCCGAAGAAGCCTTGCGGCAATGGGACCAACGCGTCGACGCTTCCGCGCTCGATGGCTACTTGTACTTGCACGCAACCTACGGGGAGTTGCTGGCTCAAGTAGGGCGTTCCGCCGAAGCGCGCGAGGCCTTTCAAAAGGCCCTCTACCACGCTGAGAACCGCGCCGAACGTCGTTTGTTGCTACGCAAGCTGGCGCAATTGGGGCCGACGGAAGGGGGTTGAGTTCGGCAGGGGAGCGGAAACGCCCTGCGCTCGCTTGCAAGCCGCAGAAACGCTGCGGCCCCGGCGCGGTTTCTGGGTGAGAAGCCTCCTTACGCCCAGCGATCCGATCCTAAAAAGCGTCTTCGGCGAGCCACGTTTCGTGTACGTGTTGCCAGAGCAGATCGGTGCCTCGAATCGAAAAGACGGCGCTGGATAAGCGTCCGCGCTCCAGGGATTCGGTCGCTTGCCATTCTTGGTAGGTGACGAGGTACACCCCGGAGGCGAGTTCACGCCCCGCGACTTGATCGACCCACAGGCGGAACTTCTTGCCGCGCGAGCCGTGGGCCGTTCGCAGCGTTTCCAGCAGCGCGGGGCGCTCGACCGTTTCGCCGGAAGGGGTGATGATCTGAAAACTCGGTGCCAGGACCTGCGGTAGCCGTTGGAACGCGGCGTCGGTGTTGGGGCTCGAGCCCCGCAGCCATTCCTGAAAGAAGCGGTGGAGCACGGTGACTTCTTCGATGGCGGCTTGCAGCATGGCCCCAGCTTAGCGCATGGGGGGCGGGCTGCTGCGCGGACCGATCCCCCTGGCCAACCCGGCTTGGCCAACCCAGCTTGGAATGCGGACTGGGTATCCGAAAGAGGGCTGAGCGAGGATCCCGGCTCATTCGGGGATCCCGCGCCAGGGCGCGCATAGCTCCCGCCCGGACGACCGGCTACACTGCCGGTTCACCTCAACCCAGCACCATGACCGAGATCACGATCACCCCCGACATGACCATGGAGGCCATCCTGCAGGTGGCCCCCGCCGCCCAGCGCGCCCTCTTCCAGCGCTACCACGTTGGCGGTTGCAACGCCTGCGGCTTCCAGCCCGAGGACACTCTGGCCCAGGTGGCCAAGGACCACAACATCCTCGACATCAAGGACATGATCCAGACGATCATCACCGCGCAGGAGCTGGACAGCAAAAACCAGGTTGAGCCCGACCAGGTGCGAGCTTGGCTGGCGGCGGGCGAGGACTTCTCTTTCGTGGACGTACGCCTGCCCAACGAGACCGAGGGGGGCGAGGTCGAAGGCGCCGAGCGACTCGACTACAACGACCAGGGCAAGTACATGGGCCTGCCCAAGGAACGCCGCATCGTCTTCATCTGCCAGGACGGGGGCCGCTCCCTGGATGTGGCCAGCTACTTCATCGGCCACCAATTCACCAACGTGTGGTGTGTGCGGGGCGGCGTGAACGCCTTCAACGCCTAGAAGCGGTGCCAGGACCGCTTCCGGTGGCGCTCGCGCTGCGCCCCCTTGCCGGAACAGAGGGATTGCCGCCGGAGGGTGTTTGGCCCGCAGTGGTTCTCCGTGTTTGGGGACAGGGGGGAACGATATCGAGAGGGGGGAGAAAATTTACAGATCAATGCTTGACTAGTCATGTAATGGAGCCGAAGGTATTGGCATGGCGACGAAAAAAGCATCCGCTCGGCGCTCCGCGGGGCGACGTGACGTCGGCACGGTGGGGCAGGCCATCCAGCAGAGCCAACCCTTCCCGTCCGACGGGCAAGAAGCGCTCTTGACCCTCTTGATGACCGCGGAAAAGGTCCATTGGCCCTTTCAGGAGCTCTTTGCCCAGCATGATCTGACCGCACAGCAATACAACGTGCTGCGCATCCTGCGCGGGGCGGGCCAGCAAGGCTTGCCCACCTTGGACATCGTCGACCGCATGGTCGAGCGCACGCCGGGCATCACGCGCCTGATCGATCGTCTCGTCAAAAAGGGCCTGGTCGAGCGAGAGCGCTCGGAGCAGGACCGGCGTCAGGTTTGGTGCCACATCACGCGAGAAGGCTTGCAAATGCTGCGCCGCCTCGACAAGCCGATCGAGGCTCTGGATGCTCACGCCCTCGACCCCCTCAATCGCGAAGAGGTTCGCCAGCTCATCCGCCTCCTGGATCGGGTGCGCACCGCGACCTTTTCAAATTCCTAAACCCCCTCAGAACCCCTCTTTTTGGAGTAAAACATGACTAGTCAAACGTTGACCGTGCCCGCAACTGCCGAGGCCCGCCCTTTCGCCCGCCTGTTGGCCACCGATGCCAGTCTGGCCCCCGTCGCCCTGCGGCTGGTGTTGGCGATCACGATGTTCCCCCACGGAGCGCAAAAGCTGCTCGGCTGGTTTGGAGGCTATGGATTCGAAGGATCCATGGGTTTCCTGACCGACACCATCGGCATGCCCTGGTTGGCGGCTTTCGGAGTGATCCTGGTCGAGTTCTTCGGCCCCATCTTTTTGTTGCTGGGCCTCGGGACGCGCGCTTTCGGCGCCGCCTTTGCGGCCTTGATGGTAGGCGCGGTCGCGACGGTGCACTGGAGCCACGGCTTCTTCATGAACTGGTCTGGCCAGCAGCAGGGCGAAGGCTTTGAGTACCATCTGCTGGTGATCGCGATCGGTATTGCGTTGGCCCTCACCGGGGGCGGACGTTGGTCCTTGGATCGCAAACTCAGCGAGTAGCGATGCACGCCAATCGCCGGCAATGGATGCAGTGGGTGAGCGCCGCCGCCGTGGTAGCGGCGAGCGCTCGCTTATCCGGCTGCTCGATCCAACCGGAGGCGGCTCTCGTCATGGAAACCACATCGCCCATCCCAGCGCGTATGCCCGTGCTTTTCCTAGGCCACGGGACGCCGATGAATGCCATCGAGGACAACCGCTGGAGCCAAGCGTTCCAAGCGCTCGGTGGGACCCTGCCCCGTCCCAAAGCCATCTTGGCGATCTCGGCCCATTGGTGGACCCAAGGCACCTTCCTGACCGGCAACGCCGCTCCCCGCACGATCCACGACTTCGGCGGCTTTCCGCAGGAGCTTTTCGAGGTGCAATACCCCTCACCCGGCAGCCCCGATGTAGCCGCGCGGATTCGGACTCTGTTGGCTGCCCAAACCTCGCCACCGGCCGCCCTGGCCGACGATTGGGGTTTGGACCACGGCACTTGGTCCGTGCTCCGTCACATGGTGCCCGCTGCGGACGTGCCGGTGGTGCAGTTGAGTTTGGATGGCCGCTTGTCGTCGCGCCAACACTTCGAACTCGCGCGCGCCTTGCAAGCTCTGCGTGAAGAAGGCGTGTTGCTTTTGGGCAGCGGCAACATCACCCACAACCTTCGCGATGCGATGGGACGCGCCGCGCGGGGCGAAGCCACCACGCCCGACTGGGCGCTGGCCTTCGACCGCGACGTGGCCCAAGCCATCCTCCAGCGCGACGGGGATCACCTCGTCGACGCTTGGCCCGACGGCCGCCACGCGCGCCAAGCCCATCCTCACCCCGACCACTGGTTCCCCTTGCTCTACGCCTTCGCCGCTACCGACGACCGCGACGGGGTGAGCTTCCCCATCGAGGGCTTCGATCTCGGCTCCCTCTCCATGCGCGCCGTGCGGTGGGGGTAGCCGGATCGAAGGAAGCACTGGTTCATCCCTTGACCCGAGACCGCGCGAAGCGCACCGGATTCCCTCACTCCGTCGCTTCGAGCACCTTGACCAGCCCGCGGTGGACTTTGACGGTGCGGGTGGCACCGCCATAGGCCAAGGTGATCGTGCCGCCTTGGCGCGGTAGGCCGCGGCGGTCGAAGGTGAGGGTTTGGGATCCGCCCAGGTTGAGGGTTTCGACCGTCACGCCGCGGAAGACGGCGTCGACATCGTAGTCGCGGCGGAAAGGGCCTTCGCCGATGGGGGCGCTGAGCGGATTGCCGAGCGCGTCGAAGGCCGTGTAGCCGCCGCCGTCGGGATCGAAGTCCACGCGGCAGTCGGTGTGGCTGAGGATGGCCCACTCGCGCACGTTTTCGAGGTCGCTGGCCAACAGGTCGGCGGCCTTTTGCAGCGTGATGCGGGGCTGCGCGAACCACATGGGGATGCCCACCGTTGCGATCGTGGTGATGGCGACCAGCACGATCAAGAGCCCCAAGAAGCTGACCGAAAACGGCGGCTTCTCAGGGGGTTTTTGGCCCGGGGAGGGCGTGTGCGCTTCTTGGGTGTCGTGGGTCACGGTGGGGCGGATCGCAGCGGGCGCAAGACCTACGCTTCTTTCGGCACCAGGGCAGGGCGAGTGGACGCGGGCTGGGGGATTCCTGACTTGGTAGCATAGCGGGGAGCCTGGATTCCCAGAACAACGCAGCCCCCGCCCCTCGAGCCGATCCTCATGGAAGAAAGTTCCCACTCTCCGAGCCGACGTCGCCTCCTCAAGACCGGCGCACTCGGGACCGCTGCGGGTGCCCTGTGGGCTTGCGATCCGTGCACCGGCAATGTGGGCCCCGCGGTGCAAACCCAGCAGCGTGTGCGCTGGCGCTTGGCGTCGAGTTTTCCCAGTTCCCTCGACACGATTTACGGCGCGTCGGAAGTGCTGGCCCAGCGCGTCAGCGAGATGACCGACGGCAACTTCTCGATCCGCGTCTACGAGGCGGGCGAGTTGGTGCCGGGGCTGCAGGTGCTGGACGCCGTGCAGCAAGGCGGGGCCGAGGTGGGGCAGACGGGGGGCTACTACTACACGGGCAAGAGCGAAGCGCTCGCTTTCGACACCTGTTTGCCTTTCGGCCTCACGCCGCGCCAACAAACCGCCTGGCTGCGCGAGGGCAGTGGCGGGCAATGGATGCGCAAGGCCTACGCGGACTTCGGCGTGATCCCGTTCCAAGGCGGCAACACGGGCGTGCAGATGGGCGGCTGGTTCAAGCGCAAGGTGGACAGTCTGGCCGACCTGCGCGGTTTCAAGATGCGCATCCCGGGCATGGGCGGCAAGGTCATGAACGAGTTGGGCGTGTCCGTGCAGGTCTTGGCGGGCGGGGACATCTACCCGAGTTTGGAACGCGGCGCGATCGACGCCACCGAGTGGGTCGGACCCTACGACGACGAGAAACTCGGGTTCTACAAGGTCGCGCGGCACTACTACTATCCGGGCTGGTGGGAGCCCGGTCCGTCCCTGTCGTTCCTGGTCAATCAGGATGCTTGGGCCAAGCTGCCGGTGTCTTACCAGGCCGCCTTCGAAGCCGCTTGCGCCGAAGCCGCGATGGTCATGCAGACCCGCTACGACGAGAAGAATCCAGCCGCCTTGCAACGCCTGCTCGACGACGGCGTCGACCTGCAGCCGTTCTCCGAGGACATCCTGCGCGGCGCACAAGAGGCCTCGGAAGACCTGTTCTCCAGCATCGCTGCCGGGGATGCGACCTACGCCAAAATCCTGGAGGATTGGCGGGCATTCCGGAAGGCCAGCTTCCGCTGGTTCGGAACCGCTGAGGTCGCTTATTCTCGTTTTGCCATGGGTTGATAAGGGCCCCTTATCGAATCGATCGGCACTTGTGTTTGGACGCTACGAAACCTATCGAGGACAATCCGTATCCAAGAACGAAGGAAAACCACCCCCGGCATCGGTGCCGGGACCAACCCCAGAAGCACCATGAATATCAACCAAAACCTGGCCCACTTGCTTGCGGACTACCAAGTCCTGTATCAGAAACTGCGCAACTACCACTGGAACGTGACCGGACCGCTGTTTTTCGGTCTGCACGAGAAGTTTGAGGAGCTCTACAACGATGCCGCCCTCAAGGTGGATGAGCTGGCCGAGATGATCTCATCCAACGGCGAGCGTCCGCCCTCGACCCTGGCCAAGCACCTGGAGCTGGCCCGCCTCAAAGAAGACACGCAAACGCCCGAGGCCAACGAGATGGTCGCCAACATCCTGGCGGACTACGAAACCATCAACAAGGACCTGCGTGCCCTGTCCGAAAAGGCGGCCGAAGGCAACATGGTGAAGGTAGCCAACATGGCCGACGAGTTTGCGGATGCCCAGGACAAGACCGCTTGGATGTTGCGGGCTTTCCTCGGCGCGTAGTCCAAACCGCTCGACCCATCCCCATTCCAGGTCCCCGAGCTGCGCTCGGGGGCCTGTTTTTTTTGGGTCTTCGGTCGAATGGCGAGGCTGGATGGGCGTATCACTCACCTTCCCTCTCACTCAGGAGTACACCATGGGCTGGTTACGCACCATTTTCTTAGGCGACATCGGCAATCGCCTCGACATCCAGGACACCGAGGACAGCATTCATCAACTGCGCGAGGAATTGCGCGAGTCGCGGTACGGCGCTCGCAGCCTGGAGGAACGTGTGGCGCAGTTGGAGCGCGACAACGAGCAGGTCGAACTGTTCGTGTCCGTGTTGCTCAAGCGTCTGCGCACGAAAGGCGTGCTGACGACGGGGGAGATTCAGGAGATGGCGCGCATCGTGGAGGACTGAGTCCGATCCTTAGACGCGCTCCTCGACGCGCGCTTGCGCCTCCACAGCAGGTACGTCCCGCCCAGCGAGCCACAGGAAGAGCGCCACGGCAAAGCCGGAAGCCTGCAACAGCATCGCCATCACGACGATCTGGTAGCGAACCGCCACCAAGGGGTCGACGCCCGACAGGATCTGGCCGGTCATCATGCCAGGCAGCGACACCAGCCCGACCGCGAGCAAACCGTTGATCTGGGGGATGAGCGCCGCCATCCATGCGGCGGAACGAGCCGCGGGGAAGTCCAAACCGCCCGAACGTTCCCGTTCGAAACGCTCGGCCGCCAAGGTCACCGCCGTCATGGCGTTCGAGAGGATCATGCCCGCCAAAGGAATCAGGATGCGCGGTTGGTACCGGGGGTCCTCCAGCCGCAGGACCGTGAAAACCACAAACAAGAGCGTCAACACGCCTGCAGTCCCCAAGGCGAACACCGCTCGTCGAAAGGCAAGACCCTTCGCAGCGCGCACTTTGCGCACACCGATCCAGGCCGAAACGAGCACCATCACTCCGACCACGCCGCCGCCAACCCAAGGTGACGGCGATTCAAAGATCAACACCAAGGCATAACCGACTAGCAAGAGCTGCACGATCATGCGCAGGGATGCGGTCAGGATCTCCGAGCCTTCTCGAGTCCAGCGCTGGCCGATGGCAAAGACTCCGAGGGTGGGCGCGAGGCACAGGGCGAGAGCCCCCAAGCTAATTTCCGGCATGGGCGCCAGTGTACCGGGCGGGCTGCGTGCCAACGAAGCAGCCCCCGCGTTGGGCGCGGGGGCTTGCGAGGATTTGGGCAGGGGCTGATTTAGAACGAGAAGCCGACCCAAAACGGTGCCTGCGCTCGACGGAACGGATGGCTTAGTGGCGGGGCGCGAAAGGACGGGTCGTCGTGCGTTCCGCGTTCTGTTGTGCTCGGAAACGGCGAACGCGATCCCAACTGGTGCGCAATTCGCGAGTCCACCGCGAACCGTGGTCGCTCGCGCCGGCGCGATGGGAAAGCCACTTCGGCACGAGCCACCAAGCTGCATGGCTCAGCCAACGCGCCGCGGGATGTTTCTTGCGCAAGCCCCACCAAGTCGCCGCTCCCACCCCGGCGAGGGCTGGTCCGGAAGTGAGGCCCGAACGTAGCGCGCTCTCTGCGGCTCCTTCGACCCAATGGGCCACGCTATTCTTGACCAATGCCTTGCGGAATCGACCGTCCTGCACGGCTTGCCAATGAACCTGCAAGCGTTTCTCCTGTTGGGCGAGCTCCAAGCGGGAGCGCTCACGGTGCAGGGCAAAGTCGGCGAGGGTTTCAAACTTGCGGGCCATGGGGATGCATTTGGTTGAGGAGAAAAAGGGTCCATCGGTCGCGCAGAGCGATGCGCCAGAGGACCCAGAAAGTGCCTGCTTCGAGCAAGATTAGACCCGCGACCGCGAGCCAGCCCGACCAGCCGCCTAGGGCGACGGCGAGGGCCACGTGAGCGCAGGCTAGCGCGAGCAGCAGGGCGCTCGCCGCGACCACCGCCCACAGAGCTCGTCCCGCCCAGCGAGCGATCCGTTCGCTGCCGACGGCCCAAGCGTGCTGAGCTTGCGCTTCGTTCCAGGCGGCGAGGTCGTGGCGCAAAGTGGCGCCAAAGTCGCTTAGGTCGGGCTGACTACGTTCTTGGGACTCGCGCATGCTTTTAGCTGGCTTGCTTGGCTTTGTGGATGCGTTGCTGCGTCTCTGCGCGCAAGGACTCGGCGCTTTCGCTGAGGTCTTCCGCCAAGCGGCTTTTGAGATCTCGACCCTCTTCGAACAGAAAGCGAACGAAGTCCGTGACCTCGTCTTTGGTCATGTTGGCCGTTTCGACCGCGTTGCCGCGGGCCTCGTGCCACGCCTCGCGTCGTTCCTCTAGGAACTGTTCGAAGTCATCCTTCGAGCGCGAAGCCTTCTGCGCGATGCGTTCGCGCGTCTCCTGGCCCGCGCGGGGGGCGAAGAGCAGTCCGAGCGCGGCTCCAACGCCGGCGCCGGTGAGGAATCCATAGATGGGGTTGCGTGTTTGGTTCGACATCAAAATAGGAGGGGGTTGGGGTTGGGCGAGAACAAAAGGTGCGCCGGGGCTCGCCGGGACCGCCAGGCGCAAGGGAAGGGGAGCAAAGGGGATGCCAAAGGTCGGACACTTGGAATCGCAAAGGTGCCTAAGGCGTTGTTTAAAAGCGATTTAGGCGAATCTGCCGCGCTGGATGGGGTTTTGGCCCTCCTGCGGATCGGTAGCGGCCTTTCAGCAGTTGTGCAGCGCAGCTTCCGATTTGGAAGGGGCCCGCAACTCTTCGCCAACCGCAAACCGCGTGCTCGGTCAAGCCCGCATCTCCATCAGCAAAACCTGACGCGTCAGTCCTTGCGCACGATCAGCATCAGCGCGCCGCTGGCGGCTAGAGACGCAAGGATCCAAGCCAACACGAAACGCATGCGCGCGCCCCGCTGCACGACTTTGTTCCAGTTCGAAGTGACGCCATCTTCGCCGAAAGCACGGAAGATCAGGTCTCGTTGCGGCAAGCGCAGGTTGCCGAGGGTCTGCCCGAGCAGTTCGGCAGGTGGCGTGCCCACCCCGTGATAGGAGATGCCGGTGACACTGTCCGGGTGCTCGGCGTGGCCCTGCATGCGGATCACGCGGGCGTTGTCGGGCAGGTGCATGTCTACCCGCAAGAATTTGTAACGCGATTCGGGGATGGGGTCGAAAGTGAAAAACGCATAGCCCGACGCGGTGGGGGCCTGGTGGTGCAGCACACCTTTGCGCAGGAAAAACGGCTCGCGTCCGTCCACCGGCTCTTGCCACACCTCGATGAACGACTCGCCCGCCGCCGCATCGAGCCCATCCACCCCGATGGCGATCGCGGACAGGTTGCCGTACATGGAGCGAAAGCGCAGGGGCTCAGGATCGGTCGTGAAGCCGTTGCCCCAAGGGCGAAACGCGCCGATGGTGGACCGTAGGCTGACGAAAGGTGCCCACTTCGTGAGATCTCTCTGACCGTCTTCGGGCTGCAACTTCCAGTGGTAGAGTTTGCCCTTCGAATCGGGAATCGGGTCGAAGCGGAACACGCCCCAGCGCGGGCCGCCGGCTTCCATCGACGCCTCCATGCGGGCGCTGCGCACGACCGGCTGCGACAGAAAACGATCGGTTTGGTCCGTGGGCACTTCGCGCAGTTCGAGGATCAAGCCGGTTTCCGGCGCTCCCCCTTGGGGGATGACCCAAACGTCCAAGCGCTGCAGGTCGCGAAAGTCGCAGCGAAAGAGCTGACCGGGGGGAAAGTTGCGGAATACCTTGCCGTTCGGGGTGCGCGTGACGGCTTCGCGTATCTCCAGGTCGGGAACCTCTCGATCCAAAGCCTGGAACAGGAAGACGAGCCCAAACAACCCGCACCAGAAGGTGAGTAGCCAGAATCTTCCCACGCCTACCACCCCCAGAGTAGCCAAGCCTCGCGGCCCAGCCCGTGCCAAACAAAAAACGCGTCGAACGAGAGCAACAGCACCACCGACGCCAACGCCACGGTCGGTTGCCATTTTTTGGGCAACAGCACCAACAAGCCGGCGGTCAGCAAAATGGCCAGCGCGGGTGCCATCGGCATCAGGTAGCGCCCCTTGCTCACGCCGCGCATCGCCATCAGAAGCAGCTGTACAGCGGATGCGCCCCACGCGAGCCACAGCAGGCGGCTACGCAACCAATCGCGGCGCAAAAACAGCCCAGTCAAACTGAGGGCCAAGACCGCGGCAAAGAACCAACCCCATTCTTGGCTTAGGTCTGGCGTGATGGTGCGACTCTCCCAATTCAACTTGCCGACCAGCGTGTCGCGCAGGCTGGTCAGTTTCGCAAGGGAAAGGCCTTCCTTCAGACGACCGAGGTTTTCCTCCACGCTCAGGGTGACCCCCGCGTTGTGGGTCGAAAGCCAATACGCTGCGCCGCCGGCGATCACCGCGCCGAGCCCGAGCAATGCCAACACGGTGCCCTTCAGGCGCGACAACGAAGCCGGGTGCAACAGCACCGCCAAACCGACGATCGCCACCGAGCTGGCCCCTGAGGTCTTCGTCAACATCGCCAACCCACTGACCGCGAGCATGGCCAAGAGCGGCCACGCATGAAACCACAGGGATCGTCCGCGGGGGAGCCCCTCCCGTTCCGGGCGGGTGATCCAGTAGGCCGCCAAGAAAAGCGATAAGGCCACCCAAAAGCGCGTCATCACGTCGTTGTTTACCACGGCGGCTCCGCGGGCGCTCATGGGCCACAAAGCGACCCATAGGGCCGCCAAGACCGCTCCAGGCCCCTGCGGAAAGACGCGCCGGGCTGCCAAGAACGTCAGGGCGACGATGCCTACAAACAGCAGCAACGAAACGCAGCGGATCAACAGCAGTTGGAAGCGCGGTTCTGCCTCGGGAAACAGCGACAACAGCGGGGCCGTGACGTAGTAGTAGAGCAGCGGGTTGTTCGACGCCGTGATCCCGATCAGGATCTCGTCGAACGATTCCATGTGGTTGTTGCGCGAGACCCAGTCGACCCGGCGCCAATACCCCTTGGATTCCATCGAGGCGAGAATGCCGTCTTCGATGGCTTGGACCTGTTCCCAGGATGCACCCGCAAAGCGCCGCCGCACGTGCAGGTGGGAGAGGGGATGGTCGCGTTGCTCTTCGTGGTGGAATTCCGCCAACCCTTGGCCGGCGAAGCCCTCGTGGATCATCACCACGTTCTGCAGGTGCCAGGGCTCATCTTCCCCCATCCAATGGGGCAGCATGACCAAGTACACCAACCCGTGCAGGAATGCGACCGCCAGCAGCCCTAGAAGGGTGCGCCAAGGCCACGGGCTAGGTTGAGGGTCGACGGTCATGGTCAGAGCAGAGCCGTGACCATGCCCGGAAAGGTGATCACCAAGGCGAGGGCGACGAGCTGAATCAGAATGAAGGGTACCACACCCCGATAGATCGCCGCCGTGCGAATCGTCGGGGGGGCGACGCCGCGCAGGTAAAAGAGCGAAAAGCCGAACGGTGGCGTCAGGAAGGAAGTCTGCAGGTTCATGGCGATCATGACGCCGAACCAGACCATTTCGGGACCTTGGATGCCAAGCGCTTCCGCCGCCGGTACCAACAGGGGCAGCAGGATGAAGGCGATCTCAAAGAAGTCGATGAAAAAGCCTAAGACGAACACGGCCAGGTTCGTAGCGATCAAAAGACCGACACGGCCCCCCGGCAGGTCGGTCAATACCGAGCGCACGTGCAGGTCTCCATCGAGCCCGCGAAACACCAACGTAAACGCGGTAGCTCCCACCAAGAGGAACAACACCATGGTGGTCAAACGCATGGTCTCGGTCATGGTTTGCCCGATGGCCTTGCGGCTCAACCGGCCGTTCAAACCCGCCAACGCCATCGCGCCGATCGAGCCGAGCGCACCCGCTTCCGACGGGGTGGCGATGCCCATAAAAATGCTCCCTAGCACGATCAGGATCAGAGCCAAGGGCGGCAGCATGACTTGGAAGCTCGCGCGCAGGAGCGCTCGTCGATCGGCGGGGCGGTCCTCTTTGGGGATCGCCGGTGCGCAAGCGGGGCGTCGCCACGCGATCCAAAACACGTACAGGGCGAACAAGCCGCTCAACATCAAACCGGGCAGCAGGGCTCCCTTAAAGAGATCGCCCACGCTTTGGCCCAGCTGGTCGGCGAGCACAACCAGCACGATGCTGGGCGGCACGATTTGCCCGAGCGTGCCGGAAGCGCAGATGACACCGGTCGCGAGCGACTCGGAGTAACCGTAGCGCAACATGACGGGCAAGCTGATCGCGCCCATGGCCACGACCGAAGCCCCGACCACGCCGGTCGCGGCCGCGAGCAAACAACCCACGAAAACGACCGCCAGCGCCACGCCGCCACGAACCGGCCCGAACAGGGCGCCGATGGTCTGCAAGAGGTCCTCCGCCAAGCGCGAGCGCTGCAGCAACGTCCCCATGAAGATGAAGAAGGGCACCGCCAGCAGCACCTGGTTCGACATGATGCCGAAGACGCGTTCGGGAAAGAGCTCGAGGTATGCCCAATCAAAAAACCCGCAGTGCACGCCCAGGAACGCGAACAACAACGCGACGCCGCCGAGGCAAAACGCCACCGGGAACCCGGCAAAGATGAGCCCAAACAGGCTCAAGAACATGATCCACCAGGGAGAGTCGGTCACGGTGTCGCGGTCTCCTCAGGTGCCGAGTAGGCCGCCGCACCGATTCGGTTCGGATCGGGACCCCGCCCGGTGAGGAACGCGATCTGCTCCAACAAGAGGGCGAAGGCCTCCAGCCAAAGCAGGGCAAAGGCGAGCGGCAAGAGCGCCTTGATCGGGTAGCGAGCGAGTCCGTCGGGATCGTTGGAGCCTTCGCGCGCCGCGATCGAATCCAGGGCGAAGTCCCAACAGGTCCAAACCCCCAGCGCGGCGAAGGGCAGCAGCAGTACGACGGTCCCGACCACGTTGATCCAGGCGCGGCCCTTGGGGCTGAGGCGCTCGTACAGAATGTCCACCCGCACGTGGGCACCTTGCCGCAGGGCCCACGGGGCTCCCAACAAGAACACGACGCTGAACAGGTACCACTGCAACTCCACCAGCGCGTTCGAGGTCAGCGCCATGCCCAGATACTTGCCGAGGTAGCGCGCCACGGCGTTGTAAGCACCGATCAGGACCATCAACAGCGTGGCCACCCCCGCCACCATGGCCAACCCGTGGGTCAACCGCTCGATGGGTCGGGAAAGGCGTAGGAGCCAGGACATGCCGTTCAGAATACCGATTCCTTACGGGCGAAGCACGGACCGTAAGCCCTTCTGACAAACAGAGTTCGGTCTACTACGACCGCGGTAGAACCCAGCGCGGCGATTTGCCAAGATCGACGCAAACGTTCGACGACCGCGGTCGTTTTCGGAGGCATTCCCCAGCCCAAGGAGCCCCATGTCCCCCAGAACTCTGCTGCCCCTGTTCCTTTTGGTTTTGGTGATCGCCGGCGCGTACTTCCTGAGCCGCGGTCCACAAAGCGATCCCACGGACACCGCCAACCCCTCGGGGACGACCGCACTCGACGAGTCCGGTGAGGCCGTCGAGCCCGCCGACTTGAGGAACGCGAACACCGCATTGGTGGGGCAGTCCGAGCCAGGGGCCGCCCGCGAGGTCATCCCTGAAGACATCGAAGAATCGAGTTCCGCAGCCGCGACCCCGGTGGCGCATCGCTTGCGCGGCCGCGTCGTCGATGCGCAAGGCGCCCCGGTCGAAGGCGTGCGCGTGCACTTGGGCGAACGCTCGACCCGCATGGTCATGTCCGGCTCGGATCCGGATGCTTGGCAAGTGCAAGCGGTCAGCGATCGCAACGGTGAATTCGACCTAGCCACCGAGCAAGCGGCGAAGTACTCATTGAAGCTGCGCAAGTCGGGCTTCGTGCCCTTCGAACAAACGGTGACGGTCGAAGACCAACCGGAAACGCGGCTGGGCGACGTGGAACTCGCCTTTGCGATGGTTCTGGAAGGTCGCATCCTGGACGAACGAGGGGCCGGCATCGCCGGTGTCCGCTTGTACCGGCCGGCCGAGGGTTCCAACATCGTGGTCTTTGGGGACGGCGCGCAGAACCACTTAACCGAGAGCGCTGCGGACGGCTCGTTCCGCCTCGACACGCTGGCGCCCGGGCCTTGGCGCATCTTGGCGGAGCATGGTTCCCACCGAGATCGGGTTTTCACCGGTGAGCTCCCGACCGGCCACCGTGCCAGCGGCTTGATGTGGACCCTGCAGGACGGTCTGAGCCTGCGCGGGCAAGTGCAAAACATCCCGGCCGACGCACCCGACGACCTGGTGGTGCGTGCGGAGATGCAGCGCGAAATGGACGCGGCCGATGCCCTCGGCGCTACGACCGAGGGGTTTTTTTTGAGCCCGATCACCGTGCCTTTGAGCACGACCGGCACCTTCGAACTGCGCGGGTTGCACCTGAACAAGATCTACGAATTGGGCCTCTACACAGCCGATCGGGCCCAAAGTCTGTGGCTGGATCCCAGCTCCAAGCTGACCGAGCCCCGTTCGGTGCCTTCGAGCGCTGGCCAAGTGGAATTGACTTGGTCTCCAAAGTCGAGCCTGCGCATGACCGTGGTCGACGCTCGCACCCAGGAACCGATCACCGACTACAGCTTGGAGCCGGGCAACTGGGACCTGTTGGGGCTCTTTGCCAACAACCTGGAAGGCAAGAAGCCCGATGGAGTGGCGGAGCTCGAGGGCATCCCGGCGAGCCAAACTGGATTCGCGCTCACCATCACCGCACCTGGATACGACGCGTTGGAGATCCCCTCGGTCGACCTGCGCAAGGGACAAACCACGGACCTGGGGATCATCGCTCTGACCCGCGGGGCGCTGGCAAAGATCCAGGTGGTGGAGGCGGGCACGGGCAAGCCGGTGTCCAAAGCCAACGTGATCGTCGGCAAGTCCGGACAAGAGGGAGTGATGGACTTTGCCTTCGCCGTAGAAGGCGGACCAGTCCTCGGGGGGCGGACGTTCCGGGCCCGCACCGACGACGCGGGCATTGCCGAGGTGCAGTTCCACGCGGGAGTGCCCTGCTCCCTCAGCGTGCGGCGCAGTGGATTCGCCAACCAGAAACTCACGAACCTCACCCTCGACGGCTACCAAGACCAACCTCTGGTGGTGAAACTCACCGAAGGGGGCACCGTGGTGGCCACCGTGCGCGACGCGGACGGCGAGCCGGTGGTAGGCATTCCGGTGAAGTGTGAGCCGGTCAAAGCTCCGGTCTCAGCCGGCCCGCGCAGCGAGCGGCGGGTGATGGCGACCGCCATGGTGGGCGGGCCCGGCACGGGAGGACCTGTGACCAACGCGCAAGGCGTGATCACCTTCGAAAACTTGGCGCCCGGCGACTATGAATGCGTCGTACAAATCCCCGGTGCGGAGGAGTTGGAAGACCTGATCATCGTGATGGACTCGGGCGAAGAGGTCAGCGAAACCAGCGGCGAGGGCACCCGGGTGACCGTACTCGAGGGGGAGACCACCCAGGTCGAACTCTACGCGCCGACCCTGGCGACCATCGAGGGATTCCTGCGCGAGGACGGCGTTCCGTTGGTCGGTGCACGCGTCTCGCTCGGGGAGCCGGAGCTGGGACCGATGCGCCGATTCGGCGGCGAGGGTCCCGCGGATCGCACCGATGCGAAGGGCTTTTACCGCCTGCAAAACGTGAAACCGGGCACTCACACCCTGGTGATCGACCACGATTTGCGCGTGATGCCCGTCGAGTTCGAAGAGGAGATCGTGGAGGGCCTCAACACGATTTCGAAGGATTTGGTCGTGACGACCATCGCAGGCCGCGTCACCGACGAAAGCGGTACGCCCTTGCCGGGCATGACGGTGAGCGTGGAAGAGGCGAGCGAAGGTACGCGCCGGGAGGTGGCGATTTCCGTTTCGGTGTCTTCGGACGATGATGGTGCGGTGTCTTCCAGCACCGTGATGGGGACCGGCCGGAAACCGATCGTGACCGATGAAGAAGGACGCTTCCGCTTACGCGGCGTCAAGGCGGGCGTGCCGATCCAAGTCGTCGCCCGCGGCGATGATTGGCACGAAACCCGCAGCCAGCGCATGACGTTGACCGAGGGGGCTTTGCGGGAGGGCGTGCTGTTGAAAGCCTCGCCGGCCGGTCGCTTGCAAGTCACCGTGCTCGATGCAGCGGGTGATCCGGTGGCCCATGCGCTCTTGCGCGTGACCCCCGTCGTTCCTGGCGGCGACCCCAATCAACCGGCTGGCCCGCCGGAGATGGGCGTGACGAACGCCGCCGGTGTCGCCACCTTCGCCGGCCTCAAGCCCGGCACGGTGCTGGTCGCCGTCGACCAGGTTTTGAGCCTCGGTCCCAACCGATCCGAAGACGAGGAACCCGCTCCGTTGCCCGAGCCTCAACAGGCCACGATCGTCGCCGGCCAAACCGCGCAGACGACGCTCAAGCCCTGAGAGCGTTCGCATGCAAACGCACGGGTTGGCGTGACCGATCAGCCACGCCAACCCGGTTGTTTGAGCCCTAGGAAACCACTTGCAAGTGCTGGGTCGTGGTCCAGTCCCCGCGAGTGAAGTCGGGGAAGAGTTGCGGGGCACCGCCGTTGGCGACGGAAGCCTCGCTCAGGGGAGCCACCGCGCTCCATGCGGCTCCCTCGTACACGTTTTGATCGAGGGGCAGTCCGTTGCGCAGGCAGTAGACCATGCGCCACAACATGATGAAATCCATGCCTCCGTGTCCGCCAGCGCGTTTGGCTTCTTCGCCGACCCGGCGATAGAGGGGATGCTCGTAGCGATCGTAGGTGGCTTGTAGTTCTTCGCCTTGGGTCCATTGATGGACGCCTTGGCCCTCCGGGTCGAGCGCCACCCGGGTGGGAAAGCCCGCCAACGTGCCTCGGGTCCCCGAGATCAGATTCAAGCGCGAGTAGGGCCGGGGTGAGGTCGTGTCGTGCTGCACCAAGATCGTCCTCCCCCGTAGGGTCTTGATGATGGCGGTGTTCATGTCACCGCAGACGTAATCCTGGTTGCGACGGGGGTGATCGGCTTCAAAATCACGCTCGGCTTGCAGAGCGCGACCGAACGCGGGCGAGCTAAAGGAAACCAAGCGCTCCATGCGATCGAGGCCCCGCTCACAACCCATGTACTGCGCGACCGGTCCCAAACCGTGGGTGGGGTAGAGGTTGCCGTTGCGCTGGACGTGATGATCGACCCGCCAGACGCCTTCGCCCGACTCGAGTTCGCGCATCTGCCACCGCAAATCGTGGATGTAGGCGGCTTCGCCGTGGGTCAGTTCCCCGATCACTCCCTGACGCACCATGTTGAGGAAGAGCAGCTCTTCCCGCCCATAGTTCACGTTCTCCATCATCATGCAGTGCCGTTGCGTCTGCTCAGAAACATCCACGAGTCGCCACATCTCCTCGAGGGTGACCGCCAGCGGAACTTCGAGGAAGGCGTGGGCTCCCGCTTGCATCGTCGCGACGCCCATGGGCGCGTGCCAGCGCCACGGAGTCGAGATGAGGACCGCATCCATGGGGACTTCGGTCAGCATGCGCTCGTAGGCGTATTCGTCGTCCGAGTACACGGCCGGTGCGGTGCGGCCAGCCTGAGTGCAGCGCTGTGCGGCCGCGGCGGCTCGGTCGGCTTTCAGGTCGCAGACCGCGACCACCTCGACTCCTTCCATCAGCAGCATCTGGGCTACGTGACCCATCCCGCGCCCGCCGGTGCCGATGAAGCCGACTCGCACCCGCTCCAGCGGCTCCGCTGCGAAGTCGCCCATGTACCGGGCCGCGCTGATGCGCGCTCGCGGTGCTCCGGTGGTCGTACAGGCTCCGAGCCCGGTCGCGACGGCCCCCAGCCCAACGGTGGTTTTCAGAAACTGACGACGGGAGGGGTCGGGTTGGTTTCGCATGCGCTCATTAGAAACGGTGACCCAGCAGGGTGGCAAACAGGGAAGCCTGGGGTTTGAAGGGCGGGTGGCTTGCGGGAGAAGCGCGGCAAGGCCACGTCCCAAATCGGAGTCCCCGCCAGCCTGCGCAGAGCGCCTAGATCCTGTTTGCTAGCATGCGACCGGCCCCTCCTGCCCGAGGGCTGGCAAACCTGTGTTCAAGAAACTGCTGCTCCTCCTGGTGTCCACTGCGGTGGCCCTTGTTCTGGCCGAAATCGGCGTGCGTTGGTGGGCACCGAGCCACTACTTCGTCACCATCCATCAGGACCCGGACTTTGAAACTCGGTTGGCCAAGGAGCGCGCCGAGCCAGCTGCTTTCACCTTCGAGAAGGCACCCGGCGCAGGTTTTTTTGTGCGTACGCCCGCTGGGATTCGCATGCGCGCGAACAGCGAAGTCGTGATCGAAAGACACCGCTTGCACGGCCGGGAGGTACGGATTCGGACCAACGAGTGGGGCTTGCGCGGCGGCCCGATCGGTACGAAGCAGCATCCGCGGGCGTTGTTTCTGGGCGACTCGATTGTGGTAGCCGAGTATCTCAATGAGGAGGACACCCTGACGGCACGGGTGGAGGCACGGGCTCGAGCCGACGGCCGACCCCTGGAGTTTCTCAACGGGGGGGTCAGCGCCGTGGGCTTGCAAAACGAGCTCGCCATGTTGACCGAACTAGGCCCGCACCTGAATCTCGACGTGGTCGTGCTCGGCTTCTACCTGAACGACTTTCAAAACTCGTCGGGCATGCGCATTTGGAGTCTGCCGAAGAGTTTGTTCGGCAGTCAGTTGGCGCGCTTGGTCGCCAGTCGCATCCCCGGAGTACTCCAGCGCAACGACGAGGAGGCCGTTTCCGACACCGAAGTATTCGCCTGGCTCGACGCCGTGGAAGAGCGTTACCCCAGCAATACCCCGGGGCCCGAACAAGCGTTCAACCGGGAGATCCAGCGCTACTTTACAGACTGGGGTAGCTCCTACAGCGATGCGGTTTGGCTGCGCCTCGACCCCTTGTTGCGTCAGTTAGCCGATCTGTGCGAACAGCACGATTGGCAGTTGTTGTGGGTGGTTTTCCCCTGTTCGTACCAGGTTACGAACGAAAGTTTGCGGGACGAGCCCCAGCGCAAGTTGGCGGCGATCGCCGCCGACCTCGGCATTCCGTTGTTCGATCCTTTAGTGCGTCTGCGCGCCCTCGAGTGGCCAGCGGAAGAACTGTTTCTGGACCAGTGCCACCACACCGCCCGCGGGAGTCGTGTGATCGCGGATTGGTTGTACGAGTGGCTCGATCCTCGGATCGTGCGGTAAAGGGGTTTCGTTGGATCGAGCGAGATCGCTCGATTGGCGTGCGAAGGTGCGGTTGCCTTTGTGACCGACCTTTTCGTTTTTTTTGTGAACGTGGTTGGACCTGCGTTGCACGCGAGCGCTCCATGCAAAGCAGCTCAGAATTCTGGACTCCACGAGTCACGGGCCACTGCGAACGGCGTAGTGCTGGCCTCTGCAGCGCAGCGCTGCTCCTCCTGAAGTCCCTACCCCAATCTTTCCATGCAACGAATGAAGTTGTTACTGCCTTTCATGGGCCTCGCCGCAAGCGGCGTGGTACTGGCACAAGAAACCCGCGTTCACGTTCTCCTCGAAAACCTAGCTCCGTCCAACGGCACCTTCCAAACCCCGGTGTGGGTTGGATTTCACGACGGTGCGTTCGACCTGTACGACCCTGGAACGCTAGCGAGCAGCCTGCCGATCGCCGGTAGCCAAGCGATCGAAAGCATCGCGGAAGACGGCAACGCCGGTCCCCTGTCCGCCGACTTTGCCACCCTGGGATTCGGTCAGACCCAAGGCATGTTGTTTGGGCCGGGCGGGCCGATCGCTCCCGGCGAGTCCGCTTCCGAGACTTTTTTGCTCGACGCGGGGGCGCCCAGCGACCGCTACTTCTCGTACGCATCGATGGTGATTCCCAGCAACGACGCCTTCATTGCGAACGGCAATCCCGTGGCACACCCGGTGTTCGACGATCTGGGCAACTTCATCGCCGAACCTTTTTTCGTGAGCGGTCCCGGTGGCGTGCGCGATGCGGGCACCGAGGCGAACGACGAGCTCCCCGCGAACACCGCGTTTTTTGGGCAAATGGCCCCCAATACGGGCGTGACGACCTCGATGCCCATCGTCCAGCACCCCGGCTTCAACCCGGCGGGCCTGGGCGGCATTTTGGATGACCCCCGTTTTCGCAACGGTCAGTTCGCCCATCCGGGTTATCCCTTCGTGCGCGTGAGCTTCCAGGCATCGCCGGCGGTGACCGACTTTCAGTTGTTCCAAGCGCGCATTGCGGGCTTCAACGAGGTGCCGGTGGTCCAAACGGATGCGTTTGGACTGGCGAGCGCGATCTTGCTGGAAGGCGGCACGCGCCTGGTCGTGATCGTGCAGACCCTCGGTTTGGAAGACTTGGTGGCTGGGCACCTGCATATGGCGTTGCCCGGTTCGAATGGGCCGGTGGTTGCGAATTTGCTCATGGAGCCCGCAAACCCCATGGGGGGCGCGGATCTTTTCCTCGCGGAAATCAACACGGGAGACCTGTTGGGTCCCCTGGCCGATTTCCCGCTGGACGAGTTGATGCACCGCATGGACTTGGGCCGCATCTACGTCAACTTGCACTCCAGCGCTCATCCGAACGGTGAGATCCGCGGCCAGTTGCTGCGGATCCAGTAGGAAACCATGAAGCTTTGGATTCCTCTCGCTTGCCTTGGAATGGTCTTGATGGCTGGTTCGGCCCTTTGGACGGATCGAGCCGATGGACTGGAGCGTGCAGCGAGCCCTCACACGTCGCATAGGCACGCCGGCGAAGATCGATCCCCCGTCGATCGGCGCCCGGTGGCGTCCCAAGAGCGGGGGCCGAGCTTGATCCCAGCGGAGGGTGCGGCCACTCGTCAAACGGTAGCTGCCGAACGCATCGACCCCGCGCAGCTACCTTCGCGTGAAGCGTGGTTCGTCGAGGCGGAGCGCTGGCAAAGAGACCTGGCAGAAGCGCTGCGCCAGGGCGATTCTGCCAACTTGGATAAGTTTCTCTCCAATCAGCTCCCAACCGATAAGGAGTGACGAAGTGATCTCGTTCCGTGCGCTGCAGGGCTTCTGGAGGTCCTGCAGCGCACCCTTCGTGGTCGGGACGAAACAAAAAGGGCGCCGCCCTAAGGGACGGCGCCGACTCTCTCAAGAATTGGATTGGGGGGAACTAGAAAGGCAATTTCAAGTAGCGTTCCATCTCGTCGCCGCCGGAGCGGGTCTTGACGTGGAGGAAGGGGCGCTTGCGCTGGGGCAGCTTGGGCCGCTTGACGCAAACGATGTACGCCTTGTAGGTACCGTTCGGCACGATCTCCTTGGGGAAGGTCGTGTAGTCGGCCGGGTCGACGTCGGCCAAGACGCGAATCTTGGGGCTGCGATCTCCTGCGCCGGCACTGGCTTCGAAGAACACATCGCGGTGGGTGGCGATGGCTTGATCGACCCACTCCTCGACCTCATTCATCTCGATCGTGATGGCGTAGGTGGCATCCCAGGTCTGCACATCGATCAGGTTGTCGGCGCGCGAAACGCGCATTTCGCGCAGGATGCTGGGGCGTTGCACCACGTTCCATTGGCCGGCGAGCTTTTCGCCCGCTTCGGGGTGGCTCCAAATCATGCGGACCACGCCTTGGGCGGTTTGGTCGACGCGCTGGGTGCGGAACGGACTCTTGACGGTGAGTTGGGTCTCACCAGCCGGCAGGGTGATGGGGTCCGGTAGCTCTACGGCGCCATCCCCCTCGTACTCGAAGCGATAGGTCACGGTCTCGCTGTGGGCAGGGGTCGTCAGCTTGAGGGTGGGGACGATCTCCGAGCCGGCGGTCTCCCAAACCGAGGGCGTAAACTGGACTTGAGGCGCATGGATGACGGCCTGCGGGGCGGCGCCGACGCTAGCCGACGTGCGTGCGTTTTGACAGGCGACCCCCATGAGGAGGGAGGGGAGCAGCAGGGAAAGGAGGGTACGGTTGCGCATGGTGTTCGGACGGCTCCAAAGCCGATCGAGGCCGGTCGGTGATGGGCACCGAGGGGGAAACTCAGTCTTGGGTTCGGCATGGTGTGCGCCCGCCATGAGCCCAAAATGGGGCGATCGTCGGTCGTTCCGGAAAATGATTCCCACCCCTGCGAGCGCAGCACGGGCACAATGCGGCCATGGGGCAGCGCAGGGACCTACGAAGCATGTTGGGCCGCCGCACCGGCTGGTTCGGGTTGGCGCTGGGGTGTGTTTTGGCCGCAGGAACGGGTCAGGCGCAAGACCCGGAAATGGGCCTGCCCTGGGACGAGCCCCTGCGCAGCGTCACCTTCGAGTTTGCGTTGGGGGATCGTCTGCACCAGGGGCGCATCACCCGGGCCCAAGAGCTTGCGCCCGTCCAGGACGCCTGGAAGGTGGTGCAGCGCTGGCCCGAAGCCCCAGCCTCCGACCGACCGCGTTTGCTTGGACGGTTACCGGCGGTGCTGATCGCTTGGGGGGATAGCAGCCCAGAGGTCTTTCACCTCGCCGGCCGCAACCAATTGCACTCGGAGCGCTGGGGACGCCTGATTCTCGCGCCGGAGGTTTTCCGAGCCATCGAACGCTGGGCCAGCGATCAGGAAGGTGCACCCGTACGACTCGGCGTCGAAAACCCCTTCCCGGCCGAACGCATCCCGGCTTTGCGGCGCTTCCAAGGGCTCGCCGACCAGGTTTGGGTGCGCGCTCGCATGGAGGGCCCGCACGGTCCGGTCGAGTGGCACGGATCGCCTGCCTTGGATCCTCTGCGCGCGTCCTTCCACGGCCTCTACATCCCCCGCGCGAAGAGCCTCGGCAAACCCTGGGGCCATGAATTGGTGCTTTCGCCCCTCCGTCAAGCAGAACAAACCTTGCGACTTTTGGACGGCGGCCAGGAACCGACCCGACCGCTGCACGCGGTGTTGCTGCATCACGAACGATGGGGTCCGGTCTGGGTGGCGGACGAATTCCGCGAAGCGTGGCTGGATGGGTACCGGGTGGCGAATCCGCTGGACCCGGTTCCCGAGGAACGGCAAACCCAGGAGCGCGCGGCGGCGCAACGCGCGCTGCAACTTCTGGCACAAAGCACTCCGCAACCGGTCTTGCACCGCACGACCGACTGGGACCTAGAGCGTCAGATATGGGTGCCCGTCGTGCGGGCGGTGCCCACCTCGCTCGGCGGAGCCCCGTGGACGGCCCTGTGGAAGTCCGCAAGCCTGCAGCCTTTGTCGAACGTTGCCGAGGCCGCTAGCCGTTGGCAGGACTGGCAGGCGACGGCTCCGATGCTGCTTTGGCGCGATCCTGCCGGGCGGGCTTGGACCCTGTTCGAAGGAGCGAATCAAGAGCTTTGGATGGGGCCCGCCTGGCGCGTGGACCTTTCCCAGGATCCCTGGGAGCAGATTCTCTCCCTAGGCAGCCTGAACGAGACCGCTGGAACCCTGAAGTAGGCGCATTCCGCCGCTTCTTTTCTTCCCGAGCGCATCCGCTGGCCTATGCGCCCCGAAGAATCGGGCATGAAGCTGCCGAACTGGAAGCGCCCCGGAGCTTGGCTCCGCGCCGGCGCCCTTTTGCTTGCCGCGGGCATGGCCCTGACCTGGATGGGCGCCTGCCAAAGCACCCTGCCCAATCAAAACCCTGTCGGGGAGTCCTTCCCTCGCGTCTCCGGCGAAGACCTCACCGGCGAAACGGTGGCGTTGCCCGTCGAGGGGCCCGCCGTGTACTTGGTGGGGTACAAGCAGAACGCTCAATTCGACGCCGACCGCTGGATCCTCGGCATCTTGCAGGCTGGCCTCGACCTACCGTTGTACGAAGTCCCGACCCTCAAGGGGCTCTTCCCGCGCGTCTTCGGCAACATGATCGATGAGGGCATGCGGTCGGGTATCCCGGAAGGGGATTGGCAGAGCGTCGTGACCCTCTACGGCGAGAATGCTTCGCAAATCGCGCGCTTCACGGGCACCGAAAACGGCCGCAACATGCGCGTCCTGGTGGTGGACGGCGAGGGGCAAGTGCGCTGGTTCCACGACGATGGGTATTCCGCGCGGGTGATGCTAGAGTTGCAAGCCCTCGCCCGTCAGCTCGCCGCCGCCTCCAACTAGGCTTTGCCGTGGCCAACCCAAACGCGCGAGGCCAAGTCATGGCGAATCGCAAGACGTTCGAAGGCTGGGAAACTTGGTGGGACGATGCGGCCCCCCTGCGGCTTGGTGTTTCGTCCTGTTTGCTGGGGGAGACCGTGCGCTACGACGGCGGTCACTGCCGCAATAACTTCGTGGTGGATACCTTGGGGCCCAAAACCGATTGGGTCGCGGTGTGCCCCGAGATGGGCATCGGCATGCCGAGCCCGCGCCCGACGATTCGTTTGCAGGAAGGAGCGGGCGGTGTGCGCCTCGTCGAGCCGAAGTCCGGCACGGACCACACCGACGCGATGCGCGCGTTTGCGCAAGCCAAGCTGCGCGCCTTGCAGCCCGACACCTTGGACGGTTACGTCGTGAAGAAGAACTCGCCTTCTTGCGGGCTCGAGCGCTTGCCGATTTACGCGGGCGAGATGAAAGCGAGTAAGGACGGCGTCGGGATCTTCACGGCGTACTTGCAAGAGCACTACCCCGACCTGCCCATCGAAGAGGAAGGTCGGTTGAACGACCCGCGTTTGCGCGAAGCGTTCATCGAGCGCATTTTCTGCCGCAACCGCTGGCGTCGCGCCGCGGCGGCGGGCTGGACGCGTCAGAAACTCGTCGCGTTCCACACCGCGCACAAAATGCTCCTTTGGGCCCACAACGAAGCCATCTATCGGGAGCTCGGTGCGCTCGTGGGTCGGCTCGGACAAGGTCCCGATGAACCGATTTTCGAGGCCTACGGCGAGAAGTTCCTGCACTGCCTGCACAAAAAGGCCACGGTCAAGCGCCACGTCAACGTGATGCAACACGCCATGGGCTACCTGAAGGACAAGCTGGAGCGGGCCGACAAAGAACACCTGAACAGCACCATCGAAGACTATCGCCAAGGGCTCGTGCCGCTGGTCGTGCCCTTGTCGTTGTTGCGCTTCAACATCCAGCAGCACCAAGTGGAGTACCTCATGCAGCAACTCTACTTCGACCCGTTCCCCAAACAGTGGGCGTTGCAGAACTACGTGTAGGACCTCGATGAAGCCGGTCGAAAACCGTATCAACGCCCGCGTTCGACGTGTTAACGAGGCTCCTTTGCGCGCCGCGAAGGACGGCGGGCGTTACGTGCTGTATTGGATGACGGCGAACCGCCGGCCGTCGTGGAACCACGCATTGGATCGAGCGCTGCACCACGCGAAGGAACTCGATCAACCGATCTTCGTGTTCGAACCGCTGCGCGTGGGCTACCGCTGGGCCAACGATCGCATCCATCGTTTCGTGATGGACGGCATGCGCGACCATGCGGAAGCCTTCGAGAAGGCCAACGTGCGCTACTTTCCGTACGTGGAGCGCGAAGAGGGGCAGGGTGCTGGATTGCTGCAAGCCTTGGCCGCCAGCGCCAGCGTCGTGGTGACGGACGATTGGCCGCACTTTTTCTTGCCTCGCATGCTGCGCGCCGCCGCAAAGAAGCTCGATGTTTGCCTCGAAGCGGTGGATTCGGTGGGTCTTTGGCCCGTTTGGGGCGGCCCGAAGGGTTTCGACAAGCCCTTCAGCCGAGCCTTCGACTTTCGTCGCTTCCTCCAAAAGAACTTGGCGGAGCAACTGCCCGACGTGCCGCAAGGCCGTCCTTGGCGCGGCTACGATCACGACAAAGCACGCTTGCCCGCGGGCATCGCCGATCGTTGGCCCGAAGCGACGGTTGGCTGGTTGCAGGACGAGGAGAGTTTGGCGGAATTGCCCATCGATCACGATGTGCCGCCGGCACCGACGCGCGGGGGCACGCGGGAAGCCCGGCGTTTTCTTAAGACCTTCCTCGAACGCCACCTCGACGGCTACCACGACCAACGCAACGACGTCAGTCAACCGACCACGAGCGGCTTGTCGCCGTTCCTGCACTTTGGACACCTTTCGTCCCACGAGATTCTGGCCGGGATTGCCCAGCGCGAGGGTTGGAGCCCTGCGAAGGCCGGTGCGACCGGACCGAAATCCGCCGGGGCACGCGAGGGATGGTGGGGCATGGGCCCGGGCGCCGAGGCCTTCCTCGATCAATTGGTGACCTGGCGCGAGCTGGGCTTCCACCGCAGCGCCTGGGACGCGGACTTTGGAGAGTACGCAGGCTTGCCCGATTGGGCCCGCGCCACCCTAGCCGAGCACGCGGACGATGCGCGCCCCGAAACCTACACCCTGCGGCCATTCGAGCGCGCCGAAACCCACGATGATCTGTGGAACGCGGCCCAGCGCCAATTGCTGCAGGAAGGCATCATCCACAACTACTTGCGCATGCTGTGGGGCAAGAAGATCCTGCACTGGTCCAAGTCGCCCGAGGAAGCCTTCCGCATCATGGTGCACCTCAACAACAAGTACGCCATCGATGGCCGCGACCCCAACTCCATGAGCGGCATCTCTTGGGTCCTGGGCCTGTTCGACCGCGCTTGGGGTCCCGAACGGCCCGTCTTCGGCAAAATTCGCTACATGTCCAGCGACAACACCCGCCGCAAGCTCAAGGTCAAGCCGTATCTGGAACGCTACGGCGCCGAGTCGAGCGAGTCGTTGTTTTCCTGAGTGCGCTTCGGGGAAGTGAGTGTCGTTGGCCCCACGACATCACCGGCCTATTCCGTGCGGCAGAAGCACGAACCGGGGATTTCGATGTCGGCTCTGGAGAAAGCTTCGTCGAAGCGTTTGCGGACCCGTTGGGCCTCCTGCGGGCGGCCGGTTTGCTGCAAGCACTCCGCCAAACCGTGCAGGGACCAGCCGTTTTCTGGGAAGCGTTGCAGGTCAGCTAGGTACACGGCTTCCGCTTCCTGGTAGCGACCCTGTTCGGTGAGCAGAGCTCCTAAGGCGTGGTTCGCCGGTTCCATCCAACCCCACGGCTCGTCGTAGTTCAGAGCCTTGTCGAGGTCTGCGGCTTTGC
Source organism: bacterium (assembly GCA_030426785.1). Classification (GTDB taxonomy): domain Bacteria; phylum Planctomycetota; class UBA1135; order UBA1135; genus NORP259. The sequence goes on from JAUHXY010000001.1 coordinate 45,609, forward strand.
GCAGCAACCGGAAGGCCTCCTCGTGGTCTCCGCGGCGGTAAGCGATCTCGCCCGCGAGCACTTCCTGGGCGACGGCCAGGACGTCGGCGACCGAGTTGTTGAAAAGCAAGCGGGACTCAGGGACCTGGGCTTTGGCTTCCAAGAAGAGCGTTTGTTCGCGTTCGGCTTCGGCGACCTTCCCAAGGGACGCGTACGCCACCCCGCGCGCATAGCGCCACACCGCGCGGGGGCCGAGCAGCTCAGCAGCCGGTTCCGGTTCCGCCAGAATCTCCTCCCACATCCCGAAACGCACCATCACGTGCAGCGGGGTGGCCAAAAAGATCTCTACAAAGTCCGCAGCATCTTGCAGCAAAGGCGCGGGAATCTCCTGTTCGATCTGGCGGGCAGCCTCCATGGCGATCGCTCGTTGACCGCTCCACATGCCGCCGTAGGCCACAAAATGATAGTTGTGGAGCCGATACAGGGTGTAGAAGTTCAAGCGACCGGCGTGCTCGACGTAGGCGCGATCTTTCGCAACGGCGACTTGGTTGACCCGCACGGCGTCCTGGTAGCGACCCGTCCAGATGTAGATGTGACTGGGCATGTGCACCAAATGGCCGATGCCCGGCGTGAGGTCTTCGAGGCGTTCCGCCGCGGGAGTGGCAAGACCCACTTCCGGTCCGGCCTCCATGGTGTGAATGTAAAGGTGGCACAAGGCTGGATGGTTCGGCCAGCGCTGCAAAGCGGGCTCGAGCACTGCACGAATCTCCGCCGTTTCGGGGGCGGGCTCCCCCTCGGGACTCCACAGCTTCCAAGGCCGCAACATCATCAGCGCCTCGGCCGTCAACGCAGCGACATCGGCGTCGTCGGGGAACGCTCGGTAGAGTTGCCGCATGGCTTCGGCATAGGCTTGGTCGAGGGGAGCCCGGTCTTGCGGCGTGCCGCTGGGCTGGCGCACCAGCGTGGCGGCGATCAATCCTCGCTCGACCGGAGTGCAGCGATCCTGCCATCGCTCGGCTTGGATCAGGGCGGCAAAGGACTGCTGCCAAGCCGCTTCGCTCATCTCCGGGTTGTTGTAGTTCGGCCCGAGCGCGTACGCGATGCCCCAGTAAGCCATCGCAAAGCCCGGATCGATCTGGGTTGCCTTCTGAAAGCAGGCGATGGCCTCTTCATGGTTGAAGCCAAAGCACAGCGCCAAGCCGCGGTCAAACCACAACTGGGCCTCCGCGCTCTCCGTGCTAACGGGTCGGTGCACCTCCCCGATGTCGTAGTAGACCGGCGTCCGATCCGATGCCGTGGCTGCACAGCCGACGAGGGAGAGCGTGAGAACAAAAGGGCAGAGTTGGGAGATCATCGCTTGGATGGCGGTCGATTCTGCGGCAGGGACCGAAGTGTACAGCATCCGGGCCCATTCATGCGAAAGTGGACCAGCAGCCATGATTTCGCATCGAAAGCCACGCCAAGGGCCTTTGGCCGAATCGATTTCACTACGGGAAGTGGGGAGAACCATTCTAGCTGAGGGAGATGGAGCTAGAATGCCACGCCACCGTTCTAAAACGCCGCTCTGATATGTACGCATTCGTTTGTCTTGCTGGATTCCTTGTTGCCTCTCCACCGCTTGGATCAGGAGGGATGCCATCCGCTGAGGTATCGAGTCGCTATGCCATTCATCCCGAGCATGCACTCTCCGAACTGATGCTGGTCTTCGACCTGCCAAAGTCGTTGCCTTCCTTGGAAGCCGCTCAAGAGGTGTTGGAGAGCATTCAGGCTGGTGATGCCACCGAAGTTTCCGGTGGGTGGGCCGTGACCACTTCTGCAGGGCAGTGGCAACTCGCCATCACCGCATTCGACGAGGATTGGTCGAAAGAAATGATTCCCAAGGATCGCGTGCGCTTTCGGCCTCAAGAGGTGGAGCACATTGCGGGAGAGCGACTGGCCTTGCTCTTGTCCTCCGATCTGTCTGAGCAAGGATTGCCCGGCTTTCACCAGCAGATTCAAACTTTGGTGGCGACTGCCGAGTCCTTAGGGCTAAGCAACCCCATCGGAATGCGAGATCGGTCCGGGAATCGGTGGCACCCTCCGGGCTGGATTCATCGTATGGTCGAGAGCGAAGCTGGACCGTCGCCGACGATGACCTTTCACGCTCACGCGGTGTACGACGAGGACGAACAGGGCGAAAATCGCTACTGGATTCATTCCCATGGGGTGGCTCGTTTCACCGGCTTTGACGTCGGCTGCGTCGATGTTCGACCGGAACACTACGAAAGGGTGTCGAGCGTGGTGGAGTTGGCTGCGGCTTTTGCCGTCGACAACTTGGAATGGCCAGCCGGGGAGCCGATGTCCTTCTTGTACGGTTTGGACCTAGCTCGTTTGCCTTGGCAGGAGGGTGTCAAAGCCTTGGCGCCCAGCGTCATCGGGACGGCGGACGATTACGATGAGGAGCATACGCACCTGTCCCTCTTGGTGGTGCCTGACGGCGAAGGCTGGCAGGGGCCCGGCAAAGAGGTCTCCGCGTTGGAGAGCCTCGTGGCTTTGCGAACGACTCGAGAGTCCGAACGCGGTGCCCAGGCCGCCCGGGAAACCTATGGGGTCCTGCGCGATTGGCAGAGGAATACCGACGTCGCCCACCGAGTGCTCGTCAAGTCACCCATCACAACCGAGAGCGGAGACATCGAGCACTGCTGGTTCGAAGTCGACCGACTGAGTCGCTCAAGCCTGCGCGCTACCCTGATCAGCCAGCCGTGGGGGGAGACGGACGTGCAGCCGGGTGATACGTTGCGCCTCAAAGTGGCCGGCTTATCGGAGTGGTTGGTGCAACTCGAAACCGGCTCCTTCGGCCCCGATGAACTCGAGGCGTTGTTGGTGGCTACCGAAGTCGAAAAGGACCGGTAGTGAAGCCGCGCCGGCCAAGCCCATCGCTCGGATGTTTCGTGTCTTGGCTGCTTTTGACGGTTGCCGCGTCGATTTCGTTTCGTTTCGCGTACGCCTTGGCCCAGGACGATGCCCACTCCGGGTGGTTTTCTCCTTCCGCTTGGTGGCAATTCGTTTCCCGGCCCCCGGGCCTCTATTTTGCATTGGCAGCCTTCACCACGGCGGGCGTCGCCGCCTGGTGGTTACGCTGGCCGCGGCGGTGAATTGAGGCTGACTGCATTTCAAGCAGAGCCCGAGTGAAGCCCCCTTGATTCGATGAATGCGAAGCAAGAGTCACGGAACCCATCGTTCCCATCCGATTCCAAGGATCGGCTTTGCCATGCGATGTATGGATTCTCTGCTGGAGCGACGGTCGTGGGTGTTGTCTTGCTGGATTGGGTCGGCGCGTCCAACGGCTTCGGACCCATGGTTCTCTTGGTTGGGCTCCTAGGGTCGATTTGGATGGGCCCAACCTTGGTGTTGGTGCTGAGCTACTCCATTTGGAGTAAGCGAACTCGACCCTTTGCGCTCCACTTTCTACTCGGAGCCCTGTTTGGTTTCGCTTGGGTGATCCACCAGGGGCCTGAGCAGATTCACGAAGCTCGCGAGCGCGGACTTCAAATCCGTAGCGCCCTCGTGGCGTACCAACGCGACCAGGGGCGTGTTCCCGAGTCCTTGCACGACTTGACTCCGGAGTACCTGACCAAGGTTCCGAGAACCGGGTTAGGCTTCTTTCGCAACGTAGCCTTCGAGTACTACCCCGGCGCGCCTGGCATCGGCTTCACCTTTGGATTCAGCCACGAGTGGTTAAGTCTGAAAGGAGATTGGAGAGGCAGTTGACCTTCGATGACACTTGTAGGTACAGGTCCTGAGGGGGTTGCGTCGCCCTCAGAATCGCCAACGGCCCTAAGAACCGGCTTTGGATCCGTTCGTTAGATAGGCTGCAAGAGGTAGCGCGGCTCCCCCCACGAACAATAGGATCGCGAGACCACAGTACTCCAACCAATAATCCAGGGGCGATTCGTTGGCCATCGAAAGGTAGGGCCAACCGAACAAGAGGCCTGGCACTCCAAGCAGAACGACGGCTCCGAAGCCAAAGCGAAGCATCGAAGTCTTGAGTTGTTTGCGCTCCCACGCCTCAGATCTTTTGGACATGGCCATGGCCGGCAAAGTTGCGGGATCACTTCCCCAAAGCGTCCAAAACGGACTTGAGGGCCATGCCGTCGTTGAGGAGCTTCCAGAGCTGTTGGCCGGGAGTTTGGCGGGCGAAGTGGGTGAAGCGGCCG
>JAUHXY010000196.1 GCA_030426785.1 bacterium
CACGCAGTTCAACACCAAGGGGCCGTTGCTCGCGAAGATTTCCAGGGCCCCCGCGCGGTTCGCGGTGTTGCCTTGGAACCAACAACGCTCGAAGCGCACTTGCCCGGCACCCGCCATATCAAACGCGCCGCCGAAGGATCCACCTACGTTGTCGATGAACGAACAATCGGTGAAGCTCGGTGCGGCCCCGTTGATGTACCCAGCACCGCCGCCAAAGGTGCAGCGATTGGCCACGAAGTGACAGTTGCGAATCGTCGGGCGCACGCTTCCGACGCACAGGATGCCGCCGCCGCGGTCGTTATTGCTGGAGCCCGAGTTGGCGTTGCCGCCCGTGATCGTGAAGCCGTCGAGCACCGCCGTTTCGTTGGTGCCAGCGGTCGTAATCAGGTGATAACTATTGTCGGTGAAGAGGTTCGAGCCGTCGTTGCCGGCCAAGTCACCGCTGAGGATCGTGGCTTGGGCGCCGCCGACGGGCCGCTGCCCGGGGCTGGTTTCGCCCCCCAGAAATCCGCCGTAGATCTCCACGCCATTCTTGAGGGCAAACGCCGCGCTGCGGGCCGTGGTCTGGGTGGGCTGGTAGGTGCCTTGAGCAACGAAGATCTGGTCGCCGCTCACCGCGGCGCTCAGGGCGAGGCGCAGGCCATCGGGGCCTTGGTAAGCGTCGCTCCAGCTGGAGCCGTCGTTCAAACCGGATGCCAGGTTGGCGTCGACGTACAACACGTCGGCCGCCGCGATGGGAGCCAAACCGAGGAAGGTGGCGCCCAGGAGCGAGAGTCGCTTCATAGGAGGGGTGCGTAGGATCCATGCCCGCGCTGGGGGCGGGCGGAGAGTCGGAGGATCAAAAGGAAGGCCCCCGGTGGGGGCCTGAGCGGAGAATAGCAGACCCGCCTCGCGCGGTTGCGGCTTTCCCCGCGAGGGGCGCAGATTCCTAGCATGAGACGGTGCCGGCCGAGAGCCCCGGCGAGCGCCGGTTCGCCTCGTTCGCGAAGGTGCGAGTGACGTCAAAAATCCGGGCGCGGTCGATTCAGGTGGCGGCGGCAGGTTCTAGGTTGAGCCCATGGATCCCCTCACCCACGTTTCCCTCGCCGCCTGTGCGGCGATGGCGGTCAGCGCTCGCCCCAAGCGGCGCGCCGCGGGATTCGCCGGAGCCTTGGCCGGCTTGCTGCCCGACGCGGATGTCTTCATCCGTTCGGCGGCCGATCCACTGTTGGCGGTGGAGTACCACCGGCACTTCACCCACGCCTTCGCCTTTCAGCCGTTGACCGCGCTGTTGGCCTTGGGGATCGCGACCGCCCTGCGGCGGGTAGCCTTTGGACCCAACACGCCCAGAGCGCCGTTTTACGCGGTGCTCGTAGCCGCCCTGACCCACCCCTTTTGCGATTGGTGGACGAGCTATGGAACGCGGGTCTTCTGGCCCTTCACCCAGGATCGGCTGGCGTTGGACTGGGTTTCGGTCATCGATCCGTTGGTGACCTTGCCCCTGATCGTGCTGGGCGTGTGGGGAGCCAAACGACGTTCGGCGGCCCTTCCCATGCTGGCGCTGGGATGCTTCGCGCTGCTCGACCGCGAGTCGTGGGATGCGTGGCGGGGTACCTGTTTCTCGCGACGGTGCAACAACAACGAGCCACCGAACACATGCAAGCGGAGTGGCAACGCGCCGGCCTAGAGCCCGAACGCATGGCCGTGCGCCCCAGCTTCGGCAACATCGTCGTGTGGCGCGCCGTGTGGGAGACCGACGGAGAGCTGCATTGCGCGATGGTGCGAGCGGGATTCGACGAGGTGACCCACGAGCCCGGGCCGAGCGCCAAGGCGATCCGGCTCGACCACCCGGAGTGGCAAACTTTGGCGCCCGAGGGTTCCGTGTTGCGCCGCGACCTGCAGCGCTTCGCCCACTTTTCGGATGACTGGTTGATCCTGCACCCCACCGAAGCGGGCGTCATGGGCGATGCGCGCTACGCCATGTTGCCCAACGAGATGGCGCCGCTATGGGGCATTCGCTTCGAAGGCGTGCCTGCGGATCAACACGTGAGCTTTGAGATGTTCCGCGGCAACCCGAAGGAGCGATTGGGCGTTCTCGGCGCGATGATTCGGGGCACGTACGGCGACTTGCCGGCCGTTCCGTAAAAGCCTGGGGCTAGAGCGAATCGACGAAGTCTTGGTGCGCGGTCTCCAGGCCAACTCCGATCCAGCGCTGGAAGGTGGCGGCCGCATCGCTGCCCTGTTGGCTCGCCTGCGTCATGCGCACCAAGGTGCGCTCGCCATAATGCACCGCGATCCAATGGGTGAACGCGAGCGCTTGGTCGTACGCCTTGGCGACCTGCTCGGGTTCGCTGATCTGAGCGAGACTGCCCTGCAATTGGGTCGGGCTGAACAGATCTTTGCCGACCAGTTGACTGCGCGCTCGGTCGAGGGCCCGGGTGCGCTGCGAAAGATTGGTTTCGGATAGGTACTGGGCCAAACCTTCGTTGAGCCAACCCGGAACGCCGCGGCCTCCGACCTCGTCCACAAACGCGTGCACCAGCTCGTGGCGGAGGGTTTGGCGGATGCGGTTGCGGTCCCTTTGGAAGTGGCGCACCGGCACGCGAATGGTGCCGTCGTAAGCGCCTCCCGCCCATTCGCCGATGCCGGTGACCTGGTCGAAGGCTTCGCGGTCGTACAGCACGGCGCGGAACTTGGGGCGGCCCGCTTCCACGGGAAAGACGTCGAAGAACTCGCCGTAGTCTTGGTAGGCGTTTTCGAGATCGTCGAGCACCTCGCGATAGCCGAGCGTCAGCAAATCGGAGCGATCACCGTCGTACTGCAGCACAAAGTGCGTCGATTGATCCTCCGCGAAACCAGCTTGGGCTTGCACGGCGGTGTGCCAACGATCCCGCAGAGGCAGCAGTTCTTGGCGCGCGGGTGCGAGCTCGATGGCCCGTTCGAGGTGAGCGAAGGCCACCTCCGGCTCGTGGTCGTACTCGCGCAGGGCTAGCCGCAACAACGCTTCCGCTAGGTTTTGCTGGAAGACGGGCTCGTCCGGGTGCTCTTCCACGTTGGTTTCGAAGAGTTTGATGGCTTCTTCTAACTCTCCCGCTTCCAAGTGCTCGATCGCTTCCTGGTTGCGGCGCGAAGACTCGCGACGGGGTCCGGTGGCCGGTGTTTGGGCCAACGCCTCGCTCGGTTTCGGCAGCGCTTGACTTGAGGCCGCTTGGCTGGGCACGGGGGCTGGGCTCGCATCGTGATCGGACTGCGAATCGGATCCTGCGCGTTCGTGGACGCCGGGAGGAGCCTGAGGAGCCGCCGTTCGCTGCACCCACCAAATCGCTCCTCCACCGATCAGCAGCAGAGCAGCCAGGGTCAAAAAGCGCGCGGACATCGTCTGCAATCTAAGGGGGGACGCACCCCATTCCTAGGGCCGCGGGCCCGATGCCGCGTGGCTGCGCACGGCTTCGCCCGTTTGCACGCGCCACAGGGCACGATACAGGCCATCGGCTTCCAGCAACTCTTCGTGTTTGCCCGCTTCGGCGATGCGGCCGGACTCCAGCACGTAGATGCGATGGGCGTGCCGGATGGTGGACAGCCGGTGGGCGATGACGATGGTCGTACGATCTTGGGAGATGCGCTCCAAGGATCGTTGGATGGCGGCTTCGGTCTCGTTGTCGACCGACGAGGTAGCCTCGTCCAGGATCAAGATCGGCGGATCCTTGAGCACGGCGCGGGCGATCGAAATGCGCTGGCGTTGGCCGCCGGACAACTTCTGCCCGCGCTCTCCAACCACCGTGTCGTAGCCCTGGGGCAAGGCTTCGATGAATTCGTCCGCTTCGGCGATCGCCGCGGCCCGTTCGATGTCCGCGTCGCTCGCGTCGGGCCGGCCGTAGGCGATGTTCTCGCGCACGGTGCCATGGAATAAGAATACATCCTGACTGACCAAGCCGATCGCTTGGCGCAAATCCACGAGGTTGAGCTCGCGCAGATCGTGCCCGTCCAGGGTGACCCGCCCAGAGCTCGGGTCATAAAAACGCAGGAGCAGTTTGATGATGGTGCTCTTGCCCGATCCGGTAGGCCCGACCAACGCAGTGGTTTCGCCCGCCGCGAACTCCAGGTCCATGTCGTGCAACACGTGCACGCCGTTGGAGTACAGGAATTGCACGTCCTCCATCGCCATGGCGCCGCGCACGCGCTCCAAAGGCAACGCCTGGCCACCGTCTTGGATGGCAGGCTCGACCTTGAGCAGGTCGAGAATGCGCGTGGTGGAGGCCATCGCACGCTGGTACAGGTCGAAGGTGTCGCCCAAACGCGTCAAGGGCCACAGCAGGCGCTGCGTCAAGAACACCATCACGCTGTAGGCACCGACAGCGAGGCTTCCGGTGGCCGACAGGTAGCCTCCAAAAGCCAAGGTGGCCGTAAAGCCCACCAAAATGACCATACGAATCAGGGGCGAAAACGCGGAGCTGAGGGAAATTGCCCGCGCGTTGGCCGCGCGATAGGCCTGGCTGCGTTCCCCGATGCGCTCGACCTCGCGATCCTCCGCCGTGAAACTCTTGATGGTCGCGATGCCACCCAAGTTGCCGGCCAAATCCCCGTTCAGCGAACCCACCTCGTTGCGCACGTTGGCATAACGCGGCGCGAGGCGCTTTTGGAACAGCACCGACCCCCACAGGACGAACGGCATGGGCACCACCGACATCCACGCAATCTCCGGGGCGAGATAGAAGAACGCCGCGCCGATGACGACGGTGGTGGTGATGACCTGCAGGATCTCGTTCGCCCCCACGTCGAGGAAACGCTCGAGTTGGTTGACGTCATCGTTCAGCACGCTCATCAATCCGCCAGAGGAGCGATCTTCGAAGTAGGCCAACTCCATGGACTGCACGTGGCGGTAAGCGTCCATGCGCAGGTCGTGCTGCAGGTCTTGGGCCAGGTTGCGCCACAAGACCTTGAAGCGGTATTCGAACAGGGATTCGAGGGCCCAGATCAGGAAGGTCAAACCCGACAAGATCCAAAGCTGCGTGATCAAGTCGGGGAAGCCCCACGAACCCAAAAGCGAATCCTCGCGTTCGACCACCACGTCGACCGCCATGCCGATCAGGGCGGGCGGGGCGAGATCGAAGACCTTGTTCAGGATCGAGTACAGCGACGCCTTGCGGATGGTGGCGCGGTGGGGCGCGGCGTACTGCATGAGCCGCCGCAGGGGCGGCTCGCCGTCCGGCGCATCGTTCGAAGCGGAATCGGGGGCGGCCATGGGCAGGAGTGTAGCCCACGGACGTGGGGGGCGCGGTGGCTCTCCGCAGGGAATCTCGCGGCTTAGGTCGCGGTCCCCAAAGCCTGCGCGTCGGCCCACACGGTGACCTGCGGGTGGTTTTGCAACCAAGACGCGGGGCAGGCGGCATCGGGGGGCTGGTGCAAGGCTCGTTGCAACGCGGCGTGCTTTGAGGCCCCGAGCGCCATTAGCACGACGCAGTGCGCTTCCATCAGCGCCGCGATGCCCAGGGTCATGGCTTGGGTCGGTACTTGTTCCCACCGGCCTCCGAAGGCGGCGGCGTTGGCATCCCGCGTCGAGGGGGCGAGTTCCACCACGTGAGCGCGGGCGGCCGGGTCGCACTCCGGCTCGTTGAAAGCCACGTGCCCGTTCGTGCCAATGCCGAGCACGAGCAGGTCCAAACCGCCTGCCTCTCGCAGGTCTTGATCGAAGTCGCGGCACTCCTTTTCGGGGTCGGGAGCTGTCCCGTTCCACAGCCTGGCCCGAGCGATCCCGCCGGGCTCCAAAATCGAGCGCCGCAAGGTGTGCCCAAACGACGCGGGATGATCGGGACCCAACCCCACGTACTCGTCCAAGCCAAAAACTTGCAGATCGTGGAGGCGCAGACCTTGTTCCTGACGCGCCTGGATCAAGTGCCGGTAGAGGGCATCGGGCGTGCGTCCGGTGGGCAAACCGAGGCGGCCGGATGGGTTCTCGGCGATCCACGCGCTGACCCAGCGAGCGGTAGCTTCGCTGGCGGCGTCCGCATCGGGGAAAGCGCGCACCTGCATGGCGTCCGATCGTACGGGTCGTGCTTAGGCTTGCGCGTACGCCTTCGTCATGGTTTCGCCGATCATGCGATATTCCGAAGCTCGCGGCGAGCTCTTGCGCCAAGCCAAGCCGATCTCGCGCGAAGGGCCGTCGGGCGGAAAGGGCACCGTCGTGAGGTTGGGCGCGCCGGTGAGCTCCCTCTCCAGCGCCATCTCGGGTAGCAGGGTGATGCCCATGCCGCCGGCGACCATCTGCACGATGGTGGAGAGGCTCGACGAGCGGAAGCCGGCGACTTCCGCTTGCCCGGGAGCTTGGCACAACGCTAAGGCTTGATCGCCCAGGCAGTGTCCCTCTTCCAAGAGCAAGACGTCGACTTGGTAGAGCTGTTCGATCTGCACCTCGTCTTGGCTCTCGAAGGCATGTCCTTTCGGGACGAGCACCGTGAAAGGGTCGGAAAACAGCGGCATGACCTCCAAGTCGCCCAACGGAACGTCCGTCGCCAAGAGCAGGAGATCGAGGTCACCACCTTCGAGCTGATCGAGCAGGTTTGGCGTTAGGTCTTCCCGCAGGAACAAGTTCAGTTCCGGGTAGGTGCGGCGTACTTCGGGAAGGATCTTCGGCAAGAGGTACGGGCCCACGGTGGGGATCGTGCCGACGCGCAGGGGGCCCGTCAGGGGCGCGCCCATGGAGCGAGCGAGTTCGCTGAGTTCCTCGGCGCGGCGCAGGACTTCGCGCGCTTTGGGCAACAGCGTGGAGCCGAAGCGCGTCAGACGGACTTGGCGCCGATCGCGCTCGAAGAGTTTGCCGTGCAGGGTCGACTCTAATTGCGCGATTTGTCCGGAAAGGCCGGGTTGGCTCACTTGGCTGGCTTCGGCCGCCTCGCGAAAGTTCAACGTTTCGGCGAGCGCGGTGAAGTACTCGAGCTGTCGCAAGGTGGGCAACTGCATGGGCCAAGGGTACCACGGACGGGGGGCTGGCCAAACGATCCTTGCCGGTGGGGCGGCCTAGTCCAGCTTGGTGCGGCGAGACGCCGCGCGCCCCCAAGCTTCGAGGAGAAGCTTGGGGGCGCGCTTAGCATCCGGCCTGAGCGGGGGGACGCCCGCTCGAACCGCGACATCGTGGTTTAAAGGGATTGGAGCATGGCCTTGCTAACCTCTTCGAGGGCTTCCGCCGCCCCCGGGATGAGGGCGACACGCTGCATCTCCTTTCCGATCCTCGAGGTGTTCGAGTCGGGGCCGATGTACTTCTTCTCGATGGCTTTCTGGGCTTCCGCGCTGGGTTCGCCCATTTCGTTGCCTTCTTTGATGGCCTTGGCCAATCGCTCGGCCATCTTCTGGAGCTTGCCCTTGGCCGCCTGGGCCGAGTCAGCGTCTTGAATACCTTCTAGCACCTCGACGAGATCTCCGGCGAGGCTGTCGATCTTCTTCGCCTGGCGTTCATGGGGTGACGAACCGCCGCAGGCCGCGAAGGCCAGGGGCAGCAGGAGCAAGGGCAGCAAAAGGAGACGGAACTGCATGGGGTTTGACTCCGCAGGGTTGGGCGCTGGACCTACCGACTAGCGCAAGTTTTGCATGGCTTTCCCGAAATCCTGAAGAGCCTCTTGGGTTCCGGGGATCATTGCGACCCGCATCATTTCCTTCATGAGCTTCGAGGTGTTGGAGTTGGCTCCGGCGTATTTCTCCTTCAGCTTTTTGTCGACTTCGGGTTCCGGGTTGCCGAGCTCTTTGGCCTCGTCCATCATTGCGGCAAAGCGCTCCGCAATCTTGTTGAGCTTATCCTTGGCCGCATCCGCGGATTCTTTGTCCGTGATGCCCTCCAGAACTTCGACGAGCTCACCGGCCGTCTTATCGATGTCTTTGGCCAGACTTTCGTGGGTGGTGGCGCCACCACAGGCGACCAGGGTGAACGGAAGGAGGAACAGCGAGAGCAAGAGGAGGCGGATCTGCATGACGATTCGTGGTCGGCCCGAAGGAGGGTTCGTTGGGTGTGGGGATGGTGGCAGGCGCAAGCCATTGCCGCACGCTATGGGGGCGCTGTCAAGGGAATAGCCCTTCCCTTTGCGATCCCTCTGGCACTTTACAAGGTGCTTGGCTTCCAGGCTTACGGGGTGACCGAAGCAAAGTGAAAGGCAAGCGGAAGCCCGCGGAGAGCTGGTGGGCTGCTGCCTCGCCAGCCCAACTACGCCACCGGGGTGGACGAGTCGGATTCTCGCGGAGG
>JAUHXY010000197.1 GCA_030426785.1 bacterium
CTCTCGCACCGACCATTCTCGCCGCGATCACCCTAGCACCATCTTTGCTGGCCCAAGCGGAGGTCGTGGGCATTCACTTTGACTTGTCCGCGCGCCGCATGTTTTCGTCCACCACGGACAACTTCGTGACGGATTGGGTGGCGCACCCCGACACCGTGCCGGGGCTTTACTACGGGATCGACTTCGATGCCTCGGGCACCAACCTGTATGCCCTGAGCTGGAACAACTCTCACATCGGGTTGTTGGATGAGGTTACGGGCGCCTTCACCTCCCTGGGCGCTACGGGAATGCCGAACAATGAAAACCATGGCCTCACCGCGCACCCCGACGGGTTTACCTGGTACGCCATCAGCGTCGACGGCGCGGGGGATACTCAGCTTTGGCGCGGTTCGATCGGGGGGGCTTGGACCACGGTGGGCACGCCCATGGGCGTGCGCTTGTGGGATATCGCCTGCAACAGTGCGGGGGAGTTGTATGCCGAGTCGGTAGTGACCGATTCGCTCTACTCGATCGACCCGATCACAGGCGTAGAAACTCTGGTGGGCCCCATGGGGCTCAACCTGCAATACGCGCAGGGGTTTGACTTCGACTGGAGCGACGACACGCTGTACGCGACGATTTCGCTGCAATTGGGCGGGGGCAGCCCCGGGGGCACGCGTTTTGCCACGATCGATACCAGCACGGGGTTGGCCACGGTTTTGGCGGACACCACGGCGCTGCACGCTCAGGCGGAGATGGCCATTCGGCAAGGGTTGCCCTGCGACCCGGTGGGTGTGCCGTTTTGTGATCCCAACGAGCTGAACTCCACCGGCCTTTCGACGCAGATCAGCGCTTGCATGCCGGGTGCCGGGGAATCCGGCTTGCACCTGGAGGGCTTCAACGGCCCGCCCACCAACTTCGGCTACTTCCTGGTTGGGACTGGGGTAAACGATCCCGGAGTGGTCATCAGCGAAGGCCGCATGTGTTTGGCCACGACGGGCTCCAATGAGATCGGTCGTTACAACGTGGCGGGCACGAACCGCAACTCGATCGGGCAGTTCGATGGGGCGGGAGTACTGCAAAACCTCGTCGGAACTTCGGCGACCGGCAGCGGATTCGACGTTCCCGGGCTGTTGCCTTTGACCGGGACCCCGGCGATCACAGCAGGTTCGACCTGGCACTTCCAGCTCTGGCATCGGGATGGCGGCGTTGGGCCCACCGCGTCCAACTTCTCGAACGGCCTGTCGATCACGTTCTAGGCGGACGAGAGTGGGGGCGTGGGCCTTCGGGCAGCAGCGCGTAGTTCTCGCGGTCCTGCGCGGCCGCCGTTCGAATCCGTGCCTCGTGGCGAGGCGCAGCAGGCTATTCGGGAATAGGTGTGGATCTCGGGCGAGAGGGCACTAGCCTGCTTCGCCCAAAAGCTCTCCACACCCCCTCGTTTTGCTCGAATCTCCCGCCGTCCAACCCAGTTTCCGCCTCAAAACCGATGTGCTTTCGGGGCTGACCGTCGCCCTAGCCCTAATCCCCGAAGCGGTCGCTTTCGCCTTCGTGGCGGGGGTAGATCCGATCGTGGGGCTGCACGCCGCCTTCTTGGTCGGTTTGATCACCGCGGTGTTTGGCGGCCGGCCCGGCATGATCTCCGGGGCGACCGGAGCGCTGGCTGTGGTGCTCGTATCCCTGGTCTCGGAACACTCGATCGGCCACATGTTCGCGGCCGTCGCTCTGATGGGGGTCCTGCAGATCCTGGCCGGGGTTTTTCACTTGGGCAAGTTCATCCGCATCGTGCCTCACCCGGTCATGCTGGGGTTTGTCAACGGATTGGCGATCGTGATCTTCTTGGCGCAGCTGGGCCAATTCCAGGTGCCCGACGCCAACGGGGTCCTGCAATGGATGCCTCAAAAACCCTTGCTGATCATGCTGGCTCTCGTGGCGGTCACCATGCTCATCATCCAGTTCTTGCCGAAGTTCACCAAGGCCGTGCCGGCATCCCTGGCCGCCATCGTGGTGGTGACCGGTTTGACCCTGGGGTTCGGGATCCAAACGCCGACCATCGTAGACTCCTTGCGGCTGATGAGCGGCAACCCCGAAGCGAGCCTGGCGGGCGGCCTGCCGAGCTTTGCGTTGCCCGACGTGTCGTGGAGTTGGGAGACCCTGCGCATCATCTTCCCCTACGCCGTCATCCTGGCCTCGGTCGGCCTGATCGAGTCCCTCTTGACCTTGACCTTGGTGGATGAGTTGACCGAAACCCGCGGTCGCGGCAACAAGGAGTGCATCGCCCAAGGAGCGGCTAACCTCACCTGCGGCTTCTTCGGGGCCATGGGGGGCTGCGCGATGATCGGTCAGAGCATGATCAACATCCAATCCGGGGGGCGCGGGCGCACCTCGGGCATCGTGGCGGCCTTGGCGCTGATCGCCTCGGTTTGGGTGGCGGCTCCCGTCATCGAACTGATCCCCGTGGCGGCGCTGGTGGGGGTCATGTTCATGGTCGTGATCGGCACTTTTGCCTGGTCGAGTATCCGCATCATGAACAAGGTGCCACTCTCCGATGCGTTCGTGATCGTATTGGTCTCGGTCGTAACCGTGTTGACGGACTTGGCCGTCGCCGTGTTCGTAGGCGTCATCGTTTCCGCCCTGGTGTTCGCCTGGAAGCACGCCAAGGTGATCCATTCGGTGAGCTCCACCGACGAGAATGGCTCGAGGGTGCACTCCCTGCGCGGCCCCCTGTTTTTTGGTTCCAGCAAGAGCTTTGCGGAGTTGTTTGACCCCAAAAACGACCCGAAGGACGTGATCATCGACTTCCAACACGCCCGCGTCTCGGATCACAGTGCCATCGAGGCGATCGATTCGCTTGCCGAACGCTACCTTGCGCTTGGGAAGGAACTGCACCTGAGGCACCTCAGCCCTGAATGCCGTCAGCTGCTGAAGAAGGCGGGCAGCATGGTGGAGGTCAACGTGATCGAAGACCCGAACTACCACGTGGCCTCCGACGCGTTGGGTTGACGCGGCCCGGTTGGCCCGGACTCCCAAGCTAGGTGGGCGCCGGCGCATCCCCTGCTTTCCTGCGGCGACAGCTTTCCAGGTGCTGGCTGGTCGTGACCCAACGGCCAAGCCGTGCCCGGGCACGAGCTGACCCCATTGTCATGTCTTTTGGGTGGGAACTAGCCCGTTGAGGGCGATTCTAGGGGTGTCGAAAGGGGTCCTGCGGAATGCGGGCCGCCTAGAATACGCCCTTGGGTGCGGTCACCGATCTGCGGTGGAGGGAAGCACCCCCTTTTCCTGCAACCTGTCATGAACATGTCGCCGATTCGCTTCACGACCTCCCTGTTGACCCTGACTCTCGTTTGCGCCTGCGGTGGTGGCAGCGGAGGGGGCGGCACGCCTCCTACGCCTGCTTTGACGGCTCCGTCCGCGGGCGCGGTGATCAGCGGCACGCGCATGATCACTTGGGTTTCCCCCCAAAACCCCAACACCGTCGAGATTCGTCTCTCGAACAACGGAGGGTCGAGCTTCGCCACGCAGCTGGCCGCAGCGGCGCCCGACAATGGTTCGTTCTCGTGGGACACCACGGGGGTGGCGGACGGGGCGACCTACCGCTTGCGCATCATTCCGACGGATGGCAACAGCACGGTGGGCGCGCCTTTTGGCAATGCCGGCAACTTCACGGTGGACAACACGGCGCCGGTGATCGCCCTGACGAGCCCCCAGGCCGGAGGCGTGTTCGGGGGAAATTCGGCGCGCGTGACTTGGACGACCACCGACGCCAATCCGGGCACCGTCGAGGTGCGCCTCTCCAGCGATAGCGGCGTCACCTATCCGACCGTGTTGGCCGCGGCGGCTCCCGACAACGGCGAGTTTCGCTTCAACGCGACCGGCTTTGCGGAGGGCATGACGTACCGCATCCGCGTGACCCCGACGGACCAAGCCGGCAACGTCGGCGCTCCTGACGAGTCCAGCGGGGATGCCGAGATGGACAATACCTTGCCGACCATCAGCCTGACTTCGCCGGTGGGTGGAGAGATGCTCGCGTCGTTGCACAACGTGACCTACACCATGTCGGATGCCAACGCGGATCACGTGGAGGTCTTCCTGTCTTCGGACTCCGGTGCGACCTTCCCGGAGACCCTGGCTTTGGACGCGACCGTCGCGGGGCCGTACGTATGGAATACAGCGGTGCACCCCGATGGAACCACCTACCGCATCCGAGTCGTGGGCGTGGACGAAGCAGGCAACCGCTCGTTGCCGGCCGACAGTCCGGCGGACTTTACCCTGGAGAACATCGTTCTCAAGCAGAACGGCTACTACCTCGACAGCGACCTGAGCAGCACGCTGAACACCGGTGATGAGATCTTCTTGGCCTTCAACGAAGAAATCGTCTTCAACGGACCTTCGGAAGTGGACTTCCAAATGTTCGTGACCGGGGATTCCCTCGGAACCGGCGGTGTGTTCACCGATGAAAACCTAGCGGGCGAAATGTCGATCGCGGTCGGAACCGGTATGAGCTTCCGTACCCGGGGTACCTTCGACCCGATGGTGATCGCCGCGGGCAGCCCTTCGGGCATCGATGTGGCTAGCCCGATTACCCCGGACGCCATCGAGAACACGAGCGGCACCGACGTCGCGCCCATTGGGGGCGTGGACTTGGAATCGGGCTTCATCGAGGCCCGCGACGAATCGGGCAGCGACGAAAGCACTTCCTGTGACGTGGGCGATTTGAACGGAGACGGAAAACTCGACTTCGTCATCGGCCGCAACGCGGGTTTGGGCGTCGCCGTGCGCTTGGACAACGGTTCGGGACAGTATCCGTTGTCGGCGGGTACTCCCTTGGGGACCGACACGGTCACCGACGTGGTCCTGGGCGACATCGACAACGATGGGGACTTGGACATCGTGGCGGGCAACGCGGGGCCGAACCGCGTGTACCTGAACGACGGTTTGGGGGCCTTCACGGATTCCGGACAAGTGTTGGGGACGGGCATCACCCTGTCCTTGGGCTTGGCGGACTTCGATCAGGACGGCGACCTCGACCTGGTGGAGGGCAATGACTTCTCCAGCCCCGGCCGCGTCTATACCAACGTGAACGGCGTGTTCACCCAAACCGCGCAGGCCCTGAGTGGTTTCAACACCAACGACCTCGCCATCGGCGATGTGGATGGGGACGGAGACCTAGATGTGCTGTTTGGCAACAACGGCGGTGGCGCCTTCAACCGCATGTGGTTGAACGACGGGGCCGGCAATTTCACCCAAGGCTCCCAGGTGTTGCAGTGCCTGACGACGCGTGTGGCGTTGGGGGACATCGATGGGGACGGGGACCTGGACGTGGTCGTGGCCGTTTCCGGCCAAAACGAAGTGTCCTTCAACGACGGCAACGGCAACTTTTCGGATACGGCACAAGTCTTCAGCAACGGCAACCACCGTGGGTTGGCGCTGCACGACTTTGACGAGGACGGCGACTTGGATGCGCTCATCACCAAGTTCACCGACCGGGACGAACTGTGGCTCAACGACGGAACGGGGCGCTTCTCGCAGCGCATGACCCAAAACATCGGGAACAGTTCTGCGGTGGACGTGGCCCTAGGGGACTTCGATGGGGACGGCGACATGGACTACTTCGCTCCCGGCGGGTTGCCGGACGACGACATCGTCTGGCACGGCTCGGTGACCGGCGTCTTCGGTTCGACCACCCTGGTGCAAGGCGCCGATGTGGATATGACCGTGGCGGACACGCGTGCAAGCGCCCTCATCGACGCAGATCGCGACGGGGACCTGGATCTCCTCTCGGTACGCGACGGGGACCTCGGCTTGCAGCTCAACGCGGGGGACGGAACCTTTGGCGCTTCCAGCGCCTTGGGAGGAGCCACGTCGTTGGACTCGCACCTGCACGTGGCCGATGTGACGGGGGATGGGATCGCGGACGTGATTCGTTCCAGCGCGGGCTCGGCGAACACCGAACTGTTCGTCGGAAACGGCACGGGTGGGTTCACCCTGCAGGCGATGGCTTTCGGCGCCACAGCGAGTCTGTGCGCGGCGACGGGCGACTTGGACGGCGATGGGGACATCGACGTGGTGCTCGGCATGAGTGGCACCGCAGACCTCGTGTTCCTGGGCGATGGTGCGGGGGCGTTCACCCAGTCGGGCAACAGCTTCAATTCCGACCAAGGGCAAGCGCTTTCCGTGGCCGATTGGGATCGCGATGGCGATCTGGACGTGTTGGTTGGCACCGACGTGGGGCCGAAACTGGCCACCAACGATGGGGCGGGTGCTTTCATGCTTTCCTCCGCCTTCAACGCGGACGATGTGATCGGCTTGACCGCCGCGGACGTCGACCGGGACGGAGACCTAGATGCTCTGCAGACCAATGCGGGTTCGGCGTCGCGCGTCCTACTGGGCAATGGAGCCGGCGGCTTCCCGACCTCGACGACCTTCGGGGGCAATAACACCACCGCGCAAGTCCTGGCGGACATCAACCACGATGGGGACCTGGACGTGGTGTTGGGCAGCTCAGGCGCCTTCGACAACGAAGTGCGCCTCGGCAACGGCGCTGGCACCTTCGCCGTCGTGGGGCAAACGCTCGGAACGGCGGATTGCCGCAGCTTGGTCTTGGCCGACCTCGATCGAGATGGCGGTTGGGATCTGATCCAGGGCCTGGCTACCCTGGCCGACGCGATCTGGTCGATCGACTGATCCAATGCCGGTCCAAAGCGCCGCGGGGCTCGCTTCTCTTTCGAGAGGCGAGCCCCGCGGCTGCGTTAGCTAGTGGGGTTGCCTAGCGCAGGGCTCCGTCCTTCAGCGCGGCCAGCAGTTCTTCGGTGCGCTGGTCGACGTGGGCTTCCAGTTCTTCCGCCTGGCGTAGGAAAGCCTCTCGCGCTTGCGTGTCCTTGAGGTCTTTGGCGTTGATGCGCACGTTCAAACCGGCGCCCCGCACGGCCAGTTGCGCGCATAGGGCTCCGACCCCCGCGTCGGAAGCGGAGGCTTTCATGCCGTCTCGGGCCATCGCGGCGCACACATCGAGGGCTTGGCTGCCCGCTTGCATGACGCGCAAGGGCACCTCGATCGCAAAGCGGGTGGCGGCTTCGATGGCCGCGGGCCGATCTTCCGGGGAAGCACCCCAGGCGGCCATGATCGCTTGGAAAGCACGCGTGTCTTCGTCGACCAGAGCGGTCAACTCCGCGTGCAGGGCCTTGCCCTTTTCCGCCCAACCCGAGAAGAATTCCCAGCGCTCATCCCAACCGCGCTTGTGGCTCGAGAGGTTGGCGACCATGGTGGCGAGTCCGGCCCCCAGAGCACCAACCAAGGCGCTGACCGAGCCGCCGCCAGGGGCCGGGGCTTCGGACGCCGTCAATTCGACGAACTGCTCCAAGGACAGGTCGACCAGTTTCTGCTGGTTCTTGTCCGCAATGGCGTACTCGATGATGCGCTCGCGCGGTTCGAAAGGTGCCAACTCGTCCAAGCCCATCGATCGGATGGCGATGTGGATCAATTCCCGGTCGGAAACCCCCAGGCTACGCTGCTGCTTGGCCAAGAAATAGCGACCCGCATCCAGCATGGAGCGTAGGGGCACCAGGCCCACCAATTCCGAGCCGGTGACGCGCACTCCGCGCGCTTCCGCTTTGCGGCAACACTCGTCGAAGGCCACGTGCAGGGGCGTATCGGCCAAGTTGGTCAAGTTCATCGAGATCTGCGCAATGCCGTACTCTTCGATGAACCAACCGATGCCTTTGACCGACTTGAGGGACCCGGGCGACCAAACCGGCTCGCCTTCCGCATCGCGCACGATCTCCCCGGTGAGCGGATCGGGTTCGCGCAGGATGCGGCCGCGCTCGCGCACGTCGAAAGCGATCGCGTTCGCGCGGCGCGTGGAGGTCGTGTTGAGATTCACGTTGAACGCCAACAGGAAGTCCCGTGCGCCCACGGCGGTCGCACCCGCGGCTGGGTTGAACTTGGCGGGGCCGTAGTCGGGGGCCCACTTCGGATCGGCCAGCTTGGCTTCCAGGCCTTCGTACTCCCCGGCCCGCACGGTCGCGAGGTTTTTGCGCTCGGGCTTCTTGGCGGCGCTCTCGTAGCAGTAGATCGTCATGCCGAGCTCGTTCGCGAGGCGCTCGGCCAAGGTGTGGGCGTACTGGGCGCACTCCTCCATGGTGACCCCCGCGACGGGCACGAGCGGGCACACGTCCATGGCGCCGAAGCGCGGGTGCTCGCCGTGGTGCTGGCGCA
>JAUHXY010000198.1 GCA_030426785.1 bacterium
GCCAGCGCGAGGCGGTGCTGTTACTCTACTTGGTGGGGGGCGTGTTTGGCATGCTGGCGCTGTTCATCACGCAGGCGTCGATTGTGGAGGGGTACGTGGTGGGGATCTCGGCCGTGGTCGTGTGTGCCGCCCTCATTTGGAAGCTCGACAAGCCGCTCGCCAGTCGCTAGGCAATAAAAAAGCGCCTCTCGGCCGAGAGACGCTTTTCGTTTTGTTCGTGTGTCGCACTTAGACGCGGCGACCACCCTTTAGCTCATCCTGTAGCTTTTCGAGGATGTCCCACTGCCCTTCGGCGGCGAGGGCGGCCTGTTCCGGCCAGGTGCCCGGATTGGCAATCGTGATGCCCGCTTCCTGCCGCACAATGCGGTCAAGCGTTTCCACGTCCGTCTTGGAAAGCTGCTCAAAGGTGACGATGCCCGCGTCGTTGAGAATGCCGGCGATCTTGGGGCCGATGCCCTCCACCTTTTTGAGATCGTCTGGCTCAAGCGGAACATCAACCACGGCCGAGCGTACCGCTTCTGCCGCCACAACCTCTTCCACAATCGGCTCAGGTTCCGGCTCAACGGGTTCAACCACCGCGACCTCTTCCACCACTTCAACCTCTGGCTCTTCGACGACTGTCTCTTCGACAACCGTTTCTTCAACCACAACAGCTTCGGCATGGTCATCATGACCATGATCATGTCGATCATGGTGGTGCCGTTCGGAGTTCTGGCGGCGCTCTATTTGAAGGAGTACGCCAAGCCGGGCCTGTTCGTTTCCCTGGTGCGCATCGCTGTCAACAACCTGGCCGGCGTACCCTCGATCGTTTTCGGCGTCTTCGGGCTGAGCTTCTTCTGCTACATCGTGGGAGCGCAGATCGACGAGTGGTTTTTCTCCGCGAACCTGCCGAACCCGACGTACGGCAAAGGTGGCATCCTGTGGGCGTCCTTGACCTTGGCGCTATTGACCTTGCCGGTGGTCATCGTGGCGACCGAAGAAGCACTGTCGGCGGTGCCCCAATCGATGCGCGAAGGCTCCTACGGCTGCGGCGCAACGCGCTGGCAAACGATCCGCCGCGTGGTGCTGCCGCGCGCCATGCCGGGCATCATGACCGGTATGATCCTCGCGATCGCGCGCGGGGCGGGCGAAGTGGCCCCGCTGATGCTGGTGGGCGCCGTCAAGCTGACCCAGGACCTGCCGGTCGATCTCTCTCAGGCCCCCTTCTTGTTCCCCGAGCGCAGTTTCATGCATTTGGGGTTCCACATCTACGACCTGGGCTTCCAGAGCCAAGACTCGGAAGCCGCCCGCCCCATGGTGTATGCCACCACCCTGTTGCTGATCGCCATCGTGGTCGGTCTCAACCTGGGTGCGATTTGGATCCGGGCGCGTTTGCGCAAACGTTTCGAGGCCGCGCGCTAACACGACGATGAACGAATCCCCGCAGATGGAGCCCCGCATCGACCCTCCCGCCCCTTCCCCCGCCATGTCCGAAAAGAAACAGCCCGAAGAGCATCCCGGCCACTCCAAGCCCGGAAACCTGTTCCAGACGATCGAGTCGGGCGGAGATTTCACTACCGCCTTGCACCGCGAGATGAATGGGCTGGACTCCGTTGTGGAGATCGAAAACTTCAACCTGTGGTACGGAAAGTCGCAGGCCCTGCACAACGTGAACCTGAGCCTGCCCGTCGGCAAGGTGACCGCCCTGATCGGTCCTTCGGGATGCGGCAAATCCACGCTGCTGCGCAGCGTCAACCGCATGAACGATCTCGTGGACAGCGTGCGCACCGAGGGGTCGATGACCCTGGCGGGTGAGCCGATTTACCACTCCGGGGCGGACGTGATCGAGCTGCGCAAGCGCATCGGTATGGTGTTCCAAAAGCCGAACCCCTTCCCGATGAGCATTTTCGAGAACGTGGTGTACTCCTTGCGCATCGCTGGCATCCGCAAGCGCAGCATTCTGCAGGAAGCCTGCGAAAAGAGTTTGCAACGCGCGGGCCTGTGGACCGAGGTGAAAGACCGACTCAAGACCAGCGCCCTGCAGATGTCCGGTGGCCAACAGCAACGCTTGTGCATCGCGCGAGCCATCGCCGCGCAGCCCGAAGTTCTGCTGCTCGATGAACCCTGCTCGGCGCTCGACCCGATCGCCACCGGTCGCATCGAGGATCTGATCGACGAATTGCAAGGGGACTACTCCATCCTGATGGTGACCCACAACATGCAGCAGGCCTCGCGGGTGAGCGCCTACACCGCCTTCATGTACCTGGGCCGTTTGGTGGAATACGGCCCGACGGAAGGCATTTTCATGAACCCACGCCTCACAGAAACCGAAGATTACGTGACCGGGCGTTTCGGTTGATCCCTACCCTGCCGGTACTCACCCATGAGCAAACACCTCAACACGGACCTGCTTCACCTGGAGCGCAACCTGCTGGCTTTGAGCGATCGCGTCGAGGCCGCCGTCCACAAAGCCATCCAATCGCTGGAGATGCGGCGCGTCGACATGGCCGAGGAGGTCATCCGCGGCGACGATGAGATCGACCACCTGGAGGTGGCCCTGGAGGAGGAATGCCTCAAGGTGTTGGCGCTGCACCAACCCGTAGCCGGGGACCTACGTTTCGTGACCTCCTGCATGAAGATCACGAACGACCTGGAGCGTATCGGGGACCTTTCGGTCAACATCGCGAAGCGTACGCGGGCGTTGGGCCGCTTGAAGGACCTGCATCCGCCCACGAACCTCTCCGAGATGGCCGTGCGCGTCAACGCCATGCTGCGCGGCGCTTTGGAGGCCTTCATCCAAGAGGATGGCGACAAGGCGCGCAAGATTCTGAAGGACGACGACCGCGTCGACGAGCTGCACAAAGCTTGCATCTCCGAGATGATCGAGCTGATGTCGCAGGACCCGAGCATGATCCCGCACTGCATGTCCTACATCTCGGTGTCGCGCTACCTGGAACGCACCGCGGATCACACGACCAACATCGCGGAAGACGTGATCTACTTGTCGGATGGTGACATCGTTCGGCACCAGACCGACGATTTGTACTAGCGACGAGCCGAAGCCCTCCTCGGGGCAGGCACCTTTGATGGTACCTGGCCCCGTTCGTCGGTTGGCCTCAACCTAGTTCCCGGGTGGTGAAGGGCACGTGCGGGGCTTGGCCCAGCACGTGGGTCAACAGGGCATTCATCGTGCGCGGGTCGTTGTCGAAGGACCCGTGGCTGGTGGCCAAGGTCTTTTCGGGATGGGTGGTCGGCATCCAGGGATGGATGCGCGACTTGGCGCCGGTGGTGCGCGCTTGGTCGAGCCAGCGCTCCATGCCCAGCAACGGCGTGATGCGCCGCTTGTTCTCGTAAGCGTTGGAAACGAGGTACAGCAGGGACTTGCGGTAGATTTTGGCGACCGTGTCATCTCGCTCGCGACGATCATCGAGCAAGAAGTGATGCAGCCGCTGCACGCGCCGAGCGCGCAGGGCGGGCAGGATGGAAGCGTGGTAGAGGTCGAGGGTGCAGGCCGGCGCAAGCAATTGCAGGGTCTCGACCGGCGGGGCAGGAATCTCCTTCCAGCGGTCGAGTAGGTGGGCCAAGAGAATGCTGCCGGCGCTGTGTCCGGCGAGGTGCACCTTGGGCCGCTGACTCGCGGGCCGACGCTCGATTTCCTCCATGAGCCACTGCATGGCGAGCGAACCGCCCGAGGCTTCGTGAGCGAACGAAAGCGCGGCCCCCTCGCGCATCTCCTTCCACAACGCACGGCCTGCCCAGCCGGTGGTGGCTTCGATGATGCGATCCCACCAAGTACCAAAGCCACCGGCGCGTTCGCGCACTTCGCGTTCGCGTCCCAACAGAACATCCTTGAGCTCCGCCCAAAACCCGGTCTCCCAAACGAAGTGCAGGCCGTAGATGCCGTTCCCTTCGAAGACCGGTTTCCAAGCGGCGACGCGTCGGGCGCTTGCTTTGATCGTATTCAAGCCGCCGTGGGCGTACAGCAACACATGCTTCGGCTTTTGGTCGCGCAGCACCCTCCGAAAGCTCTCGCGCAAGGCTTCGGGATCGCTCGGATAATCTCCTTGGCCGTCCAAACGGCCATCATCGAGGTGAATGTACTCATCCCGGATGGTGAATTGCGCGGGCGCTTTCTCCGCCGGTTGCGTGCCCGCGTTGCCCTCCCGCATCCAACCGGTCGCCAGCGCCTGGAGACTTTCCACGGGCCGGGCGCGGCGCGCCACCCACAGGTCCCACACGTTGGTGTCGAAGTCGGCGTAGGACCACAGAGCTAAGCCTCGATAGCGCTGCTTGCGGTAGGTCAAACCGCCCCACTTGGGGCCCCACGAGTTTTGCACCAAGAAGCCTTCGGGCGTGTACCCCAAGATGGCGAAGGCGTGCCCAAAGGTCTCTTCCTCCGCCTCTTCGGGATCCCAGCGGATGCGACCGCGCTTGGGATCGTCCCACCCGCCGTGCACGCGCGCCGTCGCAAAGACGGCGCCCGATTCCACCAACGCGGCGTGCACGTCGGGGCGGCGCGGCAAAACGCGGTAGTAGGCACCGAGGGGCATGGCGAGCGCCGCTTCGGCGCGCTCTAAGCTCAAGAAGCCAGGCTTGCGAGGATCGTAGGCCCACTCGGACTCCAAACATACGCCATTCTTGTGCCAGCCCTTCATGGCGCCGCGAGCACTCGTGCCGTCGTAGTCACTGCCGGGCCACTTGTCGTGGCGCTTGCCCATCTCGTAGAGCATGCGCGCGCTGACCGGCTTGGCGCGGCTCGACGCCAGCCCGTTGAGGTAGTCGATGACCGCCGCTAAACCGAAGCCGGCGCAGGCCCCTTCGGTCCCTTGGTCGCGCAGGTGGATGGCGGTGCGCCGCGGCCACACGGACTTCGGCAGGGAAACCAACGCCGGGGAATACAGCAGGTCGCGAAAGTCGAGGGAGTCGCGTTCGGTGGAGATTTCGGCCATGCCTGACGCTACGCGGCGTCCCGCAAACCGTCAATCCAAATGGGCGCGGTCGGAATCGCCCATCTCCACGCGCCGGTCGCCGAAGTATTCGTTCCAACGGCGGTCGACGAGCTCCGCGGTCTCCGTGTCGCAGAACAGTTCCTCGGGATATCCGGGTTTCATGCGCGCATCCAAGACCATGGGAGGCGTGTGGCTGGCGTGGTTTTGCAACAGGCGCGTTTCGCGCGCGTAGAAGTCTCGCGCTGGATCGAAGCGCGTGAAGGTGGACCACAAGAAATTCGCTTCGCTGCGGGTCGCGCGCCGCGCATCGTCGGAGATCACGACCAGGGGCCATGCATCAAACGCAGGATCTTGGGCGACTTCGACCGGCGAGGGGCCGCCTGTTGCGACTTCGATGACGAGACAGCCGGGCACAAACACTTCGACCCGCTCGATTCCAGTGCGCGGAGCTCCTTCGAAGGCATCGGGCAAGCGCCGAATCGGATCGCCCACTCCGAGCAAGATGCCTTTCGAACCCTGATCGATTTTGGGCCCGGCGTAGTCGAGGGAGTCCATCGCGAGGTGCGGCAGCAGGAACAGGTCGCTTTGGAAATCGGCGCGCTCCAGGATGTAGGTCAAGGTGGCGCGGAAGTCGTGCAGGTCGACCGCCCCATCGGTGAGCAGCAGGAACTTGGTCAAGGACAACTGCCCTTCCCCCAGAATGCGGAAAGCGCTCATCATCGCCTCGCGCCGATAGCGCTCGCGCACGCGCGCTGCGGAAAGGGAGTGATAGCCAGTTTCCCCGTAGGACCACAGGTCCACCACCGACGGCATAACCAACGGGAACAGGGGGCTCAGCAAGTCCTGCAGGAAGTCCCCGATGTAGAAGTCTTCTTGCCGAGGCTTGCCGACCACGGTAGCGGGGAAGATCGCGTCACGGCGGCGATGCAGGCGATCGACTTTCATCCACGGGTAGTCGTGCACTTCCGAGTAGTACCCGTAGTGATCGCCGAAGGGGCCTTCGGGGCGCCGGGCGCCCGGTTGGATCGAGCCGCTCAACACGAACTCGGCGTTCGCCACCATCTCGCCGCCGCCCGGCGCGGGCACCAGGGGCAGTTTGCGGCCCAAACACAGGCTGGCCAGCAAGAGTTCGGGCACGTTTTCCGGCAAGGGCGCGATCGCCGAGAGGATCAATGCGGGAGGTCCTCCCACGTGGATGTGCACGGGCAGAGCTTGGCCCCGTTCTTCGGCGGCCGCGAGGTGGAAGCCCCCGCCTTTGCCGATCTGCATGTGCACGCCGACCTCGCTCTCGTTGAAGATCTGGATGCGGTACATGCCCAGGTTGGGCACGCCCGTTTCCGGGTGCCGCGTCAGCACCAGTGGGAGGGTCACGAAGGGCCCGCCGTCGCGCTTCCACGTGGTCAGCGCCGGCAAACGGTCCAGGGCCGGCGGCTCGTCGCAGGTCTCCAGAATCGGACCCTTGCGGCCCGTGCGCATCCCGACCTTGGCCAGTTGAGCGAACAAACCTCGTCGCTGCCAAAGCTTGCCCAAAGTCGGCGGCATGAGCTCCTCGGGGAGCCGCGCGACGTCGCGGATCAAGTCCCCGGGCCGCGATCCGAACGCCAGTTCGACCCGCCGCTGGGTCCCGAACAGCCCCGTCACGAGGGGGAACGAGGCCCCGCGCACGTTGGTGAACAGCAAGGCCGGGCCGTTGGCGGCGATGACACGCCGGTGGATCTCGGCGGCTTCTAGGCGGGAGTCGACGGGGGCATCGACCCGCACCACTTCGTGCTCATGCTCGAGGATCTGAAGAAAAGCGCGCAGGTCGGCGGGGGCGGAGGACATAGAGGGGGTGCCGGGGGAGTACGAAGGTCGTCCTGGTTGCGTGCGCAGGGGAAAGGGCGCCGAGGGGGCCAAACCGATGCGGCTCGGAATGCACCGGAATCGAACTCCAACCGCGCCTTTACGAACGTGACCTTACAATGAAGGCCAACGAGTGCTTCGCTGGCACTCCGCAAAAAGATGCTGAATCGACTGGGAATCTGGAGCCCGTGGTGGGCCACGTGGATCGCCTTCGCGCTGGTTGTTCCTGCTTGGGCGGCCCAAGGCGAAGAGGTGGAACGCATCCTGCCTGAGGGGCAGAGCGAGCTGGCGGCCGAGTCAACCTTCGTCCCCCCGCCGCCCCCGGATATCCCCTGGACTGCGGTGCAGGTCGAGCACCTTTGGAACCGAGCCGGATTCGGCGCCACCAGCGCCGAGATCGAGCGCTGGGTCGCAGCGGGGCCCGAGGCCACGATCGCCGCGTTGTTTGATCGGGGCGGGCCGGAGGAACCCTTCCATTGGGAGGTCTACCGCAACGACCCGAAGGTCCTACAACAAGCCGACTCGGACGAACGCCAGCGTCTCGATCGCGAGTTGCGACAGAAGGACCGTTACCAACTCCATTTGTTTGGCTCTTGGTGGTTCCAGGAGATGGTGACCGGTCGCGATCCCCTCCGGGAACGCATGACGCTGATCTTGCACGGGTGGCTGGTTAGCTCGCACGACAAGGTTCGCCAAAGCGACTACCTGATCCAGCAAAACGATCTCTACCGGAAGCACGCGTTGGGGAGTTATGGGGTTTTGCTGCGCAAGATCCTCGAGGACCCCGCCATGTTGCTTTACCTCGACAACAACACGAACCGTCGAGGGCGTCCGAACGAGAATTTGGCTCGCGAACTCTTCGAGTTGTTTTCGTTGGGTCCTGGTAACTACTCCGAAAGCGATATCAAACAGGCAGCTCGCGCGCTCACGGGTTACACGGTCCGTCAAGACGGCTTTCACTACGAGATTCGCCAGCATGACCCGGAATTCAAAACCGTCCTCGGCAAGAGCAGCCGCATGGCGGCGGATGGTTTAATCGAAGTCATCTTGAAACAGGATGCTTGCGCGGAGCACGTGGCCGAACGGCTCATCCTGGCCTTCGAAGGTGTCCCAGCCGACCCCGATCGTTTGGCGCGCTATGCCCAGCTGTTGCGCGACCATGACTACGCGTTCGAGCCGTTCCTGCGCACCTTGTTTTCGGATGCAGCGTTCTATCGACCCGCCGTGATCGGAACGCGTGTGCTCTCGCCGGTCGACTACA
>JAUHXY010000199.1 GCA_030426785.1 bacterium
GTGAATGCGCACTTGGCGGCCGCCGCAAGCCAAGGGGTCG
This sequence comes from bacterium, assembly GCA_030426785.1. GTDB lineage: Bacteria > Planctomycetota > UBA1135 > UBA1135 > NORP259. Next base: position 41 of record JAUHXY010000199.1, read on the forward strand.
TCGCCGCAGACGTGGTGCTCTCGAACAGCTTCACCACCACCGCTACCACCAACGTGATCGATGCGATCACCGCGATCGTGGGCGGCCAAGAGGCGACGTTGATCTCTGGGTTGTGTTCGGCCCTGCCGAGCATGTGCGCTGGGGAAGACACTTCCGTCGACATGAACAACACGTCGGCTTTGGTCATGAACCAGACGTCGACGATCGATACGGCCGACCGCGTGGTCGGTTCGCCCGGGTTGGCGGACATCTACACGGGGGAGCTCACGCTGCCCTACTACCTGACCGCAGCGACCAACCCTTCCGACACGGCCCCCGTGGTGGATCCGACCCCCTTGGGTGCGCCCATCAAGGCCCGCTTTCCCTTCAACGTGGGCAGCACCACGAAGCACCTGACGCCTCTGAACTCGGTGCCGGCCTCGACGGGCCAAGAGGTCATTCCGGTGTTGGTGTGCGTGCCCAACGCGACCAGCGGTCAGATGAAGCCCGCCGGTGGTTGGCCGGTCGTGCTGTTCCAACACGGCATCACGCGCAACCGCTTGGACATGCTGCTCGTGGCGGACAACTTTGCCGCGCAAGGTATCGCTATGGTCGCCATCGACCTGCCTTTGCACGGATCGAGCGACATTAGCGACACGGTGCTCTTCGCCGGCTTTGACGCCCTGGCGGGTGGCGCTCGCGAGCGCACCTTTGGGCTCGACCTAGTCAACCTGCAAGGGGCGCCCGGTCCCGATGGGGCCGTGGACGCCAGCGGCGCGCACTTCATCAACTTGGGCAACCTGCTCGTCGCCCAGAGCAACCTGGTGCAAGCGGTGAGCGACCTGCTGCACTTGAACAGCCACCTCGGCACGTTGGACTACGACGGTGGCGGGGCGGACTTCGATCCCGCCCGCGTGCACTTCGTAGGCCACTCCCTGGGAGCCATGGTCGGAGTGCCCTTCCTACGGGCGGCGGCCACTTCTTTCCAGTCCGCTTCGTTGGGCATGGCCGGCGGCGGCATCGCCAAGCTGTTGGACGGTTCCCCGAGCTTCGGGCCCGCCGTCGAAGCCGGCTTAGCCTCCGCGGGTGTACTGCCCGGTACGGCGGACTACGAGTCCTTCCTGTGGGGCGCCCAAACCGTGCTCGATCCGGTGGACCCCATCAACTACGCCAGCGATTTGGGCCTGACCGGGCTACCGATGCACTTCATCGAGATCGTGGGCGGCGGTATGAACCTGCCGGACCAAACCGTGCCCAACACCGTGCCCTTGGCCCCCCTGTCGGGGAGCCGGCCCCTCGTCACCCAGCTCGGCTTGACCACGATCATCGCCGACACGGTGGACGGCGGCGGCATCCAGGGTCACGTGCGCTTCACCGAGGGTGAGCACTCCTCGCTGATCAACCCCTTGGCCGGGGCCGCCGTATACGGCGAGATCAACGCGCAGATGGTGGAGTTTGTTTTGACGAGCGGCACCAACTTGACCTTGGTGGACGAGACGATCATCGACACGACGCCGTGATCCACGGGCGCGGGGCCTCCTGCGCCGACGATTGGGAGCCCTCGGGACCCCGTTGCCAGCGCAGCGGGGTCCCGTTTTTCTGCTCTTACGGCGCCTCACAGCATCGGAAGGTGATTTTGCGCGCCGCAACGTTGGCGCCAGGCGGTACACAAAAATAGACTGAGCCTTCGACCGCAGCGTCCCGGGGGGGAAGCCGCAAGAGCACGACCGACGGGTTCTCCAGCCCGTGGACGGGCTGCGCGCTGAAGCAACCGAACCCGGTGCGACCGCACTTCCGCACTCCCGTTCGACCTCACTCTGGACCCGTGAATTCCACCACCTTATTCGGCCCGGACGATGCACCGGTGAGCACCTCAGTGGCGAAAAAGAAGAGTCAATCCAAGGCGTCCAAGAGCGCCCCGAAATCCGAGCCGGCTTCGAAAGCACGGGATATCTCCGTCGCCGAGTTCTTCGAGAAGAACCGGCACATGCTGGGCTTCGACTCCCCCACCAAGGCCATCCTGATGGCCGTCAAGGAGGCCGTCGACAACAGCCTGGACGCCTGCGAAGAGGCCGCCATCCTGCCCGACATCCGCGTCGAGATCAGCGCGGTCAACGATCGGCATTACTTGGTGTGCATCGAGGACAACGGGCCGGGCATCCCCGACACTCAGATCGGCAAGATCTTCGGCAAACTCCTGTACGGCTCGAAGTTCCACAAGCTCAGCCAAAGCCGCGGACAACAAGGCATCGGGATCTCGGCCGCCGGCATGTACGGCAAGCTCACGACCGGCAAACCCGTCAAAGTCATCTCCAAAACCCGCCGCGGTCGGCCGGTCGAGACGGTGCTGTCGATCGACTCCCTGCGCAACAAACCCGAGATCCACGCCCAGGAAGAAGTGGTTTGGGAAGGCCGCAAGCACGGCACGCGCGTGGAGATCGAGATGGAGGCCATCTACAAGAAAGGCACGCGCTCGGTCGACATGTACCTGAAGCAGACGGCCATCGCGAACCCGCACCTGACCTTGACCTACCTGGATCCCGGCGGTCAGGAGGTGGTCTACGAGCGCAACACCCAGTCCAAGCCGCCCGAGACGGTCGACATCAAGCCACACCCCCACGGCGTGGAATTGGGCCGCTTGATCACGATGCTCAAGGAGACCAACGCGCGCTCCATCTCCGGCTTCCTGCAGGAGGAGTTCTGCCGCGTCGGCCCCACCCTCGCCAAGCGCATCATCGCGGAAGCGGGCCACGGTTTGACCCCCAAGTCCTATCCCACGCGCACGGCCAAAGAGCAGGCGAGCCACCTGCACAGAGCCATCCAAGCCACGCGCATCTCGTCCCCGCCCTCCGACTGCATCGCGCCGATCGGCGAAGAGTTGTTGCTGAAAGGCCTCGAGAAGGAACTCGCGGCGGACTTCTACGTGACCGCGACGCGCCCGCCGGCCGTCTACCGCGGCAACCCCTTCCAGATCGAGGTGGGCATCGCTTACGGCAAGCCGGGCGGCGTGGGCCTAGAGGTGACCGATTCGGGTCGCATCCAGAAGAAATCCAAGGCCGAACGAGCCACCGAAGAACTGGTCGCCAACGCGGACGAGCCGGCGCGCATCTTGCGCTTTGCGAACCGCGTGCCCCTGCTGTACCAGCAAGCGGGCTGCGCGATCACCAAGAGCATCATCGGCACCAACTGGCGCTCCTATGGCCTCTCCCAGCCGAAGGGCTCGGTCCCCGTGGCTCCCATGGCGATCATGGTGCACATCGCGTCGGTGTGGGTGCCCTTCACCTCCGAGTCCAAGGAGGCCATCGCCGCCTACGACGAGATCATCGCCGAGGTCAAACGCGCGTTGCAGGAAGCCGGACGCAAGCTCGGCATTTACATCCGCAAGGGCAAGCGCCTCAAGCGAGAGTTCGACAAGCGGGAATACATCGAGAAGTACATCCCCCACATCGGCATCGCGCTGCAAGAGATCCTCGACCTAGACGACCCCGCACGGGACCAAACCGTCGAAATCTTGGAAGACGTTCTGCATCGCTCGCGCAAGTTCTAGGAGCACTCCGATGGCCAAGAAAAAAGCAGCCAAGAAGACCACCAAAAAGGCGGCCAGCAAAAAAGCCGCCAACAAAAAGGCTCCGAACCAAGCGCCGGCCCGCAAAAAGGCCGTCGGCCTCTCGGACCTGGACCAGAAGACCATCAAGGTCATTTCGACCACAGCGGAAGCCGTTTACCAGAAGATCGACAAGCGCGGCTTGCCCGAACTCAAGTTCCCGGTGCGCTCGCTTTCGAACGTGAGCTACTCCAAGTCCACGGGGTACTTCGAGCTGGGCAAAGGCCGCAAAGCACGCGCCTTGACGGTCAACACGGTCAAGAGTTTCGCCCAAACCTTGCGGTTGATGTCGCTCTCCAAGGAGATGGTCGAAAACGACAACTTCGCGACGAAACGGGAAGCGTACTACATCTCGAAAAACTGGGCGGAAGCCAAGTTCAACCAACAACCCGAGTCCGACACGGTCATGGACGATATCGAGGCCTTAGCCAGTCTCGAAGGCCTGACTCGCGAACAACTGCGCTATCGCCCCGAAGAACATGGCGGGGCTTTGGCCGGAGAATTGACCGTCATCGACCGGGACCGCAACACCGGGGAAGAGATCCGCATCGACTGCACCGCCATGGGTTCGGGGGCCTACACCATCCCCTCCTCGGTGGAACACCTCAAGTTCGAAACCAAGGCCAAGTTCATCCTGGCGATCGAAACCGGAGGCATGTTTGCGCGGCTCAATGACCACCAGTATTGGCGCCAAGCCAACTGCATCCTGATCTCCATGAGTGGGGTTCCTTCCCGGTCCCAGCGGCGATTCATGCGCCGCCTCTCCGAAGAAAAGAAGCTGCCCACCTACTGCTTCGTGGACTGCGACCCCTACGGCATCGCCAACATCTACCGCACCCTGAAGGTCGGTTCGGGCAACGCGGCACACATCAACCGCTTCTTCTGCGTGCCCAAAGCGCAGTTCCTGGGGGTCACGCCCCAAGACATCCTCGACTTCAAGCTCGAAGACGCCACCCACCCCCTCAAGGCGGTCGACATCAAACGCGCGAAAGACGCCCTCAAGAACGACCCCTTCTTCCAGGCGCACCCCCCCTGGAAAAAAGCGCTCAACCAGATGCTGAAGATGGGCGTGCGCGCCGAACAACAGGCCCTCGCGAAGTGGGGACTCAACTTCGTGCTCGAGGAATACCTCCCGCGCAAGCTGAAGAACAAGAAGTCCTTCTTGCCGTAGCGATGGCTGCGCCACCCGGGCCGGCGCCCTGCGGGCCCGGCCCTCCGGATTCCCCCAACGACCGGAGGGGTCGCGGCAAACCCAAGGTAGCCCGCCTGCACGGCCACCAATCTGGTCGGCCGAAAGCGGCCTAACGAAAGGGTCATGCGCCCCTCGCTCGCGAACCCTCGCGCGGGGCTGGTGGGCGCGCTAGTCTGCCTGCGTGCGACGCGCACCCTGCGCACCGCTCGTACCTCCGGAGGATGAGCCAGCGGGCTCCCCTTCCCAACCGCACCGAACATGAAACACCTCACGACCTTGGCCTTCGCCAGCCTGCTGTGCATCGCTTGCCGCTCCGCCCAAGAAACTCAGAGTGCACCGCAGTCGGTGCACCCGGCGGGTGAAGTGGCACTGGAACCCGTCGCGCCAGAAGGATCCATGGAAGCGGTCGTGGAGCGCGGAGACGCCCCCACCGCCGAAGCCTTGCAAGCGCAGGCCGAAGCGGAGTACGCGCGTTTGGTGGCCGACCTATCGGGACCTGGGCAGGAAACCGTCGAAGGGGATCGCATCACCCCGGACGTGGATAGCCAACCGATCCCTTCGCAAGAGGCCGCCGCGGAGATCGGGGACGAAGCCGAACGCGTGGTCGAAGCGGTGTTGGCCCCCGAGCTGGAGGACGGCGATGAACACGAGGGGGAAACACCGCACTTCTTGCGCGCGGGTGCCGAGAGCGCGGAATGGGGAACCCCGACGGTAGACCCGCTGAGCGACGAGATGCCGGACGCGATCGGGGTGGGTCCGTCGCGCTCTCCCGAAGAGGTCGAAGCCTCGATCGAAGCCTTCTCCCAAGCCGCCTCCACCGCCACGCGCGAGGCAGCCAGTGCACCGCCCGCTCCGAAAGCGGCGACCAGCTTCGATCCGGCCGCCATGGAAGCCCGCCTGCGCGAAGTGGCCACACCCGGTGCGCAGCACCGCTGGCTCGACGCGCTGCAAGGGCGTTGGAAGGCGGAAGTGCAGTACTGGATGATGCCCAACAGCGACCCGGTCGCGTCGACCGGCGTGATGACCAACGACTGGGCGTTGGATGGACGCTTCCTGCAGATGAACTACGTGGGCTCGATGATGGGCCAACCCTTCCAGGGCTTCGGTCACCTCGGCTACGACAAGGTGCGCGAGCAGTACGTGGGCTACTGGGTGGACTCCATGGGCACGCAGATGATGAACGTGTCGACGGGTGTGTTATCCCGGGATCAAAAGTCTTTGACCTTGCGGCGCCAAGCCCTCGAGCCTTTGACCGGCAAACAACGGCAAGTCAAAGAGGTGCTGACGATCCAGAGCCCGGACGAACACCACTGGGAGATGTGGGGCTACGCGCCCGACGGGACCTTCTTCCAAATGGTGCGCATCGTGTACCGGCGCAGCAAGTAAAGCCGCGCACAGCGGTTCCTACGACGAGGCCCGGTCGCTGGACCGGGCCTCGTCACGTTCGGCGAAGGGGTCGCACCTTAGGCGACCTGGTCGGTCACGACCGCGCGCTCGTCCACGTGATACATGGCTCGCCCGTCGCGGAAACCGACGATTTCTTCGTGGGGACCGCGCTCGTCTCCGTCGAGCATGACTTCGATTTCGAGCTGCGCATCGGCCTCGCCTGGATCGCGCGGCACGAACACTTGCAACGGGACGAGGCCCGGGTGCGTGGATTCGCCGGCACGTCCTACGAGGCTCTGCACGAGCTCCAAACGATAAGCGCTCGGGTTGCGCAGGAATGCGCGGTAGACGTCCTGCTGCTGGGAAGAAGGTCCTTCTTCCCCTCCTTCGATCGAAACCTGCAGCCAAGCGCCCTCCATTTGGGCGCGCTCTTGGGCGACCCACAGGCCGGGCTCGTAACTGTGTACCGGCCCGAAAACCGGATCGGACTTGCTGAACAACGGGCGGGCGCGCTCCTCGTCGCGGTGCAACGCGAGGTCCCAGAAGAGCGCCATGCCCCCCGAAACGGCCACGAAGACGACCATCCACGAAACGCCGTACTCACCGGAGATCACGCTCGCGACGGGCGCTCCGATCAAGAGAGCGAGCATCGCCGGTGCCAGTAGATAGCGGTACCAGGGGGAACCCATTTCGGAAGCCATGCCACTCTCATCGGATCGCCAGGCTCCAGCCTTGAGGCCGCCTACTCCCTCTCGGCCCCCATCCCCTTCCAACGGCCATTCCGGTACCATGGTCGCGCTTTTCCTCCTCCCGCCCGGGGTGTTCTGCCCCGCAGCCTCCCAGCCTGCAACATGCCTCAAGACCTCGCCGACGCCCTCCGGGTCCCCAATCAACAGCTCACCTTGCGGGTGGACCCTACGAGTTTCGATTTCGAAACCACTCAAAGCGTCGAACCTCTGCAGGGGGTTGCGGGCCAGGAGGATGCGATCGAAGCGTTGCGCTTCGGGTTGCAGGTCCACGCTCCCGGCCAAAACGTGTACGTGCGCGGCCTGACCGGCACGGGGCGGTTGGATTTGGTGCGGCGCATCATCGAACAGATCCAGCCCCTGTGCCCCCTGGCTCAGGACCGCTGCTACGTGCACAACTTCGAACACCCCGACCGGCCCAAGCTCATCAGCCTAACCCGCGGTTCCGGTCGCGAATTCTCTCGCCAGATCGATCACTTGGCGGCCTACATCCGCACGGAGCTCCTGCCCGCTCTGTCCTCCGAGGAGATGCGCGCCAAATCCCAGGCCATGGAGGCCGAGATGCGCGAAAAGCTCGACTCCAGCGAGCTGGAAAAGGAACTCCAAGAGGCCGGGCTTGCGCTGGTCCCCATCAAAACCGGCAACGAGGTGGGCACGGCCATCGTGCCGCTTTTCGAAGGCAAGCCGGTGCCCCCCGAGGCGTTTGAACAGTTGCGCCAAGAAGGCAAGGTCAGCGAGGATGAAGCGCAACGCCTGCGCGAGGCTTTGGCCGGTTTCCGCGAGCGCTTTGAGGCCTTTTCCTCCCAGGCAGCCGAAGTGCAAGCGGCTCACCAAGAAGCCCTCCGCAACCTGTTCGAAAACGAAGCGCGCCACTTGGTCGGCAGCCGCTTGACGGCCATTTCGAAGCGTTTCCCCGGCAAGAGCGTGGCCCAGTTTCTGAACGCGATCCTGGAGGACGTGGTCGAGCACCTGCAATTCTTGGGCGGGGACGAGGGCGATCCTACCGAGCGTTACCGCGTCAACGTGCTCGTCAATCACCAGACGGAGGGTTGCCCGGTGGTC
>JAUHXY010000002.1 GCA_030426785.1 bacterium
GCCTCGTCGATCGGAGTTGGCCTCTCCGGCCGCTAGTCCGAAGGCCAGGGGGCCCGTCCCGGCCATGCCCACCCCGAGCACAAGCCGCCCGAGCAGCAACACGAGGTACACGGCCGCCAACCCCTGTGCCAGCAGGGAAAAGATGCACAGCAGCGCGCACTGCACCAAGGCTTTGCGATGCCCGATGCGGTCCCCGACGATGCCCCAAGCGGTCAGGCTGAACAGGTTGGCCACCGCCATGACTCCGAACAAAAGGGACGTGGCCAAGGTCTGCACGCGCTCTTCGAGGGTCATGCTGCCTTCCTGGCTGGCGCCCCAGTCCGCAAAGTCGGCCAACCAGGACTGCTGCGCCACTTCCCCGGACAACAGATCTCGCACGTACAGGTCGAGCTGGGGGTTGATCGCCCCTAGGCTGAACTGCAGCGCGAACACGAGGAAGACCGTCGAGCGCATGACCGGGTTGCGCAACACTTCGGCCAAGTCCGCGCGGGTCGTCGACCACAACCCCTTGAGCCCGCGTTGCCCCTGGGAAGGACGCCGCTGGCTCTTGTCCTCCTCAGCGCCGAACCACACCAGCAAGGCCGCCAAACCCGCCAGTGCGCCGACCGCCAAAAACACCCGCTGGTGGGACCCCAACCAAGCGGCCGCAAGCCCCCCGAGCATCGGCCCAAACAGCCCCCCGATCGCCAAAGAGGTGGTCAGGTTGCCCGCGATGCGCCCTTGCCGATCCGCGGGGGCGGCGATGCTCACGAGGGTGATGCTGGGCGGAATGAAGCCCGAGAAACAGCCCTGCAAACAGCGCAACAGCAGCAGCTGAGCAGGGGAGCCGGCGAAGGCCATGCCGCCCACGAACAGACAGATCGCGAGCATGGCGCGGCACACCATGATCTTGCGCCCGATACGGTCCCCGAGGGCTCCCCAAAGGGGCGCCGACACGGTCGCGGTCAAAGGCGCAGCTGCGAAACAGATGCCCGACCAACGCGCGAGGTTTTCCTCCCCCTGCACCCCCATCTCTTCGAGCAGACTCGGGAAGAAAGGCAAAAAGCTCATCATCCCGATCGAAGTGATCAGGTTCGCGAGCCAAACCACCCAATACGTGCGCTTCCAGGAGGGCATGAACGCGCAGTGTCGATGGGCTGACCGCTACAAACAACCCCGTGGAGCTAAGAATCGCTTCGACAGGAATCGCCCGGGGCGCTTCGATCCAAGAGCAGCGCTTGGCTTCCCGTGCCCGGTGCGCCCAGACCCCTCCAGAAACCCTGCCTTCGGCGTGCACCGCTGGTGCCAGCCGCCGAGTTCAGAGGTATGGAAACGATCTAGAGACCGGCGACCTCCCAGCCAGCGCGGTACTCCTTGTGCAACCACTTCGAGGCTTCGGGGTGATCGTCGAAGCGCATGCGGCCCGGATTCCACCGCAGGGTCTCTCCCGGGAACTCCAGGGCCACGTTGCCCAACAGGGCCACCTCGGTGAGCAGCCCCGAATAATCGAAGGGAGCGCTCGCCACGCCACGGCCCAAACAGGCATCCACCCACTGGTGCCAGTGGTCCACCGCTTCAGCGTTGACCAACTGCAGGTCGATCTCCTCGCCATCCGCCGACCAGAAACGGCACGGCTCGTACGGGCTGACCAGCAAAGCACCGCGCTCGCCTACGAACAGGCAAGCGTTGGCGTAGGCGTCGGTGATGCCGTAGCGCGCCAGCAGGGCGTCGGGCTTCTTGGCCCCATCGTGCCAGGTGACGGGGATCGGCCCTTCCACCGTGCGGTCGGTCCCCGGGAAGCGACATTCGATGCGCGACCAGAGCGGAAAAGAATCTGCCTTGGGCTTGGGCCCGTCCGAACGAACCGTCAGCGGGTCGCCCAGCCCCAAGAACCACAGGGCCGGATCCATCAGGTGGCAGGCCATGTCGCCTTGCGCCCCGGTGCCAAAATCCTTGCGGCCCCGCCAAACAAAGCTGTGGTAGGCCCCTTCTTTGTAAGGCCGTTCGAGAGCCACGCCGAGCCACCCGTCCCAATCCAGGTGCGCGGGCACCGGATCCTCCCCTTCAGGCCGTTCCACATCCTGCGGCCACCAGCCCGCGGGCCGGTCGGTCCAGACGTGCACCTCGCTCACCGGGCCGGTCACGTCGCGATCGAAGACCCCTTTCGCGGTACGGAAGGGCACGTTCGAGCGGTTCTGGATGCCCATTTGCGTGGCCACGCCAGCTCGCCGTGCCGCGGCGCGCAGCGTGCGGGCTTCCACCACCGTGTGGGTCAAGGGTTTCTGGCCGTAGACGTGCAAGCCCATCGCCAGCGCCGTCATGGCGATCGGAGCGTGCATGTGGTCGGGCGTCGAGCAACTGATCCCGTCGAGCTGGCCCTGTTCGGCCCGCAGCAACTCACGCCAGTCCTGATACAGGCGCGCCTCCGGATGCAGGGCCCCAGCCGCATCCAAGCGCTTGCGGTCCACGTCGCACAAAGCCACTACCTGCACATCGGGGTGCGAGGCGATGTTCTTCAGGTCCCATTCCCCCATGCCACCCGTGCCGATCGCGGCGTAGCGCAGGGGGCCCGCCGTGACTTTGCGGCGCACTGGGCTTTGACAAGCCGCGGTCCAAGCGGCGGCGGCCGAAGCCGCGGAGAGGTGCAGGAAGGAACGACGGGAGAGATCGTGGAACATCGGCGCAGGGGCAAGGGATTGGGAAGGGCCCCCTTTATACCGCAAAGGACGCGGATGCGCTCGTCATCGACGGAGCTAGGGCTCAGCCCACCCCGAGCGACCGCAGGAGACGGCCCGTTTTGTGCACACCTTCGAACTCGCTCAGGGAGCTGCCTTCGTACTCGATACCGATGTAGCCCTGGTAGCCCGATGCGCGCACGATCTCGAGCATGCGAGCGTAGTCGGTGTGGCGCTCCTGGCCTTGTTCGTCGAAGTCGTGGGATTTGGCGCTGACCGCTTTGGCGTACGGCATGAGCTCGCGCACGCCGCGATAACGATCGTACTCCTCCTCGGCCGAGATGCGGAAGTTGCCAAAGTCCGGCAGGGTCCCCACGCCTGGATGGTTTGCCAGCTCCATCACGCCGGCGAGCCAAGCCCCATTGGAACTGTAGCCGCCGTGGTTTTCGACGATCACGGAGATCCCCATGGGGGCCCCCATTTCCGCGAGCTGGTGCAAGGAATCCGCGGCGATGCGCGCGACTTCGGCCTTCGAGCCCTGTCCGCCCGCGTTCACGCGGATCGAGTGGCAGCCTAGGGCAGCCGCGGCGTGGATCCACTTGCGGTGGTTTTCGACGGCTCGGGCTGCTTCGACACCGCCCAGCGCGCCTTCGCCATCCACCATGATGAGCAAGCTGCGAACGCCTTCGTCCTTCGCACGCCTCCGCATGGTGCCCAGATACGCATCGTCCTGCGCCTTGTCCTTGAAGAAGGTGTTGACGTATTCGACGGCGTAAAGGCCGAATTCGCGGCGCGCCACGCGAGGGAAGTCCAAGTGGTCCAACTCGCCTCCGAAGAAGGCGCGATGCAACGACCATTGGGCCAGGGAGATCTGCAGCTCCGGCTCGACGACCGCCCGGTCGAGGCTTTGGCAGGCCAGGCCGGGTAAAGCGGCCGCCACGGTCAGGCCGCCGGCGCCGCGCAGGAATTGACGTCGAGAGATCGAGGGCAAGCTGGGTCGAGTCATGGGGCCCATGGTGCGTAGCGACGCCCAGCAGGTCTTGAATTTTCCCCGTTCCGTCCCGACCTTGGGCACGGGGCGGTAGGATCTCCGCCCAATCGTCTTTGTTTGCGACCCATGCCGTCCCCCTCCCCCGATCGCGACCCCCGCGAACCGCATTCCCCGTCCGATTCTGCTCGGGGAGTCCCGCAAGACGACGGGGTGGACCCGGAGCAGGCCTTGGCCTGGCTCGAGCGCTTTGCGAAGGATCCGGAACAGCTCGCGCACTTAGAGGAACCGCTGCGCATCCGCTTGCGGCGGGCCGCCGGCGCTCTGACGCACATGGACGTGGAACGCAAACGACAGTTCGTCAAGGAGCGCCGCCGGCTCAAAAAGCGCCAGGCCCAGCAGCAAACCCGCACAGCCCTCGAAACCACCAGCAATCGGGCCAAGAAGCGGGCCTTGCGCTTTCCGACGGCACCCCCGGATTTGGACATGGACGCGCACCATCGGGCCTTGCTGGAGGAACAAGCCCAAGTCCCTGAAGACCTCGGTAGCACGCCCGAGCAGCCGCGCCTCGCCAAGCCAAAAGGCTGCTACGCCTGCAAAGAGCCCTTTGTCGAAGTGCATCATCACTACGACTCGATGTGCCCGGCCTGCGCGGAACTGAACTGGCTCAAGCGCCACCAAACCGCGGACTTGCGCGGACGCGTGGCCTTGGTGACGGGCAGCCGGGTCAAGATCGGCTACGAGATCTGCTTGATGCTCCTGCGCGCTGGCTGCCGGGTCATCGCCACGACGCGCTTCCCCGTGGATGCCGCGGAGCGCTTTGCGGAGGAAAAGGACTACGCCGATTGGCGCGAGCGCCTAGAGCTGCACGGCCTCGACCTGCGCCACACGCCCAGCGTCGAGTGGTTCGCCGATCGGCTCGTCCAGACCGAGAGCCGCCTAGATTTCCTGATCCACAACGCGTGCCAAACCGTGCGCCGACCGCCGGAGTTCTATCAGCATCTGATCGAGAAGGAGGCGCGCGGCGCATCGCCGGGACAGGGTGCGCGCTTGCTGGCTGCCCGCGAAGCCTTGCTGAACGAACTCGAAGGCGAATCGGCGGGCACTGACCTGCAAGCCAAGGGCGCGCCGCACCTGCCGGGCGTCCGTCAGGCTTCCCACCTGAGCCAACTGGACCTGCTCGGCGAAGGCGATCAGTTTCGCCTGTTCCCCCAAGGCATGATCGACGGCGAAGGCCAACAACTCGATCTGCGTGCGGCGAACTCGTGGCGCATGGAGCTCCACCAAGTACCCACCGTCGAGCTGCTCGAGGTGCAACTGGTCAACTCCGTGGCCCCTTTCGTGCTCAACGCGCGCCTCAAACCCCTACTGCTCGCCGTCGAGACGCCGGACAAGCACATCGTCAACGTCTCCGCCATGGAGGGCCAGTTCAACCGGCATCTCAAAACCACGCGCCATCCCCACACCAACATGGCGAAAGCCGCGCTGAACATGATGACCCGCACCTCCGCCAAGGACTACGTGCGCGACGGCATCCACATGAACAGCGTCGACACGGGCTGGGTCACCGACGAGGACCCCTTCGAGCTGACCGTACGCAAAGCCAGCGACCAAAACTTCACTCCACCCCTCGACTCCATCGACGGCGCCGCCCGCGTGCTCGACCCAATCTTCACCGGCTTCCTCACCGGCGTGCATTGCTGGGGTCAGTTCCTAAAGGACTACAAGCCGGCGCCTTGGTAGGTGCAGAACTACACCACCGTTGGTTCGACCTTCAACTCCCAAAAGATCACGTCCCAATACCGATCGAACTTGTAGCCGACCTCGGTGTAGATTCCGACTTTCTGGAAGCCCATCGACTCGTGCAAAGCGACCGAACCGGGGTTGGGCAAGGTGGCACCGGCAATGATGCGGTGCACGCCTTGGTCGCGGACGGCGTCGAAGAGGCGCGCGTAGAGGGCGCGGCCCATGCCTTGGCGCTCCTGGCCGGGGGCTAGGTACACGGTGCATTCGACGGTGCCGTCGTAGGCCGCCCGGTCGCGGAAGGTGCCGGTGTAGGCGTAGCCGAGGATTTGCCCATCGCGTTCGGCCACGAAGAATTGATGGCGACCGCTGGTGGCGAAGCTCTCGAACCAAGGACGCTTTTGCGCTTCGGTCTGCGGCACCAAATCAAAGGTGATCGGCGTGTGCTCGACGTAGTGGTTGTAGATCGTGAGCACGCCGGTCAAGTCCCCCGGCTGGGCGTGGCGAATCTCGTAGGGGGCGTTCATCGGGCCAGTTCCAGTTCTTCCAACTCCTTCAGGCGGTCGCGCAACTTGGCGGCTTCTTCGAAGCGTAGCTCTTGCGCGGCCATATGCATGTCTGCGCGCACCTTCTCGACCTCGCCGCGCAGGCGCGACAAGGACCAGCCCAGCTCTTCCCGTTCGGCCACCTTGCCGGCCTTGTCGGGGACCTCGGGCACGGGCCCGTAGTCCATGTCGTACAGAGCTTCGATCGACGCGCGCACGGGTTTGATGATCGTTTTGGGCTCGATACCGCGCTCGGCGTTGTAGGCGATCTGCAAGGTGCGCCGGCGGGACACTTCGTCCATGCAACGCTGCATGGAATCCGTCACTTTGTCGGCGTAAAAGATCACGCGGCCATCCGCGTTGCGCGCCGCCCGGCCGCAGGTCTGCACCAGGCTGGTCTCGGCACGCAAAAAGCCCTCTTTGTCGGCGTCGAGCACCGCCACCAAAGCGACTTCGGGCAAGTCCAAACCTTCGCGCAACAGGTTGATGCCCACCAACACGTCGAACTCGCCCAGGCGCAAATCCCGCAAAATCGCCGTGCGCTCGATCGCGTCGATTTCGGAGTGCAGATAGCGCACGCGCACCTTGAGGTCCTCGAAGTAGTTGGTCAGTTCCTCCGCGCTGCGCTTCGTCAGCGTCGTTACCAAGGTGCGCCAACCAGCTTTCGTGGTTTTGCGGATCTCATGCAGTAGGTCGTCGACCTGCGTGGCCGCCGGGCGCACCTCGATTTCGGGGTCGAGCAACCCTGTCGGGCGCACGACTTGCTCGACGATGCGGCCCTCGCTGTGCTCGATTTCGTACTTCGACGGCGTGGCGGAGACGTAAACCACCTGGCGCAGCATGGTTTCGAACTCTTCGAACTGCAGGGGGCGGTTGTCCAAAGCGCTCGGCAGCCGGAATCCATGCTCTACCAACGTGGTCTTGCGAGACCGATCGCCCTTGAACATCGCGCCCACTTGCGGCACCGAAACGTGACTCTCGTCCACCATCAGCACCCAGTTCTCTGGAAAGTAGTGCAGCAGGGTGAACGGCGGCTCGCCAGCGTTACGCCCGTCCATGTAGCGGGAGTAATTCTCGATGCCGTTGCACACACCCGTCGTACGCAGAAGCTCCATATCGTAGCGTGTGCGCTGTTCGAGGCGCTGCGCCTCGAGGGCCTTGCCCTGGGTGTGCAGCTCGGTCAAACGTTCTTCCAATTCCTCGCCGATCAAGGGCACCGCCCGATCCAACCGCTCCTGCGGCGTCACGTAGTGGTTGGCGGGGTAGACCACCATCGACTTCGCTTCCCCGAGGATCTCCCCCACCAAGGGATTGACCTCCACCAGGTTTTCGATCTCGTCCCCGAAGAACTCAACCCGCAGCATGCGGTCCTCTTCGTAAGCGGGGAAGATCTCCACCACGTCGCCGCGCACCCGAAACGTTCCGCGCCGGAAGTCCAGATTGTTGCGCGCGTACTGCATCTGCGTCAGTCGCCGCAGCAGGTCATCGCGCTCGATCTCCTGGCCCACGGAGATCTCCATGGACATGCGAGAGTAGTTAGACGGCGATCCCAGGCCGTAGATGCACGAGACCGAAGCGACGATGATCACGTCCTGTCGATCCAAGAGGGACCGGGTCGCACTGTTGCGCAGACGCTCGATGTTCTCGTTGCGGCTGGCGTCCTTCTCGATGAAGGTGTCCGTCGAGGGCACGTAGGCCTCGGGCTGGTAGTAGTCGTAGTAGCTGACGAAGTACTCGACCGCGTTGTCGGGGAAGAGCTCCTTGAACTCGCTGTAGAGCTGAGCCGCCAGGGTCTTGTTGGGCGACAGGATCAGGGTTGGCCGCTGCACCGCTTCGATGACCGAGGCCATGGTGAAGGTTTTGCCTGAACCCGTGATGCCCAGCAACGTTTGGTGCTTGGCCCCGGCCTGCAGGCCTTCGACCAGTTTTTCGATCGCCTGAGGCTGGTGCCCGGTCGGCTCGAAGGGGCATTGCAAACGAAACGGGCGATCCATGGGCGGGTACGGGTAGCGGGCCGGGCGCCCGAGCGCGGCCCATTGTGTGCATCCCCGCGCGGATTGCCAGCCCGTCGAGGGGCCTTCCAGGGCTCCGGCGTGGGGCATCCCGTGCACCCTACTCGTGGCCCGCCGCGAAGCCGCCCGTCCGCTTTACCTCCTGGCGGCGGTTTCGTACCTTCCTTCCCTACCCCTTCCCCCCTTTTCATGATCATCACCTGTCCCGCGTGTGGCGCCCAAGCCCAACTGCCCGACAGCAAAGAGGGCGCCAAGGTCCGGTGCGGCGAATGCGGCCGCGTCTACAAGGCCACCGGCGCCAGCCGACGCGCCAGCACCGGTCAGAAGACCGACCCCACGAAGTACTTCATCATCGGCGGCGCGGTCCTGCTGCTGTTTTTGATCTGGATGCTGACGCGTGGCGTGGAGAAGGATCCGCCGCCGGCGGCCCCGGACACGGAGCAGGTCGCAGAAGAGGTCGAGCGGGAACCCTACGACTGGAACGCCCCGTCCGTGCAACAGGCCGTCAAGCTGCACCAGTTCGCCAACAGCCAAAACAAGGCCATGCTCAAAGGGCAACTGGACGGCCAAGCGCTTCTCGAGCGCTTGCCGGAGGAGGAGCGCGGCACCGATTCGAACTTCAAGATTTTGGCGCCCGCCCGCCAGAACGAGATCCTCGAAGCGGCCGCGAACGACTTGGTCGAAGGCGACCTCGTCGCTGGCTGGGAGCCGTTCGACGGTTGGGTCGTGCCCCCGCAAGAGTGGGCCACCGCCATGCCGGACAACGCCTACGTCGTGCGCCTCAAGGTTTCTCCGCTGGAGCCCGCGGAAGGCCTCTTGAACCGCCACGTGGAATGGCACTTCCTCAAGGTTTCCGGCGGCTACAAGGCCTTCGCTTGGCAGCGCTGGATCAGCCCGGAGGAAATCGAGAACGAAAAGAAGGCGCGCGCCAAGCGCATCGAGCAAAAAACCCTTTCCGATGGCTCGCAAGTCGTCGAAGGCAAGGTGCGCGAAATCCCCTACATGGACGAAACGCCCCAAGAGGTGCGCGACCGTGTGGAAGAGCTGATCACCGAGATGCTGGACCCCGAAAGCCGGCCTTTCAAGATCATCGAAGAGCTCAAAGCCATCGGCAAGCCGGCCATCCCCGGGCTGCTGACCCGCATGGCGCAGATCCCTATTGAGACGGAGGAGCAGATCGAGCAGCTCAACCTGATCCACCGCACCCTCACCGAGATCACCGGGCACCAGACGACCTTTAGAGTGAGTCTGCTCGGCGCCACGGAAGAACGTCAGGAATCGGGCGTCAAGCAGTGGTTCGGTTGGTACGAGCGCAAGTTCAAGCGCTTCACCAAGCGACCCGAGCCCGAGGAAGAAACCGAATAACCCGCGCGGTCTCCCACGCGATCCCCCAACCGCTCCCCTATCCCCACCTCTCTCCCATGAGTCAAGACAACCAAAACCCCGAAGGCTTCGAAGAACACAAGCCCTCCGGCAAGCAAGGCAAAGGCCCTTCCATGAAGGAGCGGCTGATCGCCCAGCGCCGGGCGGAAGCCGAAGCGGCCTCCAAGGGCAGCGAGCCGAAGCCGGCCGCCCAAAAGCCGGCCCCCAAAGCCGCGCCCAAGCCGGCCGCGAAACGACCCGCCGCAGCCCCCAAGAAGGCCGCTCCGAAGAAAACCGCCCCGAAAGCGGCTGCCCAAGACGAGAGCGAGGAGTCTTCCAGCCGCCCCGCCCGCGCCCAACGGGCCGGCCGCAGTGGCGGAGCCTCTCGCCGCTCGGGAGGACGCGCGGCCGCCTCGCGCCGCCGTGGTGGCGACGAGGGTGACGACGGAGAGGAAAGCGAAGGGCGCGCACGAGGCGGTCGCCGCCGCCCCGCGAAGAAGGAAAAGAACATGCTCGCCCCGGCGCTCGGCACCCTCGCCGTGGTCGCCATCGCTGGCATCGGCGCCTGGCAGTTTATGGGTGGCGACGACACCGAAGCCGCTTCCAAGCCCGAAACGCCAGCTGAAACCAGCGTGTCCGGCACCGGCGGGAACGAGGCGCAAGCGCAGGCCGACCAAGACGCTGCGGACAAGGCCGCCAAAGAGCAGGCCGCGGCCGACAAAGCCGCTGCGGAGAAAGCTGCAGCGGAAAAGGAGGCTTCCAAGCCCGAAACCGTCAAGCCCGAGGACATGACTGAAGCCCCGCGCAACCGCAAAGGGCGTCAACTCGTGGCGGATGTCTATCCGGACCACCTCTACAATCCGGACGATCCCGAAGAGCCGAACCTCAAGGAATTCGAGAAGTTTGCTAAACCCGATTCCTTGTCCGATGAGGAATGGGCCAACGTCAACGAGAAGGTGGCGACCATGCTGGATCCCGACGCCGGTGCCGCTGGAACGCGCGCCGCGACCTACCTCGAAGAGCTCGGTCGCGACGCCTTCCCGGCCATGGTCAACGGTCTGCTCGACCTGGACTACGGCACGGCGGAAGGCAACCTGAACGGCGACTTCGTGCAGCGCACGATGATGAACATCGCCAACGGCCGCAACTTCAGTTGGGGCTATGGCTTCGCCGACAGCCCTAACAAGACGGAAATCACCAACAAGCGCGCCGTGGCTTTGGCCTATGGCGTGTGGCAAAAAGTAGTCGAAGACCCTTCCTACTGGGAGCGCTACAGCAACACCGAAGCCGCCAAGCGTGAAGGTGCCGGTGGCGGCGATAGCGCCCCCGCCGACGAGCCCGATGCGGCCGACGACGCTGCGGACAACCTGCTGGACGACCTCGGCATCGACGACTAGTCCAAGTCCAAACGCGATCGAATGCAGCGCCCCCGGCTCATTAGGCTGGGGGCGCTGTCCCTTTTGGGCCCTGCCTTATGGGACACAAGGGCCCCCGTCCCATGTTCCGCCTAGGCGCTCTCCCAGAACAGTAAGATTCCCGCCCAAGGGGCTATCCGATCGCAGGCGTGTCGCCCCTTAGAAAGTCACTACGAGCGCGTTGGAGAAGTTCGACTCGCCTACTCCAGCGCCACCATCCCGGTGCCAAGCCTGGAACGTCCAAAGTTCGCCCACTTGAATGACGGGCTGGGATACGTACGGAATGGTCGCAGGTACATCGAATCCGGTACCACTGCTGGACGTGCCAACCAAGTTGACCAATTGCCCGGAGCCGTTGAACACTCCAATCGAATTGGCTTCTGTGCCCGATTGGTTGTAGCGCACAAAAAACTGGTTCGCGAGGGTCGACAAACACAAGCGACCATGAGAGACCACGATCCCCGGGTCATCCCAAGAACTACCCACCAGCAAATACCCAAACTCTCCGGGAGGCCCTTGTAGGACCTCCAAGTGCAGCCCTGACGTGGCCGCAGGAGCGTAGGACCCTACTAAAGTCGTCGACATCCCGGTCGAGTTTGGATCCATCGGGTCGCAGATCCGCGCCCCCGAAAGTTCGCAATCGTTCGCACCCGTCAACTGCAGCTGGTACGAGTTGCAGAGGGTGGTGGAAAACGGCCAAACCGACACCTCCAAAACACACCGCATCACTGTGGGTCCAGGATTCGTCCATTGCACTTGTTCCGAATCGGTGCCGAATTGCGTACTCGCGTCGAGCAAGAATCCGCATCCCGCCACGGGCTCGAACCGATGGAGCCGCAGGTTCAGATCGCTTGCCAGCCCCACGAATGCAATGTCGGCTGTCACCGTGTCACCGGGCTGCACGCAGAAAGTGAAGTAGTCCGGATCCCCATCCGAAACTTCCAAGTCCTGATAGAGACCAGCTGCTATCGCGCTCGGTTGCCAACATGTGTCGTTGTCCTCCCATGCGTCCGGAGTCAAGCAAGGGGTAGGCTCAATCTGCACGTCCAGGTCATAAAACGTGTAGGGCACAGAGTAGGCCTCGGTAGTAGCGCGCACGGTGACCGTCGCGGTTGTGGCGCCCTGGTTGACAAACACCGCACCCTCCGGATTCGCTCCTCCTAGGCCAGTTCCGGTCCAGCCCGCCAGGGCGTACTGCGCGTCCGCGCTGTCCGCCGATTCCAGAAGGACCATTCGGTGGCCCACCGGGACATCGATGGCGTAGTGGTCTCGATCCCCCACAGAAACCCACAAGCCGTTGTAGACCCCCGGTCCCATCGGACTGGCGGTCGCGACCGAATCGTTGTCCTCGAAGGGATCGGCCGGTGCCCCAAAGATGTTCAACTGGCCCGGCGCGCCGGGCCCAAAGACATCAAAACCGACCTGCAGCATGATCACATCGCCTGCGGCCAACCCCGACACCGAGATCGCCGCCGGATCCCCGTTGAAGTAGTGGTTGTAGGCCAGGCACGCAGCGGCACACCCACTCCCATCGAACGCAGCGATCTCGGTTTGCCCCACGCTGCCGACCGTGTCGAAGACAAAGTCCCCCGCAAAAGGCGCGGTCCAGGCAAAAAACTTGTCCGCGTTCGCGAAAATGTTGCTGACGCCGACGGCGCAAGGTTGCGCTCCGAAGAATCCGGAATGTGTCAGTGTCGTAGTGGCAAAGGAAAAAGTTCCCATACCGGTGAGGACTTCAGGACTTGAGCAATCATCCCCTTGGGCGCTTGCGGGCGCCGCTAGAGCACTAAGGAGGATAGAAGAAGGGAGAACCCAGGGGTTGCGTACAACGTGCTTCATGAAAATCGGCAGGTCGTGTGGCTCGAGCGGCACCACAGGAACGGAATGTGAAGGGACCGCAAGAACGGCCCGAGCCCGGGCCTCTACGATAGCGCTTCAGGCAAGGACCGGCGCAAGTCGTCCCAGCCAGACCACCGGAAACCTCGCGATTCGAGAACCTTCCAAGTCACGATCAACGCAGAAATCCGCGGACCGTCGGCCCACGTTCAGTCTTCGATGCGCTGGACTGCCCCCGTGCCGCCGCGGCGGGGATCGCTGACGGCCACGGGGCGTCCCGACTCGGGGATGTGGATGGCCTGCACGGAACCGAATTTGGTTTCCAGCTCGACCGCCACTTCTTGGGCGTGCTGGTTTTCCAAAGCCTCCAAGAGCGGACTGTTCCAGTCGCCTTCAAACCGCGTCCACTGGGGCTTCCACTGCTGGTGCAAGCGCGGCGCCTGCACGGCACTCTCCAGGTCCTGTTCGTACACCAAGTGCCGCAGCATGACCTGCAACACGGAGGTGATGATGCGCGGCCCTCCGGGCGACCCGATCACGAGGGAAACGCGCCCACCCCCTTCGCGCACCACCGTCGGGGTCATCGAGGACAACGGCCGCTTGGTAGGCCGCAGACGATTCGCCTCGCTGCCCACCAGCCCGTACAGGTTGGGAACTCCGGGAGCGAGAGCGAAGTCGTCCAACTCGTTGTTGAGCAAGAAGCCCGCTTCCCCCACCAAGATGCCGGACCCGAAGGTCGCGTTGAGGGTCGTGGTCATGCTGACCGCGTTCCCCTTGCGGTCGATGACCGACAGGTGGGTGGTCTCGCCGCTTTCGGCGGGCACCGGCGCCACCCATGCTTTTACGTTGGGGTTGGCACGCTCCCCGATAGAGATGCGCCGCGTCGCGACCCACTCCGGGGCCAGCAACTCTTGCAAGGGCACCCACACGTGATCGGGATCTCCCAAGTGTTCCGCACGGTCGGCAAAAGCTCGCCGCATCGCCTCGATCCACCAATGCACGGCACGGGAGGAAAGGCCACAGGATTCTGCCGCGACGAACACGCCCAAGTCCTGTTTCTCCAAACAGGCCTCGCGCTCGGCGTCCAAAGGGAAGCCCTCCAGGATGGCGAGCACTTGCAGCAACACCATGCCGCCGGAACTCGGGGGCCCCATGGAGATGATCTGATCTCCGCGGAACCAACCGACCAAGGGCTTGCGCACTTTGGCGGTGTAGCTGCCGAGGTCTTCGAGACTCATGTGCCGATCCCCAACGATGGAACCCGTGCGCCGATCCGCAGCGCGCAAGGTTTCGACAATCGCTTGCGCGGTCGGGCCCGAGTAAAACGCCGCAGGACCTCCCCGCGCGTACCGCTCGAGGGTAGCCGCAAGGGCCGGTTGCACGAGCAACTCGCCTTCCTGCAACGCTTCCCCCCCCGGATAAAACAATCGGCGTGCGGCGGGATCGGCGACCAACCGAGCCCGCAGGCTCTCCCGGCGCAAGTCCCGGGCGAGGAAGTCATCCACTTCGAATCCATGGCGCGCCAAGGCGATCGCGGGGGCGCACAGGCGAGCGAACGTGATTTGCCCCGAACCGTGGCTGCGGTACAGCTCGAACAGTCCTAGGGGGCTGCCCGGCACCCCCACCGCTAATGGGGTTTGCAGCGAGCGCTCGGGCACCACCTCGCCCGCGTCGTTCAGGTATAGATCGGTGCGGTACCCGGCCGGGGTCGTCTCGCGGAAGTCCAAGGACCACGCCTCTCCTTCGTGCGGCACCCACAGAGCGAATCCTCCGCCCCCAAGATTGCCCGCCTGGGGATACACCACGGCCAGGGCTAGAGCGGTCGCCACCGCGGCGTCGGCTGCGTTCCCGCCTTGGTTGAGCACTTCGAGGCCAACCTGCACCGCCAGTGGGTGCTCGGCCACCACGGCTCCCGCTAGAGGCGTCGGGAAGGGATCGCTGTCGCCAAACGGATCGTTCGCACGGCATCCGCTTCCTAGCGAGAGCAGCAGCCCGATCGCGATCAGCCCGGCCGCTCGGCGCGGGGATCTAGATCGGCGGCTCTTGGTCATCCTCGATAGCGGCCACCGAAACACCTCGACCGCGCAGGTAGTCCACGGCACGCTCGATGTCGGCCGGCTCCCCTTCGATCTCCACCACGACCTTGGCCTCGGTGGCTCGAATGCTGGCCGCTCGGATGTTCGGCACCACCGGAAACTTCTCGCCTAGCGTGTGACTGATGATCGGCTCGGAGATCAGCTCTTGGGGGAAGATGCAGAAGTACTTGGCGGTGGCCATCGCGGATCAGGAGGGAGGAGTAGAGCGTCGCAGGCGGATCTGCCCCCCTGCGGCTAAGAAGCATCCCACCACAAGCGCCCCCCATCCCGCAAGGCTTCCCCACCCGATCCGCAGGTCTGGGCCGATCCGATCGGCCCCGGCAGGCTCGTAAATCGCCGGCATGCGCATCCAGTCCCAGCCCGCACACTCGAGGGCGAGGCCAGCAGGGCTGCAGGATAGGGCTAGCGCCGTGGTCGCAGGACTCCAGTGCGGAGCCCCCGACAATCCGAAGCCGATGGGCCATGCGAATAGCACCGCCGTCGCCGCGGCGACCCACAAGGCGGCGCGCCCGACGCTCCAACCGACCAGCCGACTCCCGATCAAAGCCACCCCCCAGCCCAAGGCCGCCAAACCCATCACAGCCCCCAAACCACCCCACCAAGCTTCCCGCGAAAACTCGACCGGGTACCACCAAGTCACCCAAAGCCAAGCCTCGCCCCATGCAGCCACTACCAGCGCACCGGGCCAAAGGCGTAGCCAGGATCCTTGGCCTGCCGGCTCTACTCCCGCTCGCCAGCCCAAAGCACCGGCTACGGGTGCGGCCAATGCCGCCCACCACAGCCAAGCCTCTTCGCTGTTCATCCACAACAGCGGCACGTAGGCCAAGCCGATCGCTGCAAGCAACCGCCAGAGGGTGGGTCCGAACATCGTTCCATGGTAGCGCGTACTTCCCGACCCGGTGCCTGCGGAAGTAGCGGGGCGAAGAAGGCCGAACCCGCCGCGGGGAATCGCGGTACCAGCTGGTTAAGCTGCGCCCATGGCTTCTCCTTCCTACCACCGCAAGAACGCCCGCGAAGTCCAGTGGGGAAGCCAGACGGCGTTGGCGTTCGCGGGCACCGATTACCTGGGGCTGAGCGCCGATGCGCGGGTTGCCGAAGCGATGCGGAGCGGACTAGAGCGCTTCGGCGCTAGCGCCTCCGCCTCGCGCTGGACATCGGGCACGAGCGAAGTGCACGAGCACCTCGAAGAAGGTCTCGCCGAGTTTCTCGGCCTCGAGAGCGCTTTGGTTTTGCCCTCCGGCGGCCAGGCGAACCTAGCCCTGCTGGAAACCTGGCAGGACGAGGTCGAGCCGCTGTTGCTCGACGCCGATGCGCACTCGACCCTCGTGCTGGCCGCGCGCTCCCACGGGGGCGCCCGCTACGAGTTCGGAGCGGGTGATCCGACGCGCTTGCTCGCCCTGTGCGACCGTTTTCGTGAGCGCTCCCCCGCCATCCTCACCGATGGAGTGTTTCCAGCCAAGGGTCGCATGGCGCCTGTCGCACACATCCTGCGCTACCTACCTCCCTCGGGTTGGTTGCTGCTCGACGACAGCCACGGGATCGGGGTGGTGGGGCCGGAGGGGCGTGGCACCTTGCAAGCCTTCGGAACGCCTTCGCAACGCACGGTCGTCTCCTTTTCCTTGGCAAAAGCCCTGGGCACGGCCGGGGGTGCGCTGGTCGGCCCCGCGGACGCGATCGAAGCGGTCCGGCGCCGATCGGAGTGGTTTGGCGGCAGCAGCGCACTGCCGCCCGCGATGGCGAGCGCTGCCCTCGAAGCCTTGCGCATCCTCGAACGGGAACCCGAGCGGGTTCAGCGCCTCCACAAAAACATCAACGCGTTGCACCGGCTGGCTGCTCGCTTCGGCAGCGCACGCCAGGGGACGTTTTTGCCGGTTTGGAACATTCCATTCGCAGACCAAGAACAAGGGCGGAAAGCCTACGCTGCGCTGTTGCGGGAAGGGGTCTTCGCGCCCCTCACCCGTTATGGCTCCGGCCAAGATGGCGCCTACCTGCGCATCGCCGTCAACAGCGAGCACACGTCGGAGGACTTGGCGCGATTGCGCGCCGCCCTCGAAGTGGCGCTGGCTTTCGGAGAGTAGAGCCTACTCCAAGAGCCTATTGGATCGGTGCAACGACCTTGCCGAACATGGTCGGCGGCACGTACAGGATGTCGCCATCCTCCAGCGCAACGTTGAAGCTGGTATTGCCCCGACCGATCGCCCGGATGTTCAGGTTGGTGGTGTGTTCTTTGGTGCCGGTGCCGCGAATCAAGCGCACGCGGGATAGGTCGGCGTAGCTCTCATCCGGGCCGGCGTTGATCGTGCCTTCCAAAACGGTGAGCCCCCGTTCCAGGGGATAGCGACCTGGGCGTGCAACCTCGCCATACACGTAGAAACGCTCCTGCGGTTTCGCGATGGAGACGTTCAGCTCGCTGCGCCCGTACACGTCGTTGTAGCGCTCGCGCAACTCTTCGTGCAGTTGCATGGAGCTTTGCCCGCTCACCGGCAGCTTGCCCAGCCCGGGGAACTCCATCTTGCCGTCCGCCCCAATCTTGGCCGATGCCATCACCACGTCCGGGCGCATGCGGTCGACGATCGAAACGGTGTCCCCCGCCGCGATCACATCGTCGTCCGCGCGAGCCTGCAAGTGCAGGTGCGAGTTGGAAGCGGTACGACAAGCGCCCAGGAAAAGGGAGGACAGGATGAGCAGTGCGGCGAGGAGAGCGAATCGCATGGCTTGCAAGGTCTTGAGGATCGGCGCGCGCGAAGCCCTGAGGCCACTACGGGCGCCGTTCGGATCGGAAGGCAGAGGGAAGCCCTTGCGCCTCTCGGCGGCCCCCTCCGCTCCCATGGTGTACCCAAACCTCAGGCCTGCTCTCAACGTTCCGTGAGCGTTATTCCCGCCTGGGGTGCGCGAAAGGCGCGTTGGCAGCCGAAACAGCGCAAAGGTTCACCCGCGGCAGTAGAAAGCAGGGTGGTTGGCAAACGTGGCCGTCTGAAGAGAGGTAGCGGTTTCGCTCCCTAGAAAGCGCTTTGCAGCGCCCCCCCGCAAGCCAACGCCTTTGGCAGTTGCGAGGCCGAGCCCCTTCACTCGTTGCATCCGAAAGGCACCTTCGATCGCACTCGAGGTGGAGGCGGCACCCGGACTCGAACCGGGGAATGATGGATTTGCAATCCATTGCCTTAGCCACTTGGCCATGCCGCCTTAGGGGTAAAGAAAGATACACCCCCCCGGCAGCGGGTCAACCCTACTTCCCTGGCAAGGTCGCTAGAACGCCCAAAACGATGCGCCCGGCACGAAACTTCGAAGGGCCCACCGACAGGCTCCGGCGGTGCCCCCGTGCTTCCTATAGGCCCCAGCCTTGTCGACGTCCTGGCTTCGACAGCGCGAAACAATGTCGGGGGATCACAAGCCTTCCGCGCTCGCCCAGCCTAAGATGACGCCATGCACCTCACGGGGATGTGGCGGAATTGGTAGACGCATCGGACTTAAAATCCGAAGGTCATTGCGACCGTCCGGGTTCGAGTCCCGGCATCCTCACTCTCCCGCTCCGGTGACCGGAGGGGACTCCGACCACGCGCCCCCCAATCAGGGGAGCGCCGCAAAGCGCCTTAGCGCTGAGCCATGGGGACGTAGTGAACGTCCTTGCGACCGGTGTAGATTTGCCCGGGGCGGAACAACTTGTTGTCCTCCATTTGCTCCATCCAGTGCGCCAACCAACCGGCGGTGCGGGACAGGGCGAAGATGGGCGTAAACACGTCCGTGGGGATGCCCAGCTTCTGGTAGACGATGCCGCTGAAGAAGTCGACGTTCGGGTAGATCCCGCGGTCGCCCAGGCGATCGGTCACGATGCGCTCCAGCTCGAGCGCCGTGTCGTACAAGGGCGTCGATCCGTGAGTTTCGAAGAGTTGGCCAGCGAGCTTTTGCAGGTCGTGGGCGCGGGGATCTTTGGTTTTGTAGACCCGGTGACCGAAGCCCATGATCTTTTCCTTGGCCGCCATCTTCTTGTCGACCCAGGCTTCCACGTTTTCCTTGCCGCCGATGCTTTCCAGTTGGCGCAGCACCCGTTCGTTGGCGCCGCCGTGCAGCGGTCCGAAGAGGGAGCCCACCGCAGCGCTAACCGCGGTGTAGGGGCTGGTCTCGGTGGACGCGACCACGCGGCACGCGAAGGTCGAGGCGTTCATGGTGTGCTCGGCGTGCAGCACCAACGCGCAATCGAGCACGCGCGTCTTGATCTCGTCCGGCCGTTCACCGTTCAAGCAGTACAAGAAGTTCGCGGCAACGGAGAGTTCCGGGTCCGGCTCGACGAGGTCCAAACCTTGACGGTGGCGTTCGCAGGAAGCGATCAACGTTCCCATAGCGCCCAGCACCCGCTCGCAAGCGTCCAGGCGCGAGTCGGCGCTCTTCAAGTCCACGCCCGGCGACACCATGCCCAGAGTCGCCATGCTGGCCTGCAGGGCCTCCATGGGGTGGCCGCTCTGGGGCAGTCCTCGCACGAACTTCTTGAGGTCCGCGTTCAACTCCCGATGCGGCCGCAGCCGGAGCTTGAATTGATCCAGCTGAGCCTGGGTGGGCAGCTCGCCGTTCCACAGAAGCCAACAGACCTCTTCGTAGTGACTCTGGGCGCTCAGCTCCTCGATGCGAATCCCGCGGTACGAGAGCAGCCCCTCCAAACCGTTGATGAAGGAGATCGACGACTCGGCGGCAGGGATACCGGCCAAGCCGGGGATGAGTTCAGGATGGGTCACAGGATGTCTTCCCGATTGCGGAGGCCCCTAGCTCAGGCCTCTCGGACAGAGGCGCGAACCCGGCCCAAGTGGGCCCGGGGCGAAGAGTTTCGACGGACTGGATGGTCTCTCAATCGCCCATTTCGGGCGTTTATCGGCGCTCAAGATACTCCATTAGGAGCCGAGTTCCAATCCCGGTACCGAGGGGGCCGCCCACCCAATCGCGGTTGCCGGCGTTCCACGCCGCGCCCGCGATGTCGAAGTGGCACCACTCCTGGCCCGGCTCGACAAAGTAGGACAGGAAGGCGGCTCCCTGGGAGGATCCCGCTCCCAAGCTGGGCGGGCCAATGTTCTTCAGATCGGCCACAGAGCCCTTCATGGCCTCCTTGAATTCCTCGATGAGGGGCAGGGGCCAGCACTTTTCCCCCACCCGCTGGCCGGCCTCCACCAGGGTGTCCCGCAGGCCCTCGTTGGTGGGGTAAATGCCCGTCAGCTCGTGGCCCACGGCCACAATGACGGCCCCGGTCAGGGTGGCCAGGTTGAGCAGGGTGTCCGGCTTGGTCTTCTTTTGGGCGTAGGTCAGGCAGTCCGCCAACACCAGGCGCCCCTCGGCGTCCGTGTTCTGGATTTCGACGGTGGTGCCGTTCATGCCGGTGTGCACGTCCCCGGGCAGGGTGGCCTTGCCGTTGATGGTGTTCTCCGTGGCCCCCACGATGCCGTGCACCTCGTAGGGCACCGCTACGTCCGCGAGCGCGTGGAACAGGCCGAGCACGGCCGCCCCACCGGACATGTCGTAGCGCATCTCCTCCATCTTGGCGCTGGGTTTGATGGACACGCCGCCCGCGTCGAAGGTCAGGCCCTTGCCCACCACCGAGATCTTGCCCTTGGACTTGCCCTTGGGCTTGTAGGTTAGATGGATGAGCTTGGCCGGATAATCGGAGCCCTGGGAAACGGATAGGAAGAGGCCCATGCCCATCTTCTTCATGGCCGCCTCGTCGAAGATCTTGCAAGAGATCTGAGGGCTACGGGTCGCAAGCTTGCGAGCGTGGCTCGCCATGTCGGCGGGTCGCAGCAGGTTGCCCGACTTGTTTTGTAGTTCGCGGGTGAAGTTGCACGCTTCGGCGAGCGCCAAGCCCTTCTTCGCGCCGCGCGACGCTGGCGTTCCGTTGGCCCACAGGGTCAGCTTTTTCAAAGCCTTCGGATTTTTCTTCTGCGCCTTGGCGCCTTGGTACTCGTAAGCACCGAGCACCAGCCCTTCCGCTACGTCCCGCAGGGTTTGCTCTTCCCCGCCCGCCAATTCCGCGATCGCGTCGGAAACGTACACCCCTGCCGCGGTGCAACCGGATCCTTTGGCTGCCTTGGCGGCGACCGCCGCGGCGCGGCGCAATCCTTCGGAATCCACGGCATCCGCTTCGCCCAGCCCGACCAGCAGAACCCGCGGGAACTCCTTATCCCCGGTGTAGGTCTCGCGCGTACTGCGCGGCTTGGCTTCAAAGTCCTCCAGGAATCCTTTGGGCAGGCTCATGCCACGCGGCATCTCCGGCTTTTTGCCGGCGACCACGAAGAGGGCAACCCAGGGACTGGATTTGGCGAGGGAGGACTTTTGGAAGGAGACGTTCATGAGGTGCGGAGGAGCAGGGAATGGAGGGGTGCAGGAAGGAGAAGAGGGGGACAGGGGCCAGCCCTACATGTCGATGTACTTCGGACCACCGCCGCCTTCCGGCACGACCCACTCGATGTTTTCGTAGGGATCGGCGATGTCGCAGGTTTTGCAGTGCACGCAGTTCGACGCGTTGATGGTGACTTCGGTCGAGCCCTCGGGCCATTCGTACACGGCGGCCGGGCAGAAGTGCTGGCAGGGGTTGCCATACTCCTGCGTGCACTTGTCCGCGCAGATCGAGGGGTCGTTGACCAACAGGTGCGCGGGTTGATCCTCTTCGTGGACCGCGCCGGAGTGGTACACGTCGGTGAGTTTGTCCAAGCTGTCGGTGTCGTTGAAGCTCGGCAAGGTGAAGGACGATTGCGCCACCGGCTGCATGGTCTCGTGGTCGGCATGCATGTCGCGCTTGGCCACCAGGCCGCGTCCCCCCGTGACCATGGCCACGCCGAAGTCGAGCATGCCCCGGAACATGCCTTTGGCGAACGCTTGGCGGTAGTTGCGCACCTTCCAGAGCTCGTCTTTGGCCCAGGACTGCTCGAAGAGCTCCCCGTAGCGCGCCATACCCGCTTCCGAGGTGTCCCCCTTCTCCAAGGCCTCGGCGATGGCTTCGGCCGCCAACATGCCGGACTTGATCGCTAGGTGGATGCCCTTGAGGGTAGCGATGTTCAGGAACCCAGCGCTGTCCCCCACCATGCAGAACCCGTCGCCGTAGAGCTTGGGCATGGAGAAGTAGCCGCCTTCGGGGACCGTTTTGGCGCCGTAGCGCAGGATCTTGCCGCCTTCGAGCAGCGGCCGGATGCGCGGGTGCTGCTTCCACTGCACGAACAATCCGTGTGGGTCGAGCTTGGCGTCTTTGTGGTCGAGCCCGACCACGAAGCCGAGCGCCAGCTTGTCTTCCGCGATGCCGTAGACAAACGAACCGCCGTAGGCGTCACGCTGCAGCGGGTAGCTGCCGGTGTGCATCACTTGCCCGTACCACTCTTTGCCGATCTTGGGGTCGACCTGCCAAATCTCCTTGATGCCCGTGCCGTACGCCTGCGGGTTCTTGCCGCGGCTGAGGCCCAAACGGCGATCCAAGTTTTTGGCGAGGTTGCCGCGCGTTCCTTCGGCGAACACCGTCACGTCGGCGGTGATGCGCATGCCGGGTTCAAAGGTGCTCTTCGGCGTGCCGTCTTTGGCGATGCCGCTGTCGCGGGTGATGATGCCCAGCACCCGATCCGAGTCCTCGGCGTGGATCGTTTCGGCGGCCGGGAAACCGGCATACAGTTCGATGCCCGCGGCCTCGGCCTGCTCGGCCATCCAGCGCACCACCTGGTTCAAGCTCACGATGACGTTGCCGTGGTTGCGCAACTGCGGCGGGCACAACATGCCCTTCAGCTTGATCGAGCCACCGCTCGCCTTGAGCATTTCAGCCCAGTCTTCCTTCACGTCGCTGAGGACCGGGAAGCCCTTTTCGCGCCAGTCGGGGAACAACTCGGCGATGCCCTTGGGATCCATGACCGCGCCGGAAAGGGTGTGGTGACCCACCTCCTCCGCCTTGTCGATCACCAGGATCGTCTTGTCGTCCAGACCCTTCTTCTCCAGCAAACGCTGCAGGTGAATGGCGCAAGCCAAGCTCGCCGGACCAGCACCCACCAAAAGAACGTCGACGGGCAATTCCTCCCGTTCGACATCGGCAACGTTGAGGGAGGTTAGGCGGGGCTTCATGGCGCGCGGGGCTGGGGTCGAGGGACGGCCGGAGGCCCGCAATCCGGGCCCTAGGTGCGTCGAAACGGGCCGAGGATGGTAGCTAGGCGGGCGCACCCAAGCAAATCCACGCAGCTCCCAAAGACGACTTCCGGGCGATCCGATGGGCTTCGGCAGCCCTGCTTCTGCCCCGCCGGATGCCCGTTTTCAGGCGCCGTGCGCGTGGTGATGGGAACAGCCCTCGACCCACGATTCTCCGTCGGCGCAGACCTCTTTTTTCCAGATCGGCAAGCGCTCTTTGAGGGTGTCGATCAAAAACCGGCAGGCTGCAAAAGCGGTATCGCGGTGCGGCGTCGCCACCGCGATCAGCACCGAGGTTTCCCCCACGAGCACGCGCCCTTGGCTGTGCCAACACAGCATGCGCAGGGGGCCGCGCGCTGGCTCCCCGAAGCGTTCCCGAGCCTCCGCGAAGATGCGCCCCATCTCCGGAGCCGCCATGGTCTCGAAGACCTCGTATTCGAGGTACTGCACGTCGGTGCGACCACGACTCGTACGGCGGGTCAGACCGCGAAACACGACCAAACCGCCGCACTCGTCGTGCACCAACTCGTTTTCGATGCCCGCATCGTCGATACCACCGCCGATCAGTCGAAACTCGCCGCGCTCATAATCAGGGCCCGAGTCACCACCTGAAACCGGGGGCAAAAACGCTACCGCATCACCGGGCTCCAGGACTCGAGCGTCATCCACGTACTCCGTCCCGACCACGCCGGAAACCGAATCCATGTCGCCGAGAGCGGGCCAACGATCGACCGCGATGCGCTTGAGCTCCCCCATCGTAACGCCCGCAGGCAATTCGTCGAGGGTCACTTCGGAGGCACCGGCCCGTTCGCGCAAGACCGCGAACAGCTGAATCGTAAGTTTCATACGCTGCATCGCTCCGCGGAGAGCGGCACCACTAGAACGGGGTGTCGTCCACGCCGAGGAAGTCCCCAGCGCCCCCACCGTAATCGCCGTAGCCACCCGAGTCCTGCGAGGCCGACTGCGGGGCACCGCCCATGTTGCTCTGCTGCATGCCGCCGCCGGAGCGCGCGCCACCGCCCTGACCGACGAACTCCCAGTTGTCGGCCACGACGTAGAGCTTGCTGCGCTTTTGGCCGGTGTTCTTGTCTTCCCAGGTGTCCAGCTCGAGGCGCCCCTCGAAGAACGCGGACGCGCCGCGCTTGTGGAACTTCTCGAAGGCTTCCGCACGCTTGCCGAAGATGGTCACATCGACGAACGTCGGCTTGTCGACCCATTCGCCGGTCTGCGCGTCCTTGTAGCGCCGGTTGACCGCGATGCCGACCTTGCAGATCGCCATGTTGCTCTGGGTGTACTTGAGTTCGGGGTCACGGGTCAGGTTGCCCATGAGGATCACTTTGTTGAACGATGCCATGGTCGTGGGTTCGGGGCTCTGCGCCCAGGCGCTGCTTAGCGGGTTGAGGGTTCCGGCACGGGTTAGAAGGACCCCGCGCTGGGCGCGGGCCTTCCGGGAATGCGTCGTCGGGGCCTGTGCCCGGGCCCCGTCCGCGACCAGCAGTATAGCTCCCCCGACCGAGGAACCATCCCTTCCGGCGGCCAAAGCCGCGCGGACGGCCGGTTTCGCACGAGTCCCCCTTTCGGCCCCCCCAGGCTACCGTAGGGGCGCTCCCATGGGCCTGCGGTTGCGCACGCTTCCCCCCGATCCGTAGCATGCGTTTCTCGATAGCGCCCGCGTCCCCCCCCAACCATGGCCGTCCCCACTCCTCCCGAACCTGCCCCTGATTCCTCCGGTCGCGAACGGCGGCGCCACGAACGGGCGCAAGGCGATTGGCCGATCCGCTTGCGGCTCCCCGATGGGGAGTACGAAGCCAAGATCCGCGACGTCAGCCGCGGGGGCCTGTGTTTTTTCCTCGATCGCCCGATCGAGGAGATGACCCTGCTCGAGGTGGCGTTCGAACTGCCGCGCTCCGGTGGCCAGCGCTTGTTGCGCGGGCAGGGCGCGGTCGTGCGCTGCGAACGCATCAGCGCTCGGCTCGAACACTTCGAGATCGCGGTCTTTCTGACCGAGATGGCGGAGCCCGATCGCGCCGCGATCGCCAGCTACGTGGACTCCTGGAAGTCGAACGGCTAGACCCCGGGCACGCGCGCGCTCAAACAGCGCCCGATGCCCGCTAGATCGCGCAAGAGTTGCGCTTCGAGCCCTCGCTCCTGGGCGTACTGCAGGGCCGCCCCACCCTGGTCGAACCCCAACTCGAGCACCAAGTGCCCACCCGGCCGCAGCGCTTCGGGAGCCAAGTCGATCAGTGTGCGCACAAAGTGGTCCGCGGCGCCAGCGGGCCCAAAGAGCGCTCCATGCGGCTCAAACTCCCGCACCTCCGGCGCCAAGCTTTCGCTCACGACGGGATCCACGTAGGGCGGATTCGCGACCAGCACATCCACGCGCGGCACATCCCAAGGGCGTTGGGCTCCGTCCCGCTGGATCCAGGTGACACCGGCACCCAAACGTTCGGCATTGCGGCGTGCAAAAGCCAAAGCCTCTGCACTGATGTCCAGCGCGCTCACCTGCGCTTGGGGGCACTCCAAGGCCAAGGTGATCGCGAGGCACCCGCTGCCCGTCCCCCAATCCAGCAGGCTCGCGTTCTGGGGCACGTCTTCGTCGCGCAGGAGCGACAACACGCGATCCACCAGGCCTTCGGTCTCGGGACGAGGGATCAACACGCCGGGGCCGACTTCAAACGAGCGGCCGTAGAACTCGCGCCGCCCGGTGATGTAAGCCACCGGTTCCCGCCGCCCCCGCCGCACCAAAACATCCCGGGCTCGGTCGACCTCTTGCGGTTCGAGCGGACGCTCGAGCTGCAGCAACATGCCGAGTCGATCGAGGCCCAAGGCGTACGCCACCAGGAGATCCGCCTCCAAGCGCGCTTCTTGCACCCCCTTGCGCTGCAAAAAGGCGCGCGCCATCGCCTGCATCTCGGCGACCGTGCGCGGGGTGCTCGGCCCGCCGGTAGGCGTTGGCGCTGCGGGCGAAGGGCGGCCGGAACGAGCGGAGCCCGGCCCCGCCGCGCCTTGCGGGCGAGCGGCTGGGCTGGGCTCCTGGTGACTTTCCGACGGCCGGTCCGGGCGGGACGGCTCGCCGGGCGGGGCCGGTTGGTCCTCGGCGGGTCCTATTGCTGGGCTTCCCGCTTGCGCGCGCGCTCGGCCTTGCGGGCTTCGCGCATGGCGGCCTTCTTGAGCTCTCCTTGCACCTTGGCCTCTTGGATCGAGGCGTACATGGTGTAGATCGCGAGGCCACCGCCAGCGGCGACGATGATGCTGCCGATCAGGCCGAGGGCACCCAGTCCGCTGTGCGGGTTGCTGAAGGCCGAACCGATGGCCAGCAGGTTCATGATGCCCGCTAGGCCGGGGCCGATCATGAGCAGCGGGATGATCGGATTGAACTTGCCGCCGTGCTCGTAGTCGTAGATGTGCGTGAAGGTGTACATGGCCAGCATCAGGGTCATGACTTCCGCTACCGCGCCGAGCTTGAACGTCTCTACGACCGTGTCGGCCGCGTTCTGCACGTTGACCCCGGCGGACATGAACACGTACACCAAAGCGCCGATCCACAGCAGAGCCGCGACGGCGAAGCCGGCCATGGCGTGCGCGTTCGCGAGGCCGGCCAAGGGGCTTTTCGGCTTTTCACCCGAGCGCACTTTGTGGCACTCGTACAGCACCCAACCGCCCGCGATGACTAGCACCTTGGCAATGATCAAGGTCATCCAGTCAAACTTCTGGGTGCTGGTACCGTTGACCTTGTAGGCCGCGGTGGCCGCGTACTTGAGTCCACTGAAGAACGGGAAGAGGGACCCGATCAGCAGGATGGTCGAAGCCTTACGCAGCATCAGGGGGGCTTGCTCGAGCTCGCGCTTCGCGACCTCCTTCTTGGCGCGCCGTCCGGAGGATTGAGTCTCTTCTTCGCTCATAGATTGGGGTGGGGTTGGCCCATCGATGGGGCGTGGCTGGGCGGGGGTCGTGGGCTAGTCGGGTTCGAGGGGCGCTGCGACCCCGGCCGGAAGGATGGGCCTTCAGGCCCGACCCGGGGGCCGCAAGTCTAGCAAAGCGAGGGGTGGATCGTAGCGGGAGAGAAGGTCGTGCGAGGGTTGGGCAGCAGGATCAACGCAGTGCGATGGTGCCGGTTCAACGCGCGGGGGCGGTTTAGAGCGCTTTGAGGCGGTTTTCGCGCTCTAGGGCCTCCAATTCGCTGATCAGATTCTCCAACCGTCCAGCCACGATCTGCTCGAGGTTGAAATTCTTGTGTTCCGTACCCTCGAGACGGTGGTCGGTCACCCGGTTTTGCGGCCAGTTGTAGGTGCGCACCTTGCCGGAACGATCTCCGGTACCGACCAAGGACTTGCGAGCGGCCGAGCGCTCTTCGTGGATGCGTGTCTGCTCTGCCTCGAAGAGGCGGGAGCGCAAGATCCGCATGGCCTTGGCTTTGTTTTTGTGCTGGGACTTCTCGTCCTGGCAGATCACGACCGTGTCCGTAGGAAGGTGCGTGATGCGCACCGCGGAGCTGGTCTTGTTGACCGATTGGCCGCCTGGACCGGACGAACGCATGGTGTCGATGCGCAAATCGTTGTCGTGGATCTCCACGTCGGCCTCTTCCGCTTCCGGCAACACGGCCACCGTCGCTGCCGAGGTGTGTACGCGGCCTTTGGTCTCCGTGGAAGGCACTCGCTGCACCCGGTGCACGCCCGACTCAAAACGCAAGGCAGCCCAGGAGCCCTCGCCTTCCACCGCGAAGGAAATTTCCTTGTACCCGCCCACCTCCGACTCGGACTCCGACAGGAGTTCCACCTTGAACTTGCGGGCCTCGAAGTAGCGCATGTACATGCGGAACAGATCGGCGACGAACAAGGTGGCTTCGTCCCCGCCGGTGCCGGCGCGCATTTCGAAGATCACCTTGGTGCGGTCATCTTCCGAGTCGCGGATCAAAGCGAGTTTGATCTCTTCGTCGAGTTGGGTTTCCTCTTCCTCCGCTTCGGCGAGCTCCTCCCGCGCGAGTTCCGCCATTTCCTCATCGCCAGAGTCGAGCAGTTCTTGCGCTTCGGCGCGGCGAGAATCCAGGGCTTCGATGCGATCGAACAACATCTTGCTCGCCTCGAGGCTGCCTCGTTCGCGCAAAAGAGGCGGGAAGCGTTTGCTGTCACCGGCGATTTCCGGGTCAGCCAATTGTTCGGTCAACTCCGCGAAACGTTCAGCGCGCTCGCGCAGCTTTTCCACCAGAGCCGGATGCAGGTTCGACACGGTTGCCCAGGGAGAGGAGAGGGGTACGACCGGGTTCGCCCCGCCGTTGCGAAGCGTGCCGCCCGGCAAGAAACCACGCCCCCGCGCCGTGCCAACACGACCGAGGGCGGAGCACGACTAGTTGTCCTTCTTCTTGCCGTACTTCTTCAGGAAGCGGTCCACGCGGCCCGCCGCGTCAACAAACTTTTGCTTGCCCGTGAAGAAGGGGTGGCAGTCGTTGCAGATTTCGATTTTCAACTCGGAGACCGTGGCCTTCGTGGTGAATTGATTGCCGCAACCGCAGGAGACCTGGCAGTCGATGTATTTGGGGTGGATGTCCGTTTTCATAATTCGCCTTGATTGGGGGCCGTTTCTAAAGGCCTGTCCCGGCATTTGGGCCGAGCAGTGTAGGGGGATCCCGGGGGGGTTACAAGGGGTAGAGGGACCTGGAATCCCGGCGAAAGGGCGGCCAAGCGTGCCCTGGGGCCCGGTTGGGCTCGGCGCCTAAGCGCTTTCGGGGCGCCAGCCAGCCTTTTGGAGCAAGCGCAGCGCCAAGTCCACGGGCAGGCCCACCACGTTGTCGAATCCACCCCCCTCGAGCCGTTCCACAAAGGCTCCTGCGTTTTCCTGGATGGCGTACCCGCCCGCCTTATCCTGCCATTCGCCGCTGGCCACGTAGGCTTCCACCTCGTGGGGCTCGATCGGTCGCATGTGCACCCAGGTGCACTCCGAAGCGGTCCAGAGGCGTCCGGCATGCCCGACGCTGACCCCGGTGATGACCCGGTGGCGGGTGTCGCTCAAAGCCTGCAGCATGCGCGCCGCCTGAGCCGCATCTGCGGGCTTGCCCAGCAGCTCCGGGGCCTCGTCCGATCCGAGGGCGACGACGGTGTCCGCACCGAGCACAAACCGCTCCCTCGAAACGCGCTTCGCGACGGCTTCCACCTTGCGCTGCGCGAGCTGCTCCGCAGCGGGTCCGGGCCCGATCGGGCCTTCTAAATCTTCGTCCACCGCGCTGACGATCACCTCGAAAGCGATGCCGCGCTCGGCCAAAAGGGCGGAACGGCGCGGAGAGGCCGATGCCAGCACGAGGGAAGGTTGCGCCATCAGCGCGAGCGCTTCGAAGACTTCTTCTTGGTGGCCTTCTTCTTCGTGGACTTGGTGGACTTTTTCTTGGTGGTCTTCTTGGTCGCCTTTTTGGAAGCGCTTTTTTTGGTCGTGCTCTTCTTGCTGGCGGACTTTTTGGAGGAAGCCTTCTTGGTGGTCGCCTTCTTCTTCGAAGCCTTCTTCGCGGCGGGCTTTTTCTTCGCGGTGGGCTTCTTCTTGGTGGCTTTCTTTTTGTTCGCGGCCTTCTTGGCCGCTGCTTTTTTGGCGGCCTCCTTCTTCGCGGCAGCCTTCTTCGCGGCCTCGGCCTTCTTCTTCGCTTCCGCTTTGGCTTTCGCGTCGGCGACCCGCTTGTCTTCGCGGGCTTTCTTAGCCGCCTCCGCTTTCGCAGCGGCTTCCTTCTTCTTGGCCTCTTGCGCGGCCTTGCGGGCCGCGATGCGCTCCTGCTTTTCGCGTTCGCGCTGCTCGCGCGCGGCGATCTGCTCCTGGCGCTTGCGTTCCTTTTCCTGCTCTTTGGCGAGGCGTTCGGCCTCGCGCTTGGCGGCTAAGGCTTCGCGTGCCTCTTCCTTCTTGCGAGCGGCCGCTTCGCGCTTCAGAGCGGCTTCGCGGTCCTCAAACGCCTTCTTGCCATAAGGCAAGCTGCGCAGAACCTCGTACGTCACGTAGGAAGGTTCGTGCTCGTCGTTCCAATGGGCCAGCACTTCGTGAATGGCCAGATTGAAGGCATAGCGATCTTTTTCGGGCACCAAAGACTCGATCGAAGCCCGCCCTTTCACCAACGAAGTGGTGCGCGGGATCAATCCCAAGCGGTCGAGCAGCTTCAAGAGCGACGAGTGCACGGTCAATTGCCCGTCGCTCGCCAACCAGAACAGATAGGCGGTGCTGGGCATGTCGAGCACCTTGAAGGACTCGATGACCTCCCCCACTTCCGTCGATTCTTCGCGGAAGAACTCCAAGTCCAGACTGTGGGTCTCTTGGAAGACGTCCTGCAAGTAGTCCTTCAGTTCCCGGGCGGCGGGGGCGCGGGAGTTGAGCAGCTCCATGCCTTTCTTGCGGGAGCTGGTCTTGATGTACTGGGCCAACTCTTGGGCTTGGCAGACGCGCGCCTCGTTCCAGTCGCCGATTCCGGCGCGTAGCGAAGCCACCGAGGCCTCCGCTTGGGTTTGGGTCAGGTGCCGCATGAGCACCATGACGGCCCCCTGCTCCAGCAGGGAGAACCCCTCTTTGGGGCCGGTGGGGATCGGATGGCGAGGCTGGACCTCTTGGATCAACCGAGCGACAAAGTCGGACTTCTTAGCCAAAGCTTCTCTCTCCAGGCGCGGGAAAGGGGGTGGATGGTGGCCCACAACGAAGGGACTCGGCGGACGTGGACCGATCCGTACCAAGCCGACCGCCCCCAGCTTCCGATCGCGAGGTGCGCAGCACCTGGGGAGTTCGCGCCCCCATCAGGGGCACGGCTCCGCTCGCATTCCGGAGGTGGAGGCGGGTTGGGGCGATTACTCGTCGCCTTCTTGCGAGGCAGCGGCTTTGGCGGCCGCGCGCTTCGCGTTCAAACGGGCGTCTTGGCGCGTCTTCTTGCGCTCAGCGCGAGCGGATTTTTCCGCGTTGCGACGCGTGCCCGTCTTGGTGGTTTTCTTGCGGCCGGAGCGATCGCGCTTGGCCTTGGGCTTGCCGAAACCCTCGTACACGCCAGCGCGCTTGAAGATCGAGTGCACCGTCGGCGAGGGCAACGCACCGTGCTCCAGCCAGTGGCGTGCTCGCTCCACCTCAACGCGGGTTTGCTGCTCGCGGTTCGGGGAAACGGGGTCGTACAGACCGATCGTCTCGAGCGTGCGGCCGTCCCGGGGAGAGCGGGAATCGGCGACGGAGATGCGGTAGCAGGGCCGGTTGCGGCGGCCCGTCCTCTTCATGCGGATGACTACGGCCATGGAGGATGAAAGGTTCGTCGGAAAGAAGGGGATTAGCGGGGCTCGATCCCGCTTTCAGGCGGTCGGATCGAGCGATTCGAAGTTGGTTTGGGCCGTCGAATCCGCAGGCGATCGCTCGCGCTACGGGCGTCCATCGAGGGCGAGCTGGGGCTCGTTCGACGGCCGGAAGCCCTGGTGGAGGCCCTCTCCAGGGTTCGCTGGGCTGAACCCAGCCCGGAATCAGACACCAGCAGGGGCTGGGAGTCTACTTCCTTTTTCGGTTTTTGCGCCGGGCCTTGGCCTTGGCTTTCTCCTTTTTGCGGTCGGTGGCCGACTTGCCGCCCTTGCGGGTAGAGGACGACCCCATGGGCCGCGGCGAGGTCGGATCGAAGCCCGGAGGAAGTTCCGGCATACCGGCAGCGCCTCCGCCGCCCCCACCGAAGAGGCCCCCCAGCCCCCCCAGCATGCCGCGTTTGCCGGCTTTGGGGTCCAGCATCTCGCCCGACGGGGAGAGGCCAGCCAGGGCTTCGCGCTTGCCCTTGGCCCCAAGCCCCGACCCCAGGCCCATCTTGCCGAGCTGCTTCATCATCTTCTTCATGTCCTTGAAACGTTTGAGCAGTTCGTTGACCGCGGAGAGCTCCTGACCGGCTCCCCTGGCGATGCGCCGGCGGCGGCTCACGTCGATGATCTCCGGGCGGATGCGCTCCATGGGGGTCATGGAGGTGAACAGGGCGGTCAGCCGATTCATGTGGCGCTCGTCGAGGTCCATGTCCCCGAGCTGGCCCATGCCGGGCATCATGCCGAGCACCTTTTTCATGGGGCCCATTTTGCGGACCATCTTGATCATGCCGAGCATGTCTTCGAGGGTGAAGGTGCCCATCACCATCTTCTCGAAGCCCGCTTGCGCCTCCTCTTCGTCGATCTTTTCGGCGGCGGTTTCGACCAGCCCGACCACGTCGCCCATGCCGAGGATGCGACCAGCCATGCGCTCGGCCTGGAAAGCGTCCAGGTCGTCGATCTTCTCGCCCGATCCGAGGAACAGGATCGGAGCGCCGGTGATCTCCTTGAGGCTGACCGCCGCGCCGCCGCGCGCATCCCCGTCCATCTTGGTAAGGATCACGCCGGTCAAAGCAAGGCGCTCATGGAACGCTTTGGCGGACTGCACGGCATCCTGGCCGGTCATCGCATCGACCACCAGAACTTGGTTGTGGGGCTGGGTGACGGCGGCGATCTGGGCCACCTCGTCCATCAGCTCTTCGTCCACGTGCAAACGGCCGGCGGTGTCCAGGATGACCACATCCCGTCCGGTCCGCAGGGCGTGCTCGAGGCCCGCGCGGCAGACCTCCGGGGGCGTGGCGCCTTCCTGATGGAAGACCGGGACGCCGATGCGCTCGCCGAGGATCTGCAACTGTTGCACGGCGGCCGGGCGCTTGACGTCGGCGGCGACGAGTAGAGGCCGGCGGGCTTCTTTCTCCTGGAGGCGCTTGGCCAGCTTGGCGGTGGTGGTGGTCTTGCCCGCACCCTGCAAACCGGCCATGAGGATGACCGTGGGGCCGTTTTTGGCGAAGGTGAGGCGCGCGTCTTCGGGCCCCATCAACTCGACCAGCTCGGTGTGCACCGCGTGTACGAATTGGTCGGAGGCCTCGACTCCCTTGAGGCGCCCTTCCCCCAGCGCACGCGCCTTGACCCGCTCGGTGAAGTCCCGAGCGAGCTGGAAGTGCACGTCCGCCTCCAACAAGGCCCGGCGGACCTGGGTCAGGCCTTCGCCGATGTTGTCCTCGGTCAGCTCCCGTTTGCCCTTAAAGAAGGAAAAGGAGCCGGTCAGCTTTTGGGTCAGAGTTTCGAACATAGGGGGTCCTATCCAAAAGGATTGCCCCGCCCATGTCGAGCACCCCCGCGGCGAAAAACGCACCGCCCGGGCCGCCGTTCCGGCCGGACAGCACGAGCGGGTCCTATTGGAAGGTGATCGCTGCGGACTGTGTCGTGTTCGAGGTGCTGACCACCCCGATGAAGTCGCGATGCCAAAACTGGAAGTGCCAGGTCTCACCCGGCAGGACCTGCGCTCCCAACGCGGGCAGTTCGGTCAGATCTAGGGTGCGGCTGACCTCACCCGCCGCGTTGACCCGCTGCACGTTTTGGTTGAGCCGGTACAGCGCACCTCCCAAACACAGGGTGCCTTGGCTGCCTCCGAAAAAGGGGACGAAGCCAGGATCGGTAGCGATCAGGTAGTAGCCGGGCAGCCCCAGGGGCAACTGGTCGCTCAGCAGGATCACCAAGTTGCTGCCCACCGAGGAATTGCCCAGAGCTTTGAGAGTGCCCACCTGGCCGGAGGAGTTCGGCTGGCTCGTACAAACCGGAACGCTGATTTCTCCGGTGCATCCGGGGCCACAGTGCTGCGCGTCGAACAGGATGGCCCCCAGATCCAACGGCGTCCCGTCCGGATCGGTGGGCAGGTTGGGGTTGCCGGCATCGATCGCGATCGAACCGGGCAGGAGGTGCAGGTCGTTGGGCCCCCAGAATCGGGGGTCGCCATCGCGGTTCCCCGTTCCAACAAACCCGCCGGGCACCAAGCTGTAGGTCGCGGTCGCGTTGCCCGCCAGGTCGTCCGGTTGGTTCTCGAACACGATGCTGTGATCGAGCTGCACGTCGTACCCTGCCCCACCGGCTTGACTGGCTGCGTTGTGCACCAACGTGCCATGGGTCACGCGCACGGGACCCCAAAAGGCGCCCCCTTGGCCTGGAGCGCCCGGCTGGCTCGCCTGCGCCAAATTGCGCTTCGCGATGCAACGCACCAGGTTGCCACTGCCCTCGCTGGCGAGCGCTCCGCCCACAGCCGACTGCTCGGCCACCACCCGGTTGTCTTCGAACAAAGTATGCGAAACGTCCGCCGCTAGGGCCACGTAGAGCGCACCGCCCTTCGCGCCCGTGGCGGTACTCGTGGTGCTCGATCCCGCCACGTTGTCCGCAAACCAAGCTTGAGTGACCTGCAGCGAGTCCAGCGTCGCGATCGCACCGCCCAGCGAATCCTGGGCGTTGCTGGTCGGCACAGCCGCGTTGTGGGTGAAGGTACTGCCCTGCACGAAGAGCGGGCCAAGTGCAACAAAGATGGCCCCGCCCGCCTCCGCTTGGTTTTGTTGCAGGTGCGACTGCACGATGAAGAGGTTTTCAAAGCCCCACTTGTAGATGCTACCTCCGCGCTGGGAGGCTTGGTTGTCGATCAGCTGGCACTGCACAAACGAGGCGCGGCAGCCCACCAAGGCCACGGCTCCCCCGTAACCGTTCGCCACACGGCAACCCTGGAAGAGGCAATTCGTGAAAGCCACGTCTCCGTCAAACCCCAAGAAAGCCGCGCCCGATTGGTTTTGCGTGTGGTAGTTCTCGAATTGGCATGCCTCGATGGTGGCAAAGCAATAGTTCAGGTAGATCCCACGCCCACCGGCGGAACCGGGGGCATTACCCTCAAACGCACAGCCCGTGATTTCCACCGTCGCTTGGCGCGCCAAGAGGTGCATAGCAGCCTCGGGATGACCGGCGCCCGATCCATTCGGATTCATCTGCGTCTGGTTCATGACGAGCCGCCCGCGATCGATCACCAACCCGCCCCAGATGGGGGCGGCGGAGGACTCCCAAGTGCAGTTTTGCACGTCCAAATCGCTCGATACGGCATAAACGGCCCCATCGCCACCGTTGTCCCGGAACGTGCATTGCACCAAGCGTGGCGCACCGCCATCGATGTGCACGGCCGATCCGGCCCCCCCCGCTAGGTTGTTTTCGAAGCGACAGTTTTCGATGCGCATGGAAGATCCGCGCAGCACGACCGCCGCCGCTACGGTAGCGGAAACGCCCGGCGCGTCGCGCAGGGTGAAGCCCCGCAACACCGCCCCGCTCCCCTCGCCGGAAATCGCCTGCACCAGTGCATGGGGGGTCGTCCCCACTCCTAATCCGCGCACGACCGTCGAAGCCGGGCCGGCACTGCTTTGCAGGATGACTTGCTTGCCGAGAAAGTCGATCGACTCATCCACGTAGTCTCCCGGTGCGACCCAAATGCGATCGCCCGAAACGGTCGTGCTCGCCGCCAGCGCCGCGTCGATGCGCGCAAACGGTTGCGCGAGGGTTCCGTTGCCCGGAGCGGTTGCACTGGCGTCGACGTACCAATCGGTGGCATGAGCGTGGCTCGCGAAGAGCAAACCCATGACCAAGGAGACGGCGCTGGTTTGGCAAGGCAGGTTCATCGTGTTGGTTCCGTACAAAGGGGGAGCCTAGAAATCATGAAAGCGGTCGGCGCACGGCTTCCCCCAAGGTGCGCCCCAGGATTCCAATCTACCTCCCGTGCGGCGAATTCGGCGAAAAGGGCCCCCTTCGTACCCTCCGCAGGCCCCCCATGAGGCATTTCCGGGGCTCCAGCCGTCCCCGCCCATCGCGAACGACCCTCCCCCGTGCC
This sequence comes from bacterium, assembly GCA_030426785.1. Lineage (GTDB taxonomy): Bacteria > Planctomycetota > UBA1135 > UBA1135 > NORP259. The sequence goes on from JAUHXY010000002.1 coordinate 35,439, forward strand.
TTCCGCCTCGAAGGATCCGTACGATAGGACTCGCCCGAATGCCTCTCGGCTTCTCAGCCAAGCCCATCCCCTGCATCACCATGAGCACCATCGATTGGATCACCGTCTACGTCGCTCCGAGCGAAGCCGAAGCCCAAATCCTCGCTGGCCTCTTGATCAGTGAAGGGCTGGAGGCCCGCGTGGCGGGTGACCAGCTCACCGATGAATTTGGGATGGCCATGCGCATGGGTCCCGTCGAAGTGGGAGTGCCGGAAGCGCAAAAGGAACGAGCCCTCGACATCGTCGCCGCTTGGCGCGCACGCGAGCAGGACGAGTAGCGCAGCTGGCCGAGAAGGCCCTTCTCGAACCACCTGCGAAAGAGTCGCACCCGCGACACACCTTTCGAACCGAGTCGGCGACCACGCCGGCACCCTCGACCTCGTATACTCGCGCCATGCATTTGCGCCGCGCCCTTTCGCACCTCTCGTCCCGTTCGCAGGTTTCCCTCAGCTTGGGTGGCTTGTGGATTCTGAGCTCGGCGCTCTTGAGCGCGCATGCGAGCTGGGCCACCGCCGGTGCGCCTCCGCAGCCGGCCCCGGCATTCGGCACTCATGCGATCCAAGACGATGCCGAGGAAGCCGCTCGCTTCTTCGTGTTGTCCGCCAGTTGTGCGCGCTGCCACAACGCGGTCGAGACCAGCACGGCCCTGTGGACCGACACCGGAGAAGATGCTTCACCGATCGGCACGTGGCGCGCCTCGGTCATGGCCCAGTCGTTTTATGACCCTTACTGGCGAGCCCAGATCGAACGGGAGTTGGCGCTCGCCCCCAACGAAGACGAACGAGCTGCCCGCAACGCGCTGTGCACCCGCTGCCACGCGCCCGCCGCGGTGCACGAAGCCCGTTTTGAAGGGCTCGCACCGCCGACCCTCGCTCAGTTGGACCAGGATCCGGCCGCAGCCGAGGGCGTGACCTGCACCATCTGCCACCGCATGACCGCGGAAGGCCTCGGCACTCCGGCCACCTTCGATGGTCACTTGCCGCTCGACTTCGCGAACAGGCTGTATGGTCCCTACCCGGATCCAGTACCTGGGCCGATGTTGGCCATGAGCGGCTACGAGATTCACTTCGGAGCCCACATGGTGGAATCCGCGCTGTGCGCCACCTGCCACACCTTGGAGACGAGTCACGGCAGCGGCGAGGCGGCGGGACATTTCCTCGAACAATCCCCGTACCTGGAGTGGCGCAACAGCGCCTTCACCCACGAGCGCGGCATCACCGACACCTCTCGGTCCTGCCAGGACTGCCACATGCCGGTGATGGGCAACATGGCTCTCGCTCACAATCCCGCCGGAGGCAACTTCCCCTTCCTCTCGGAACGACCGAACGTGCGCTCGCACGCGATCGTGGGCGGCAACGCTTTGCTGCTCGATATGCTGGCGGCTGGCCGCGACGAATTGGGGGTGGCGGCGCCTGCCGATGAGCTGAAGGCTATGGCCACGGAAACGCGCCGCTACCTGCGCGAAGAAGCGGCGCACATCGAAATCGGCGAGGTCCAGTGGAGCACGGACCAACTGGAGTTCGTGGTCTTCGTCGAAAACCTGACCGGGCACAAACTGCCTACCGGGTATCCCTCCCGGCGGGTATGGCTGGAGGTGCAAGTGCAAACGGGCGAGCGAACGTGGTTCGCTTCCGGGGTCCCGGACGCCGAAGGGCGCATCGTGCCCCGCGGAGAGGGCTTGCGCCTTCCCCACCGGGATCGCATCACGAGCTCCGACCAGGTGCAGGTCTACGAAATGATCGCCCTGGACGAGGAAGGCCAACCCACCACCCAACTGAGCTCCATGCGGAAACGGCTCAAGGACAACCGCTTGTTGCCGCTCGGCTGGATTCCGGAGGGCCCCCACGGTGAAGAGACCGCCCCGGTCGGTCTGGGCGACGATGCAAACTTCGTGGGCAGCCTCGACCAGGTCACCTTCGCCCTCGAGATCCCCGCATCCGTACGCAACGCAGGTCGCCCCCAGGTGCAAGCGCGTCTGCTGTACCAATCGATCCCACCGGCCTGGGCGGATGACCATCGCGATGTGGAGGATAGCCCCGCCTCGGTCCGCTTCCTGCGCTTGTACGACGCGGCCAAGACGCGCTACGAAGTGCTCGCGGAAGCCCGCAAGCTGGTGCGCTGACCCTTGCCCAGCCCCCGCTAGCGCCCGCTTCGGGAACGGACCGCTTTCCCGGGTGCATTCCCATCGGCCCCGGTCTATCTTGCGGGTTCACCCGGGGCGCATGCGGCGCGCTGGAGTTCCTTCCAGGACGATTCCGTGAGCGCGCTATTCCTGTACTACCACCGTGACTTTGACGGGATGGTCTCCGCGGCCATCCTCGCCAAGGTCTTGCGCGGTCGAGGCGAGAAGGACATCGTCTTCCGCCACATCAACTACGACCAAAGCCGCGACTGGGAGAACTTCGCGACGGACCAACGCTTTGGCATCGTGGATTTCCACTTCCACGACCGGGCGGTGTACTGGTTCGATCACCACCCGACGACGTTTCTGACCGAAGCCTTGCGGGCCGCTTACCAGCCGTCGGAGTTTTGGCAGTGGGATGAGACCTCCCCTTCTTGCCCGCCGTTGATCCTGCGCCACGCTCAGGAGCACTGGGGGTATCGGGTGCCGGAACGCTTCGAAGAGATGGCTTATTGGTCGGACATCATCGACGCGGCCAACTTTCGGGACGTGGACCAAGCCCTGTTCGCGGACGATCCAGCCTTGCGCATCATGCGCTGCCTAACCGTCGCGCCGCACCCCAACTGGACCGACGAAATCACCGGGGCCCTCAGCAACCAGAGCCTCGATCAGGTCGCGAGCCGTGCGGACATGGAAAAGGCCTATTCCCGGGCCACCCGCAACCGCGACAAGGCCTTGGACCAATTCCCCGAAACGGTGGTGTGGCACAAGGGCAGCGTGCTGTTCTACGACGCGGCCACGATCAAGGTGCGCCGGGAGCGCTTCGCGCCCTTTTATCACTACCCGGACCTGTCCTACGCGGTGGGCGTGATCCCGACCCGCGCGGGCTTTCACATCACCTGCGGCGAAAACCCCTGGAATCAACCCACCCAAGGCATGCACGTGGGCGAGTTGCTCGGCCGCTACGGCGGTGGAGGCCACCGGGCCGTAGGCGGTGCAAACCCGCCCAGCCAAGCAGAGGCTTTGCGCCTCGGCGAAGAGGTCGCGGACATCCTCTACGCGCACATGTCGCAGCAGGAGGCGTAGCAGGCGATGCAAACGGAACCCTCAGCACGCCCCCGCGGATTGTTCGAATACGACCCGGAGGAGTTGGCGGACAAGTTGGTCGAGATGGGCGGGCGCCCCTTCCACGCGAAAGTGCTGCGGCGCGATGTGGTGGCCAAGGGGCTCTTGACCCCCGACTCGCTGACTTCGTTGCCGGCCGCTTTGCGGGCCAAACTGCCCGAAGAGTTGCCCCTTTTGGTGGGTCGCGAGCTCGACCGCACCGAGAGTCGCGACGGCACCATCAAACTGCTGACCGGCTTCGACCGCGACGGCCGCCGCGACAACGCCATCGAAACGGTGTACATGCCCTCGCGCAAAGCGGATCAAGGCAAAGGCGCCACCATCTGCGTTTCCACCCAGGCGGGATGCCCCGTGGGTTGCCCCTTCTGCGCCTCCGGTTTGAACGGGTTGCTGCGCAATCTCCAGGCCCACGAGATCGTCGAACAGTTCGTGCGCGCCCGGGCCTTGGGTCCCATCTCGCGCTGCGTCGTGATGGGGATCGGCGAGCCGTTGCTCAACTTCGACGCTTTGCAGCGCGCTCTCGAAATCGTGCGCGGCGGCCTCGAATTGGGCGCCCGTAAGATCACGGTGTCCACCGTCGGCTTTCCCGAGCGCGTGCGGCGAGCCGCCCAAGCCGATCCCCGCTTTGACCTCGCCATCTCGCTGCACACGCCCTTCCAAGAGCAACGGGACGAGCTCGTCCCGGCCATGCGCGGTGTGCCGATCGAAGAGGTGTTGCTGGCGGGGGACTATTGGTTCGAGTCCACCGGTCGCGAAGTCACCTACGAATACGTGCTGCTCGGTGGCGACAACGACACTCCAGAGCACGCGGGGAACCTGATCGACCGGCTGCAAGGCCGCCGAGCCACGGTGAACCTGATCCCCTACAACCCGAGCCCCGAGTTGCCCTACCGGCGGCCGAACCCCCAAGCGGTAGAAGCCTTTCGAGCGCACCTCGAAAGCGCCGGCCTCGTCGCGACCGTGCGCTGGTCGCGCGGGTTAGAGGACTCGGCCGCCTGCGGGCAGTTGCGCGCCCAAGGTGCGGGCGCCTAGGGCACCAAAATCATCGGCCGCTGACGCCTGCGCGCCATCATCCCTTAGCGGGAGGCGAGCCACGCATCGAGGCGCAGGCCCAACCCGCGAAACTGCGCCACGGCCCCGGGTACGGTGCGGTCGTCGTCCATGCGGCGCGGATCGGTGTCGACCTGGCTCAGCAGCTCGCGGCCGTCGCCGAAACGGATCAAACGCCAACGCGCACTTCGCACCCAGGCGGATCCGTCCGAAACCAAAGCCAACCCAAAGCCCCGCCATGCGATCGGTTCTTTGATCAGAACCCGCGCGAAGCTCTCTCCCTCCAAGTCGCCGCGCTGCTGGCCTTCCGGCCAAACCCCGCACAGGTCGAGCAGGGTGGGCCCTACGTCCGCCAAAGTCACCACGATGGGCCGGCGCTCTCCCCCATCGATGCCCTCGGTCGCAGCGAACCAAAGCGGAACGCGCAAGGCCGCTTCGGACATCGGTTCGGCTTCGGCTTCCCCTTGAAGGGCATAAAAGACCACCAAGCGTGGACGCTCGCCCGCATTCGCCCACAGCGCCTGCGCCGCCACCAGGACGGCTTCGATGTCGCTCCACTCGCTGGTGCCCAGCTCGACGAAACGCGCTCGGGGACCGTCCGCTTCCTGCGCGAACTCTTCGAGTTCCTGCTCCGCGCTGCGCCAAGGTCCCGTATCGACGCGATAGGAACCCGCCTGCAACGCCTCAACCCAGTGGGACTCGGGGTCGCCCAACGCTTCGACCGGACGGGCGCCCCCCGCTCCCATCGAAAGGGCATCCGCATGGTTGAGCTGGGGTTGGTCAAAGCGTGCGTAGGCCGCATCAAAAGCAACCCCCTGCGCCAACCAGAACCCAAGCCCGCGCTCCGCATCCCCAACCAACGCTGGTTGGTCGAGGATGCTGGCGGAGAGCTGCGGCACCTCGATGACCAAGACGTCGGGAGCGGTCTTCGCGAGGGCCCCCGAAGGGCTCGGCGGCCGTGCATCCGGCACGGAATCGCCGCACGCGCTCAGGCTGAGGAGCCCGAGCGCCCAAGCGCCGATCCACCGCATGCGCCGCGCTGCGCCCACCGACTTAGGCACCGACCAGGGTGCTCAAGGCTTCGCTGGTGCGCTCCAGCGCCGTGTCGACCTCGTCCGCGGTCACCACGAGCGGCAGGCGGAAACGAATCGCTTTGGGCCCGGAAGCGAGCACCAGAAGCTCCCTCTCCATCATCGCTTGGATCATCGCGTCGCGGGTCTCGGCGCTGTCGAGAGTGAAGGCCACCAACGACCCCACTCCGCGCACGTTTTCCATGCCGCCTTTCTCGCGGGCAATGGCGCGCAGTCCTTGCACCATTTGCTCGCCGCGCGCAGCGATGTTTTGGTCCAGCTTCTCTTCCAGGATGATGTCGATGAACTTGTGGCAACGCACCATGTCCACCAGGTTGCCGCCCCACGTGGAGTTGATGCGGCTCGAGCGATGGAACACGTTGTTCGGGACTTCGTCCACGCGCTTGCCGGCGTAGAGCCCGCAAACCTGGGTCTTTTTGCCAAAAGCCACCACGTCGGGCTCGACCCCTTTGGTTTGCCACAACCAGGGTTTGCCCGAGCCAAAGAAGCCCGTTTGGACCTCGTCGTAGATCAACAGCGCCTCGTGCTGGTCGGCGTATTGGCGCAGCTTCTGGAAGAATTCGGGCCGGAAGTGCACGTCTCCCCCCTCGCCCTGCATGGGCTCGAGGATGATCGCGGCGATGCGGCCAGCGTAGCATTCAAACGCCGCTTCGATGTCCTGGCACGCGCGCGCTTCCTCCGCTTCGATGTCGTTGGCGATGTTGCCGTCCAGGTCGAAGACGATGCCCGGGTTGTGCACCCGCGGCCATTGGAACTTCGGGAAGAGGGCGACCTTGTCCGCCACGGTGTTGGTCAGACTCATGGTGTAGCCCGAGCGACCGTGGAAGGCGGCTTTGAAGTGCAGGATGACCAGGTCGTTGCCATCGTTGCAGTTTTGCGGCCCCACCTTTTGCGCCTTCCAGTCAAAGGCCACCTTGAGGGCGTTTTCCACGGCCAACGCGCCGCCGGACACCCAGAAGTGGTACGGGAACTGCGAAGGGGTGACCTTTGTGGCGAACGCGTGCACGAACTCCGCCATGTGCGTGGTGTACAGGTCGGAGTTGGCCGGCTTGTTGCGACCGGTCAATTCGATGTCGCGGCGGAACTTCTCCTCCAGGGTGCCCGGATGGTTGTAACCGATGGGCCACGAAGCGAAGCAGGTGAAGAAGTCCAGGTAGCGCTTGCCGCTGCGAGCGTCGTAGATCCAGGACCCCTGCGACTTCTCCAAGTCCATGACGAAGGGAAAGCCGTCGGTGAGTTGGTGTTGGCGGAGCGTATCGTGTACTTGACGGGGATCGATCATGGTCGTGTGGGGCGGGGCCGAGTGGTACGGAAGGGGTTGGAAGGGGCAGCCCCGACCGAAATCGAGGCTGGTGTGCGGTGGGGTTCGAGCCTCCATGACTGGGCTTAGCTCGATCGAAGGGTTCGCACCGTTCGAGGCCTCGCGACCACGATGAGCGGCCGCGGGATGGGGCGCTCAGACCCCACTCACCCTAGGCGCGCAGGGCGCGGCAGAGGGCCAAACTGGGGGTCCCCCAGGCGGCCAGCGCCTGGGCGGTTCGAGGCTTCACGTTGGTAAAAACCTGACGGACGATCATAGCATTTTGCCCCCAGCGCTTCGACCCGTAGCCCGTATGCAAAAGGGTGGCTCCTTTTCCCAAAGCGAGGCGCTGAACGGCCTCTACATCCGCCTGTAAGCCCGCCCCTAGCACGGGGAACGGGGTCGGTCCGCCAAGCTCCTCGGTGCCCTCGGGCGCCGGTCCCGGCGCCGCAGGGTTGCGGCCTTCCAATCCCTCCAGCAGCGCTTCGGTGGCTTCGGAAAAGTGCTGCGCCGGAATCTGCCACAGGCCCGCTGCGCCGGCGGCCCATCCGGCCCAAGCCGGGGCCTCCCAAAACGTCGCTTGCAACGCTGCTCGAACCCAACGGGCCACCGAAGAAGCGCCCATGGGCGTAGCGCGAGCAGCGGCTTTGGATATCTCGGCACAGTCCTTTTCTCGCTGCGTTGCGTCGGCGGGCATGACCAGCATTGGCTTGGCGAACGCTCGATACTGAAGGGGAACGGTCTCTCCTTGCGTAGCGAGGCCGAACCCGAACGGCAGCGTTCCCACTTGCACGTTTTCGCGCGGCGGCGCGGCGGCGCGCAAGCGCTCGACCCAACGGTCGCGTCGGTGGATCGAGCCCATGGCGACGACCCGCTGGATGCGGCCCGCTGCCAACCACTCGGAGAGGATTTCCTCCCGGCCGCGCAACCAGGCGCAAACCCCGCTGAGATCCGCTCCGACCCGCTCCAAAGCCTCCCACAAATCCGCGAAGAGTTCGGGCATCGCTCCGTCGACCTGCACGGCCAAAGGTTCGCCCCTTCGCAAAGAACCCAGAACCTGGGGCCAAAGCCCTTCGATCCCAAAGCGCCAATCGTGGGCGAGCAAGGGCACCGCTTGGGGCATGCGCTCTCGACGTGGCTGGGCGGGCAGCTCCTGCGCGAGCGCGGCCGATGCCCAGGCCTGCGCGCCCTGCCAGCCTTTGGGCCCCCACGGCAACCCCGGGGAAACGCGCAGTTCCTCGAGCACTCCAGCGAGTTGCCTATCGCTCAGAGGCGTAGGGCTCCGCTCTGGCCACCAACGTTCGTTCTCCCGCAATCCGGCCGTGGTCACCACACGCCAGCGATCTCGGTCGAGGCCGCCGCGACCCGGCGAGGAGGGGGACCAGGTTTCGCTGGGCCACTCCGATGCGCCGAAAGGCGGCCAAGGGCTGCGCAAACCACGGGCAAGCGGGTCTTTCTCGGGGATTCGTGCTTCGGCGTGGCCGGTCATGGGGCCTATCCTACGGGTTGCTGCCCGGGAAGCTCTAGCCGCCCCCTCCGGGAGCCGCCCCCGCGCCCCACCATTCCCGTGAACCTCACCTGTCCGCGACCCGCCCGAAGGATGCGGCTCCTGCGCCCGCCGGAGTTTCAGCGCACGTTTCGTGAGGGGAGCCGCGCAAAGTCCAAGTACCTGCTCGTCGTGGCGGTGCCCGGGCCGGGGCCCACGCGGCTGGGGCTTTCGGTTGGCAAGCGCATCTTTCGCCATGCGAATCGGCGCAACCGGCTCAAGCGCGTCTTGCGGGAGGCGTTTCGACTCGAGTACGCCGCGCTCCCGGTCGGCTTTGACCTGGTCATCGTTCCAGCGGTGCCCGGCTGCGCACCGACCTTGGCGGAGGCCCGCAAAGAGCTCGTGATCTTGGCCCAGAAGGCGGCCCGGCGCTATGCGGAGAAACAGGCGCGGGAGGCACCCCGCTCGTGAGTCTCTTCACCAGCCCCACGTGGGTGCGGCGCCTCGTTACCCTCCCCGTGCGCTTTTATCGGAAGTACCTAACCCGATGGACGCCCGCAACCTGTCGATTCCACCCCACCTGCAGCGCTTATTGCGTGCAAGCCGTGCATCAACGCGGCATCCTGTGGGGCTTCGGTTTGACCGTTTGGCGCTTGTTGCGCTGTCAGCCCTTCAGCCAGGGGGGCTACGATCCCGTGCCTCCGGGCCGCGACGCGTCTCCCTCTGGGTCGAATGAGCCCTCTCATGGGCTCGACCTTTCCACCGTACCCGAACCGCCCCTTGACCCTTCTGCCCATGCAGACCCGTCTCCCCGTCCTTAGCCTCTCCCTGTTCGCCCTCGCTTCCTGCAGCTCCCTCGGTTCCGATCGCGAAGGGCAGGCGCCCCAGCACGAAGCCGCTCAGGCTCCCCTGCCGGGCCTCGTCAACGTCGACCACCTCATCCTGCCCGGAGAGACCCACTTCAAGCACCTGTGGCAGGTCACCGACGGCGGTGAAAACGCGGAGGCCTATTGGAGCTTTGACGGCCGCGCGCTTTCGTTCCAAGCGAAGATCGGCGACGCCGAGTGCGACCGCATCTACTTCACCCGCGGTCACGGAAACATCGAGCAGGTTTCCAGTGGGAAAGGCACCACGACCTGCGCCTACTACCTGCCCGATGGCCAATCGATCCTGTACGCCTCCACCCACAGCGGGCACGAAACCTGCCCGCCGGCACCGGACCGCTCGAAGGGCTACGTGTGGGCCTTGTATCCCGAGTACGACATCTACGCCCGCAATCTGGAAACCGGGGAAGTCACGACCCTGGTCACCGGCCCCGGATACGACGCCGAAGCCACCGTTTCCCCCCAAGGCGACCGGATGGTGTTCACCTCGACCCGCAGCGGGGACGTAGAGCTTTGGACCTGCAATCTGGACGGTAGCGACTTGTTGCAGGTGACCGACGAGCCCGGTTACGACGGCGGCGCCTTCTACAGCCCCGACGGGCAATGGCTGGTGTTCCGCTCGACGGCTTTCTCCGAGGACAAGCGCGACGAAGAAATCGCCGAGTACCGCCGTTTGCTCGCGCAGGACTTGGTCAAGCCCAGCGACATGGAGTTGGTGGTCATTCGCACCGACGGCACGGACCGTCGCGTTTTGACCCGCCTGGGCAAGGCCAACTTCGCCCCGTCCTTTTTCCCGAACGGCAAGCGCATCATCTTCTCGAGCAACCACCACGATGATCGCCGCCCGGCCATGAACTTCGATCTGTTCGCCATCGACCTCGACGGCGGCAACCTGGAGCGCATCACCTACTTCGACGGGCAATTCGGCAAGCAATTCGACAGCTTCCCGCTGTTCAGCCCCGACGGCCGCTTCCTGGCGTTCTCCAGCAACCGCGGTGCCGGTCCGCCCCACGACACCAACGTGTTCATCGCGGAGTGGAAGTAAGGCGCGCCCCGCGCCCAGCCCCCCCCATGCAGTGTCGCGTCCTCTCCAGTGGCAGCCGCGGCAACTGCACCTTGGTGCGGGCGGGCGACATGCGCCTGCTCGTGGACGCCGGCCTCACCCTGCGCGCGTTGACCCCGCGCTTGGAGGAGGCCGGCGTTCCCTATCGCGGGCTCGACCACATCCTGGTGACCCACGGGCACTTGGATCACGCGCGTAGCGCGGGAGCCCTCGCGAAACGCCATGACGCCGTCGTGCACTGCCCCGAAGCGATGATGAAAAACCGATCGGTGGCGCGTGCTCCGCGCTTGAGTGCGGCTTCTTCGGGGCGTACTTGGGAACTCGAGGGCCCCTACGGCGACACCGTGGCCGTTCATGCCCAAGCCTTGCCGCATGATTGCCATCCGACCTTGGGCTACCGCCTGCAACACGAGGAGCGCCGTCTGGTGGTGCTCACCGACCTCGGCAAAGTCGACGAACAAGTCGCGCGCAGCCTTTCGGACGCTCATGTCCTGGTGCTGGAGTTCAACCACTGCACGGAAATGCTAGCGGAAGGCCCTTACACGGATTCCCTCAAGCGCCGGGTGGGCGGCGACCACGGTCACCTCAACAATGACCAGGCCAGCGCCATGTTGGAGCGGCTGGCCGGACCGAACCTACACACCTTGGTGTTGGCGCACCTGTCCGAAAAGAACAACACCCCCGAACGGGCGATGGAAGCCGCCTTCGGCACCCTGCAACGCCTCGGACGCACCGACGTCGAAGTGATGATCGCCCGGCAAGACGAAAGCCTGCCCCCCATCGAGGTCTAAGCCCATGACTTCCCACCCTTGGCAAGCACCGGTGCTGGCCTGCATGGCCGCCCACCGCACCGTGCGCTCGTTTCAACCCGCTCCCGTGCCCGACGAAGCCATCGCCCAGGCCGTCCGCGCCGCCCAACAAGCCGCCACCTCGAGTTGGATTCAAGCGTATCGGCTCGTGCAGGTCACGCGGCCGGAGGAACGGGATCGTTTGGCCCGCCTCGCTGGCAACCAAGCGCAGATCCGGGCCGCCGGCGCGTTTTTCGTGGTGTGCGCCGACCACTACCGGCACCGCTTGGTGCTGGAGGATGCGGAGACCCCTTACGAGCACAACTTTGAAGCGTTTCTAACCGCGGCTCTCGACGGCACGCTCTTCGCTCAAAACCTGGTCTTAGCCTTCGAATCCATGGGCTACGGCACGTGCTACATCGGGGCGATGCGCAACGATGTGGCCGGAGTCGCCGAGGTCTTGGAGTTCCCCGAGGGCGTGTACCCTTTGTTTGGGCTGTGCGTTGGTGTGCCCGCCGAGGATCCTGGTCTGCGACCGCGCCTGCCCTTGGAAGCGATTTGGACCAAGGACCGAGTCCCAAGCCCAGAGTCCGAACGGCAACGGATCGCCGCAGGGGACGCGGTCGCGCAGCAGTACTACGCCCAGCGCGGACACCCCAAACGCAGTTGGACCGGCGGCATCGTGCGCCGGTTCAACCACCTCGAGCGCACTCCGCTCTTCGAAGCCTACCGTTCGCGCGGGGCGAACCTAGAGTAATCGCTACTTGCCGTAACCACTAAAGCGCCAGCGCGCGATGGTCCACATGGCGATGAAAGCGTCCTTGATGCCGATCTTCTTGCCCTCGTGGTAGTCGCGGTTCTTGTAGCGGATCGGCACCTCTTTCACGCGCAGCCCAAGGCGCGCAAACTTGGCGGTCATTTCGGGTTCCACCGCGAAGGTGCGCGACTGGATGCGCAGTTTGCGGGCCACGTCCACGGAGAACACCTTGTAGCAGGTC
>JAUHXY010000200.1 GCA_030426785.1 bacterium
CTGGTAGCCACCGAGAAACCCAGGCGCACGTGCATCCCCGAACTGTAGGTTTTGACGGGCCGGTGGATGAACTCGCCCAACTCGCTGAACTCCACGATGCTGTCGAAGCGCGCGTCGATTTCCTCATCGCTCATGCCGAGGATGGAGCAGTTCAAACGGATGTTTTCGGCCCCGGAAAACTCGGGGTGGAACCCGGCACCCAGCTCGAGCAAGGAAGCCACTCGTCCATTGACCTGCACCTTGCCGGCGGTGGGGTGCGTGATGCCCGTCAGCAGCTTCAGCAGCGTGCTTTTGCCCGCTCCGTTTTCCCCGATGATGCCGACCGTCGAACCGCGCGGAATGTCCAGGTAGACCTCGCGCACCGCCCAGAACTCCTTGCCGCGTTCTTTACCGGGGAGCAGCAAATCCCACAGGCGATGGATCGGCTTCTCATAGAGTCGATACGACTTGCCGAGCCCCTGCGCTTCGATGGCCGAGCCCCGCGAGGCGGGTGTTCCCGCCTTTTGTTTTTCGTTGTACATCGGTAGGCCTGGGGAAGGATTACAGGAGGTCGGGGAAACGGTGCTTCTGATGCCGGAAGAAGGCCGCCCCGAGGGCGAGTACGATGCAAGAAACCACCAACATAAGTCCGAGCATCAACGGGTCGGGCCAATGACCGTACAGGACCACCTCTCGGTAGAGGTCGATCAGCCAGTGCATCGGGTTGATGATCAGTAGGAAGCCGTACCCTTTGCTCTCCACGGCTGCGGCCGGGTAGAAGATCGGGGTGGTGAACATCCACACCGTCAAGGCGACCCCCATCAGGTGGAAGGTGTCACGCCAGTACAGGTTGAAGGCCGCAAAGAACAGACCCAAACCCGTCGTGAAGAGCGCCTGCAGCCCGATCAAGAACGGCAGAAACACAAGGGCGAAGCCAAACTGGAAACCGTCGTCACCAGCGGCTTTCATGCGCTCCAGGGCTTCGGGGTGGGTCTCAGGGAAGATGTAGATCAACACCGCCATTCCGATGAAGATCACCGGCATCGAGATGATCATGTTGATCAGCGAAGAGATCACGATGAAAACCGGCAGCACCTCGCTGGGAAACACCACCTTTTGAATCAGGTTGGAGTTTTCGACCAGGCTGTTCGTGCAGCGCGACATGGACTCGGCGAAGGCTGCCCAGACGACGATGCCCATCAACATGATCATGGCCACCGTTTCGCCGTTCTGGTGGTCCGCCCAGCGGGCGTTCAGGATCACCTTGAACACGAAGGTGAAGATGACCAAGTTGATGATCGGAAAGATCACCGACCAGAAGAACCCCATGCTCGAGCCCACGTAGCGGGCTCGAAGGTCGCGCACCACGAGGTTGGCGAGTAGTTTCCTGTTTTGAGAAACGGTTCGGAGGAAGGAGATCACGGGGGCCGAGCGCGCTGCAGGGCGCGCTGGGGGATCGTTAAGAGCCGGTCAGGGCAGGTAGGTCCGCAACGCGGGCCGGAAACTATACCCGCCTGGACGCAGCAAGGGGAGAAGAACCGGTGCGGCCCTTTCTAGCGCCGGGCGAGCTGTGCATAAAGGCGTGCCCAAGGAGCGAGACCTTGTGCGTGCAACTCCAGCGCCAGGCTCTTCCAGTCTCGATCAGATCCATGGAACCAACTTCCTGGCCAGGCACCGCGCTGCGCACCGGGGATGCGTTGTGCCACGAAGCGTTCCCAATCCGCTTGCAGCGTTTCGACGCTGGGCCGCTCCCAATAGATCACCTGCACCGCACCGTGGGCGTCGAGTAGCAACACCGCCGGTTGCTGGGGGAAAGGAGCGAATTCGACGCAGGACTTTAGGATGATGCGGTGGGCTTGCCGCGCTTCCGGGCTCACGTTGATCCAGGAGGCATGGGGGGCTTGGGCCAAGGGGGCGTGCACCTCGACGGGCCATCCCGCTTCGCCCAGGTCCGACTGCCAGGCGAGCCACGCTTCCCTGGACGGTTCCGAGTCAGCCAACACGGCCAGGATGCGCCCCGAGGCCGGATCCACCGGCGGGTTGTTCTCCTGGGCTTCCAACCAGGGCAAAGGCGCGCGCAACACCGTGCGCATCGCTGGGTCTTGGGGGGTCAAAGCCCCGGCCGCCAAGGGCGGGCGCTGCGGGGCCTCAGCCAAGGCCTGCCAGCCGCCCGGAAAGAGCTGCACGCGTTGGGCTTTGGTCCAGGAACCGGTCACGTCCGCCTCCCAGTGGTCCCGATCTCCGTTCGGCCAAAACACGGTCACCGATTGCAACACCTCGCCAGGTTCGAGCGCCTGGGCCACCACCGGCTCGGATTGCGCGAGGTACCCTTCGCCCGCGTGGATCTCGTGCATCCATTGGCGCTGCTGAGTCTTCAGGTGCAGGCGAGCTCCGATGGCGTCGACCCAACCGGCGACCCCATCGCGTTGGGGCTTCGGAGTCTGCACGCGCAGCAGCACGCGAGGACCTTGGGTTTGGTTCTCCAGGTAGCGCAGGCCCGGTTCGCTGCGTGAGCGCAGCAGCAAATCCAGGTCCCCGTCGCCGTCCCAATCGACCCGCGCGAGGGAGCGTCCATCTTGGTCAAAGTCGAACCCAAGAGCCCCGGCCACCTGCACAAAGCGGCCGTCCTGGGACTGCACCCAAGCGCTGTTGCGCTCGTGCCCGGACCACGACATGCCCGCGTTCATCGCTTGGCTGACCTCCAGCCAAGACTGGCGGTAATCGGTCAATTCCACGTTTTCGAGGCCGGGGGATTGCGACGCCACGCGCCGCCAGAACGGGCTTCACAAGTCGTCCTTTTGGGGACCGGTGATGAATCCGTTGGGAGCGTAGATGTCGAGGCGCCCGTCGCCGTTCCAATCCAGCATGAGGCTGCCCCAGGCCCAACGACCCATGCGCAAATCCCAATCGTCGGCCCGATTGGCGAAGCGCCCGGGCTGCGATTGCACCAACAGCGAGTTTCCAAGAGCGTGTTTGCGGACTCCTTCCAAGCCGGCGCCCGCGCCGAACGCTTCTTGGAACGCGATGCGGCGGCCGGCTGAGGAGAACATGTTGCTGACCAATAGATCCTGTCGGCCGTCCCCGTCCACGTCCCCCCAAGAGACGCCCATCCCCGCGCCTTGGTCTTCGGCTCCGCTGGTTTCCGCAACATCCTGGAAGTGCCCCTTGTCGTTGCGAAAGAGCTGATTGCGCCCGAAGTCATTGGCCACGTACAGATCCGGGTCCCCGTCTCCGTCATAGTCCGCAAACGAGGCGGCTAGACTGAAGCGCTGGTTGCTGGCATCGAGTCCGCTCGCTTTGGTCACATCCCGAAAGCGGAAGGAGCCTTCGTTGCGGAACAGGTGGTTGCTCGGGCCGTTGCGAGCGTCTTCCAAAGGGATGGGGATGCTGTCCCCGTAGCGGTTGCGCACGTAGCGCGTGCCGTACAGATCGAGGTCGCCGTCTAAGTCGACGTCGGCCGCCGCCATCGAATAGAAGGGCGCCTCGGTGGGGGCTGGCAGCGCGGAAACCACTTGGAAGCGCCCCTTGCCGTCGCCCCGGTGCACGACCAAGACGTGATGCAAGGCAGCCACTAAGTCGAGGTGTCCGTCGCGGTCCAGATCGACCAACAGGGCGCCTTTCGTGTCGTCGTACCAAGCCGCGCTGGTTTCGACCGGGGCGCGTCGCACGCTGCCATCGGGCTGTTGCAGCAAGAGCAGGTTCGGAACGCCGTTCGGCATGCCGAGGTACAAGTCGGGGCGCCCGTCCTCGTTCACATCGCCTACGGCCATGCCCTGGTGCCCGAACCAAGCGGTGGCGCCGGCATCGTCGAGCACGGTGGACCACTCCCGACCGCCGATGCTCAGCCAGTCGCGCGCCTCTCCCGCACCGGCAAACAAACCCTTTGTGCGCTCCTCCCATAGGGGTGCGGTCCTGCGCGCCAGGCTCAAGGTCTCCGCGCGTCCGGACAGGGCCCTGCACGGCTCCTGGCCATCCCAGGTGAACGTGGCGTGCAAAACCGCATCGGTCGCGCCGCTGCGCGTCCACTCGATGCGCACGCGGGTTGCAAAGCGTTCGCCTTCGAGGGGGGTGACCAGGATGGTTTTGGTCTTGGCGTAGGGCCAGGGACCGAGGGGCGCGAGGTGGCTGCGCAGGCTCTCAAGCCAGGCTTGGGCGGGGGCGGTTTCCCCGGCAGCGAAGGACAAGAGCTGCAAATCAAAGCCGGCGGCTTCCGGCGCGGGCGGAGCGTCCGCACCGAGCTCCGGTAGCGGCCAGGCCCCATCGGTGGCAGCCCAAGCTTCGATGGGCCGCTCTTCACTAGCTCCAAAGCGGAGGTCGTCCACAAGCGCTTGGAGCGCGGGTCCTGTCCGGTTGGCTAAGCGCTCCGCCCGTTCTCCGGTTTGCGCGCCCGCAGCGACGCTGCCGAAGGTCCAAAATGCAAGCAGGCCCACCAAGGGGAGGGCCTGCCAGCGTGCGTGGGTGGGGGCACTCATGGACCCCAGTCTAGCGCAAAGTTACGGGCATACGACGAACGAAACGGAAGGCGTCACGCCGATCACGCTCGGACCCACCTGAATCGGATCCCGATAGATCAACTGCGTGTAAACCGTCGTACCGGGGGTGTACCCGCCGGATGCCAGGAGCGCTCCATCGAACGTGAATTGAAACGAGCCGTCACAGGTCGTTCGCGGAATGCCGCCGCCACCCGATGTGGTCGGCATCAATTGACTCGATGCCACCCCGCCGATGCACAGCGTCGATCCAAAGCGGATGACCGGACCGGGGTCGGTACTCCACAGCCACAGACCGAACTCCTCGTTGACCAAGAGCGTCGCATCCAAGGTCAAGGTGGACTGGTCGGTGAAGGACGCGTAGCCCGACATCGCCATCTGAGGGGTGCAGCCCACGGAGTTCTGCTGTCCGCCACATTCGATCTGCGGTGCACAGTCGAGCACTTCGATGGTCAAGCCCGTCAGGGTTCCCGCTCCGACCGGATCGACCGCCCAAAACGGGTTGCCGATGGTGAGCGGATCGATGGCGTTTGCGAATAGGTTGCTCACGCTGATCGTGTAGGTGCCCGGCAGCGGGGGAGCCACCAAGGATCCAGTCGCTAGGGTTTCGGGGCTGCCCAGACCGCACAAACCCGTCTGCACCATGCCGATCGGTTGAGGCGCAAAGGTGTTGTTGATGGTGTTTTGCGCACCACCCACCTGGAGCAAACTCAGGCCGTCCACCGTGCCACCAAAGCCCGCCGGGTTGTTGATGCCAGCAGGGGCCACGAAGGGGCCCATATTGGGTCCCGCCGTGAGCTGCGTGAGTGGACCGCCGTCGAACGCCAGGTCAAAAGCGAACATCGCCAGGCCCTGGTTGTCGTTGTCGGTCAACTCACCACGCACGGCGAAGTTCACCACATCGCCAGGGAACACCTGCACCGTGGTGGCACCGCCGCTTTCCACGGCGAGGTCTAGGTCGCTGGCTTGGAGAGCACCGGTCAGGACCAGCGCGAGAGGGGCGGCGACCAAGCTGGCGCGCCCGAAGGAAGCTGAAATCGATTTCATTGGCCGGTCCACACGCGTTGCATTTTGCCGAATTCCACCAAGTCGAAGTCACCGTCTTGGTCCACGTCACAAATCGCGCCCGGATCGTCGGGCGTGACCACCTGGATCGGGGCCGGTCCGGTCAACAGGGGCTCCAGGAAGAACCAGTCGAACTCGGTGATGGCGTTGTCGAGGTCAAAGTCGAACTCCGCGCGACCGAGGCTCAGCAGGAAGTCGACCACAAGATCACGGTTGGCCGCTGAAAGGGCTTGGTAGGCGGCGCGGGAAGCGGCCGCTTGCCCGCCGTGTTCCGCTACGGCCTGGTCGATCAGACCGCCGAAGTTCGCTCCGGTTGCCCTGCCATCGTGCAACAAGGCTCCCCGCTGGGCGAGGCCCCACAAGGCGCGGGTCATCATCACGCTTTCCGACGCGTTGCCTTCCACGATTTGGTCACCCAAGGCGCCCATGTCGTGCAGCAGGAAATCGGAGTAGGGGCGCACCACTTGGTTCGAAAGGGCAGCTTCGGCCACGGTCCCCGTGGTGTACGAGGGGGTGTGGCAATCAGCACAGCCGACGGCTGCAAACAAGGCTTCCCCAGTCATCCCCGATTTGGGGGTTTGCGGCGGGGGAGCCAGGTAGCGTTGGAAATGCGTGAAGCGGTCGACGCGCAGGAAGCCGGCGCCGTCGGGGGCGTCTTCGGGATCACTCACCGTGTCGCAGGCAGCCAGCGCGGCAAGGTCCCCGTTCGGCGCGTTTTCCTGCTGCAAGAACGGAGTGGTCAACCCCATCTCGTTCAGGGCCGCATCGATCGAGAAGCTGTGCACCGTCGCGATGCCACCCTTCCAGCCGAAGCGAGCCGGCTTGGCCGCACCGCCCTCGAGGGGCAGCACCATGCTGACCATGCCCTGCACGGAGGGATCTTGCAGGGCCGCGTTGGTGATGATGTCGGCGTCGGGAATCGCTTCTAGCAGCCCAGCACCGAAGACGTGGGGCGTGCCGCGTTGGGCGGTCACGTCGGCTTCCACGGGGACCAATTCACGACAGTTCAGATCCAAGGACTGGTCCTGTAACAGCGTGCCTCCTAACGACTCGAGCGGGTCGAAGTCGTTGCCGCCCGCTGCCGCCACGCCGAAGCGCGTCACCCGGCGCGTGGAGAACCCACCGATGGCCGGGATGTTGTGGCAGGAAGCACAACTGACCTCGTTGAAGATGGGACCGACCCCTTCACCGATCGTGAGGGGTTGGGCGAAGGCGAGTTGGCCCTCAAAAAACAGCGTCGTTTGCGCCGGGGTGAGCCCAGGAATGGGTTCGCCCATGAGGGGCTGAGGGTCCTGGGCGCTGACGAGTGCCGTGCAAGGCAGCGCAGCGAGCCAAGCCCATCGGGATAACCGAAGTTTGCTCATAGGAGGAGGAAGGAGAGCCGTGGCCATTCCCCCGTTGGATGGAGTGATCGAAAGCGACTAGCGGAACTCGATCTCGATACCGTTCGTGAAGTTGCTCGTCGAAGCGTTGTTCACGAAGTCCCGATACCAAGCCGCGAAGTTCCAGGTATCACCGGCCACAATGGCCACGGGGACCGAGGGGGTCGGGATCTGCGTGGTGTCGACGACCAAGTCGATGGTGCCGGTCATGCCGGAGAACAAGATCTGCGAGCCAGCGTTGAAGCGCCCGATCAGGCCGCCCAGACACAGGTTGCCCATGCTGCCCGGGGGCATCGCGATCAAGCCGCGCGCTTGGCTGGCCAAGAAGTAACCGAACTGGTTGTTGGGCAGACG
Organism: bacterium; assembly: GCA_030426785.1. GTDB lineage: Bacteria > Planctomycetota > UBA1135 > UBA1135 > NORP259. The sequence goes on from JAUHXY010000200.1 coordinate 7,271, forward strand.
CTCCGCGTGCAGGGTCAGGTTGTTGTCCGCGGCGACGGGCGAACCCGTGGCGAAGATGCGCGCCGTTTGGAACGTCGAGTTCAGGGTCGCGTCGCAATAGTACGTGCCGAGCTCGTTGCGCTGGTTGAGGTAGATGTCCGTGCCGTCGCAGGTTCCGATCACCAAGTCCACGTCCCCGTCGTTGTCGAGGTCAAAAGGAGCGATGTCATGGGTACAGTTTTCTTGGGGCAGTCCCAAGGCGCCGTAGTTGGAGCCGCTGATCTCCTCGCGCAGGGAGACGAAGCCACCGACCGTGCCGCCGCGGTTGTGATAGATCTGCAGGCGTCGGTTGAACCCGGACAGGTCCACATCCACGTCGGCGAAGATGGCTTCATCCCAGCCGTCGCCGTTCAAGTCCAGAATCAAGTTGTTGCTGGCGAACCCCAGGTCGAAGTTGCCGAAGTCGTACGCCGGGCTCCAGTTGACGCGCCCGAAGACGTCGTTGCCTTCGTTGAGCAAGTACCGATCGTCCCCGTCATCGCTGATGATCAG
>JAUHXY010000201.1 GCA_030426785.1 bacterium
CCCCCCAGCTCCACGACCACCCGATGACTCTCCGGCCAGCGCGCCTCTTCCGCACCTTCCTGGCGATAAGGTTCCCCGAACTGCCACACGATGCGCCCATCCTGCCCCGTCAGCGTCACCACGTAAGGCGACCCCTCCTCTTCCACCCCCTGCGCGGCGTACGTCCACCAGTTGGCCAGCACCAGACCGGTGCCCGGCAAGGATTGGATCGTGCCCAGCCGCCAATCCATGCCAACCTCGACTTTCGGCGACCGCAGGGTCCAATCCTCCAGGGGCTCTCCCGTGGACAACGCGTAACACCGCAGCCGCGACTTTCCTTTCACCACGCCCGTCTCCACCACCATCCGATCTAGCTCTTCTTGAATCCAGAACTGCCGCGCAAGCGGGGTCACATTCACGCTCATCCCCACGACACCCGCTTCGTCTGGGATCCGTTCTTCGAGCAGCACATCCCCCTCCGCCGTCACGATCAGCAGCCGCAGGGCCCAGCTCGATTCGTCCGTTTCCTGATAGCCATACCCCACCATGGTGCCCGTTGACGTCACCGCAGCGTTCCAAAGGGTGTAGGGCAACTTGCGCTCCCAAAGCACCTCCTTCCCCCGCCGACAAACGTAGTGCCCCGCGCTGCGCCAATCACGCTCCTCCGACTGGACGCTCAGCTCGACCTGGCCGTCTGCGGAGGTGTACGTCCTTGGCTGCACAATGTCATCCCAATGGGCTCGGGGCCCCGACCCCGGAGAATCGAAACCGAACGCCAATGCACTGAACAAAGTAAAAACGAGAGCGACTAGCCGCATATCCAACCTTCTCCTAGATCGCATGAATCCAGGAGATTGAGGTAGACCGGTTCGGATAAGATGTCACAGGTCGATTGCCTAACAGTGGGGCCCCTTGCGTCTTCGCCAAACGACGAAGTCACAAGGGGCCCCACCCTTGAAGCATTCACCAGCGCGCCCTTTATCCCTTCGTCGCGTCCGTCATGGCCTCGGTGGCCTTGGAGCGAGCGTTACCCTCGGTGCCCGTCTTGTGGCCCGGGTCAACCCAGGAGCGCAGGACGTTGGTGGGTTGAAGAGCTTCTTGCGGACCTTGCTCCCGAGGCCGAAGAAGCAAGCTTCGAGCGGTCGTTGACGCAAGGGTAGGAATCCAAACGCGCTTGAGTGCGTTGCCCCTACCAACCACCGACGACCTCGAAATGCTGGGGCCATCCAGCGCGGCCCCAGTTTGGTGCAATCACACAGTGATTCGACTCTCCCTAGATTGAATCCAGTGGGTATTGACCGGTTTGGTATCTAAGATGCCAAGCGAAGCTCCTGGGCGACTTGTAGTGTCAAAGGCACTTCCCTCTGGCCTCACGAAACCACCCGGAACCAAAAACAATGGCGCGCTCCTACTTGCTCCTCCCCGCATTCATTCTGACCCTGACTGGCATGGCAGCTGCCCAAGGATCCAACTGCGGGACGGCTACGGCCATCAGCGCGCCCGGTACTTACGGCTTCGACACCACCACCGCAACTACGTCCGGTTTCGCTGGCTTATGCACGGGTGGTGCTACGAGCATCACCAACGATGTGTTCTGGCAGTTCACGGTACCCGCAACCGGAGCCTATACGTTCGACACGTTTGGCTCTGGCTTCGACACCAAGTTGAGTGTGCATGACGGGCTTGGTTGCGCCTCCACGGCCTGCCTCGGATACAACGATGACGTGACTCCGACCCTGCAAAGTGAAGTTCTCGTTCCAAACTTGCTCGCTGGCCAAGTGGTCCTGGTTCAAGTCGGTGGCTACAACGGCGCTTTTGGCATCGGAAGCTTGAACATCTCTTCCTCTTGCCCCGGCGAAGATGGCTTCGAAGAGAACGACACTTGTGCGACCGCCGCTCCGCTTTTGAGCGGCTCGTACCTCGGGCTCTACATCGATACCACCGACGAAAAGGACCTTTATTCCGTGAGCCTGCCCAGCGGCGCCACCATGACGGCGGCTATCCAATTCACCGACGCGCTGGTGGATCTCGATCTATTCCTGTGGGAAGCCGGCGATGTGAATTGTGGCACCGCTATGTTTGGCAGCTCCGAACTGGCCGCAAGTTACAGCACCACAGACAATGAATCCTTCTTCTATACAAACAATACGGGCGCGTGCCAGGATTTGATCCTTGAGGTAGACACCTATGCGGCGGGCACCCAAGCCTGTCTCACGTACGATCTGTCGATCTCGGGTGCGGCACCTTGTGGGGTCTCCCCCACTTTCTGTTCGGCTGGTTTCATCAACTCGACCGGCGGCTTCACGCTTTTGACGGGAACCCCAACCAGCGCTGGGGCTGGCTTGCACTTGGAAATCACCGGCGGTCCTGCCGGGGAACTCGGGTACTTGCTGGTCGGCACCGGTGTGGCCTCAACACCCACCATCCAGTTCGGCAATGGCTTGCTTTGCTTGGGATTCCTTGGCTTCGATATTGCTCGTTACAACTTCGGTCCAGGCCCCCTCAACTCCATCGGCGTATTCGATTCCTCGAACGTCTTTCAGAGCATCTTCAATGGAGGTTCTGGCTTCGATGTTCCCGTCAATACCCCCTTGAGTACCGTGCCTACAATCAGCCCGGGGACGACCCTGCACTTCCAAGCATGGCACCGCGATACGCCAGCGGGCCCGGGCCAGTCGAATACCTCGACCGGTGTGAGCTACACCTTCTAGGACGCCCCAGCCAACTCGACGCTTAGATCGAGGGGTCATTCGGGCTGCCTCCCTACTGGGGGGCAGCCCTAGTTTTTAGGGAAGGCGTGCAGCGGTAGACGGAAGCAGGGACAAGGAGGCCGAGACGGAACACGACTCAAGTGCCCTACCCCTTCGTCGCGTCCGTCATGGCTTCGGTGGCCTTGGAGCGAGCGTTGCCCTCGGTGCCCGTTTTGTGGCCCGGGTCGACCCAGGAGCGCGGGACGTCGGTGGGGTTGAAGAGTTTCTTGCGGACCTTGTTGTAGAGGCCGAAGGCGCGGGCCTCGAATTGGCCGTTGACGTAGGAGCCGGTGGCGAGGCGCTTTTGCGCGCGCTTCTCCCACCAGCCGATGCGGCCGCGGGCTAGGCCGTAGCTCATCGTCGCGTAGTGCTGGTACATCATGCGCATCTGCTTGACGCGCTCGGGGATGACGCCAGGCCAGGTTTCTTCGAGGTGGTATTCACCGATGCTGCCCCACTCGGGCAAGGTCTTCGGACCTTCGTAGCCCAGCTCGATGGCCTGATCCCACATGACCGTGCCCGGGATCGGGCGGAAAGGCCAGACGTTCGGGCGCGCGAGGGGCGCGGCGTTGTGGAGGCGCCGGCACTGGTCGATGGTGGCAATCATCGACTCTTCCGATTCGTGCGGGTAACCGATGATGTAGGTGATCGAGCCCTGCACCCCGCGGCGATCCATTTCGACGGCGGCTTCGATGTTGTCATCGCCGTAGATCGGCTTGCCGATCTTCTTCATCATCTCTTCCGTGCCGGCTTCGGCGCCGATCTCGGCGACGTACATGCCCGACTCGGCCATCATGTCGAGGGTGTCTTTCGGGTAGTGCAGGATCGAGTGCGTCTCAATGAAGGCGTTCCAGCCGAATTGGAGGTTGCGGTTGAGTAGGCCTTCCGCGAAGTCGCGGCTGCGCTGCTTTTGCACGCCCCAGTTGGCGTCGTGGAAGCGCACGGAATCAAATCCCCAGCGATCGTGCAGCATCTCGAGGTCATCGAGCATGCGCTGGGCCGGCATCGGCTTCCAACGGCGATCGGTGACGATCGGCGAGCAGCAGAAGGTGCACGGCTCGGGGCAACCGTAGGATCCGAAGTACGTGATGCCAAAGTACGGCTTGCCGTACCCGATCCACGGCGGGGTCGGCAGGCGCAACACGTCGCGCGCCGAGTTCGCGCGCATTTGGTGTTCTTTGTACGGCTCGATGTCGAGCAGGTGCCACGGCACGTCGGGGATCTCGTCCCATCCGGCCACGGCGCGGCGTTCGGTCTTGATGACCTCCCCATCGCGCATCAGCGCCAACCCCGGAATCGTGTCGAGCGGCTCGCCCGCGTCGATCGCGCGCACCACGTCGCGGAAGGTGAGCTCACCTTGGCCGAGGATGACCGCTTCGTAGTAACCGGTTTCCAATTGCAAGTCCGGCCGCACCGACGCGAACCAACCGCCGATCACCGCGGGCAGGTCCGGGAACTTCGCTTTGACCTTACCCATGGCTTGGTAGCCATCGTTGACCATGTACCCGAGGATCCCGGTGGTCGCGACCAGCATGGCGCCTTCGCACTCCTCGAGGAGCCGCCGGTGCCCCGCATCGCCGCGGTACAAGGACCCGTCGACGATTTCGATCTGGTAGCCGTCCTGCAGCGGATACCCCGAGATGGTCAGCATCTCGAGGGGCAGCATGTCCTTGCTGGACTCCAGACCCAGGGTCTCGTTGACCTGCTTGGGCTGGTAGAGAACGATCTTCTTCTTGCGCTGGATCATAGGGAGAGCCTCCGGAGCCGCCGGGGGGGCCTGCCGGGGGGGCCAAAGTCTACCCGATGCGGGAGGGTTGTTCGGGGGAACCTGAAGGTGGGATCGGGAGAGTCGCTCTCGTCTCGATCTCGGACCCAGGGCCCCCAATCATCCATTCAGGGGTTGCTGAGGGTGCTTGCCAGGTCCCAAGCACCCTCTTTTTCGATATTTCTAGAATTTTAGAACCAACAGCAGTCGAAGGGGGCTACACCTACGCCATGAGCCAAACCGCCTCGAACCCCGTGCAGGAACTGCTGGTCGCCCCGCGGCTGGCCGCTTTGGGCAATGAAACGCGGCTCGCGATCTATCGCAGCCTGGTGCGGGCGGGCCAAAACGGCCTGCCGGTGGCGGGTGTGCAAGAGCGCCTGCAGATCCCGGCTTCCACCCTGTCGCATCACTTGCGGCGGCTGGTGGAGGTGGGACTCGTCACCCAAGAGCGCGAAGGCACCACCCTGCACTGCACCGCGGACTTCCAAGTCATGTCGGACACCTTTGCGCTCTTCCAGCGCGAATGCTGCGCCGATGTGTCCGACCCAACCCAAAACCCCTGCTGCTAATCATGCAAGAAAACATCAAAGCGGCCGTGCGCCGCGGTTACGGCGACACCGCCCAAGCCGGACTCGGTTCCCACCAAGCCTCGGTAAAAAACATCGCCAAGGCCTTCGGCTACAGCGCTGAAGAGCTCGCCAGCATCCCCGCCAAGGCCAACATGGGCCTCTCCTGCGGCAACCCGGTCGCTACCGCGTCGTTGCAGCCGGGCGAAACCGTGCTGGATTTGGGTTCGGGCGGCGGCCTGGATGTCTTTTTGGCGGCGCAGAAGGTCGGCCCCACCGGCCAAGCCATCGGCATTGACATGACCGGCGAGATGATCGAGCTCGCGCGCGCCAACGCCGAAAAAGGACGCTACACCAACGTGCGCTTCCTGTTGGGCGAGATCGAAGCCATGCCGTTGCCCGATCAAAGCGTGGATTGCGTGATTTCCAACTGCGTGATCAATTTGGTGCCCGACAAACCCGCCGCCCTGCGCGAGATCTTCCGCGTGCTCAAGCCGGGCGGTCGCCTTGCGATCTCGGACATCGTGCTGCGCAAGCCTTTGCCCGCCGACGTGGCCGAGCAGGTCGCGGCCTGGACCGGTTGCATCGCCGGTGCGATGCCCATGGACGATGTATCTCACCTCTTGCAGGCGGCCGGCTTCGAGTCCGCGCACGTCCAAGAAACCGGCAGCGACTTGAATGCTTACGCCGAAGGAGGCAACGCCGCATGCTGCGCCCCCGCCGAACCGAGCTTGGCCGCGCCGAGCGTGGAGCCCAAAGCAGCTCCAGCGAATCAAGAAGCCTGCTGCGAACCGGATCCCAGCGGCCAAGCCTGTTGCGCACCGCCGGCCCCGAATGCCCAACCCAAAGTCCAACCGAAAGGTGAAGAGGAATGCGATCCCGCCTCAGGCTGCTGCAGCCCTGCGGAAGCCTCCGCCCCCAGCGCGCAAACCATGCACGACACCCTGTCCGAGGTGCTCACCACCTTCGACGTCAACGAATACGCCGCCAGCGTGCGCATCTTCGCGCTCAAGCCCTAAGCGCAGTCCGCTTTGACGCTTTTCCGGGTCGGTGACCGCCAACCGTGGCTCACCGACCCGTTAGACTTTCAGGATGAAGTCGTTCGATCGGGCTGCGGGGATCGCTTTGCTGCGGACCACTCCTGGTGTGCTGACGGCCTGGCTTGCCGATCTCGCCAACGATCAAGCGCACGCCAGCGAAGGGGAAGGCACATGGTCGGTTTTCGACATCGTCGGTCACCTGCTGCACGGCGAACGGACCGACTGGATCGCACGGGCGGAGATCATTCTGGGCGATGGACCGGACCGCCGCTTTGCTCCCTTCGATCGGTTCGCGCAGGAGACCACGAGCGTGGGACGCAGCTTGCAGGATTTACTGCAAGATTTCGCCGCCGCTCGCGCCGCCAACCTGGAGACTTTGGCGGCTTGGGACCTATCCCCCACCAACCTGGCGCGCACTGGAGAGCATCCCGCTTTTGGCGAAGTGACCTTGGCGCAACTACTCTCCACCTGGGTCGCTCACGACCAAAACCACCTAGCCCAAATCGCGCGGGTGTTGGCGCATCCTTGGAAAGACCGGGTGGGTCCCTGGCAGGCCTATCTGCCCATCGTGCAGGACGAAACTTACTCCGCGGGGAGCAAGCCCGCCCGGCGCGCGCCCCAGTGCGTAGCGGCTCCCAACGCCGCCAACAGGTTGTTTTCGTCGGCGATGCCCTGACCGGCGATGTCGAAGGCGGTGCCGTGCACCGGCGAGACGCGCAGGTAGGACAGGCCGGCCAACAAGGTCAGACCGCGGCCCGCCGAGAGCAGTTTGAGAGGAATGAACGCTTGGTCGTGGTACAGGGCCAAGATGCCGTCGTAGCGGCCCATGTGGCCCTGCAAGAAGACCGAGTCGGGCGGGCAGGGGCCGTCGACCGCCAGGCCGGCGGCGCGCACGCGCTCGAGGGCGGGCTCGAGCAAACGGGCTTCTTCGTCGCCGAAAAGGCCCCCCTCCCCCGCGTGGGGATTGAGCCCGGCGAGCGCCAAGCGCGGGGCCTCGATGCCGATGTTCTGCAAAGTTTCGTGAAACAGGTGCAACTGCGCTTCGATCCCGTCGGTCGAGATAGCAGCGAGAGCATCCTTGAGCCCGATGTGCCGCGTATGCAGCATCACGCGCAGGTCGCCGGAGATGCCGATCATCTCGCAACGCTCGGCTTGATCCCAACGACCCAACAATTCGGTTTGGCCCTCCACGTGCTCGCCCGCCATGTGCAACGCCTCTTTACACACCGGCGCCGTCACCAAGGCGTCCGCTTGGCCGGACTGAGCGAGCTGGGCCGCGGTGCGCAACGCGGCCAAGGCGGCGGCGCCGCACGCGGCTTGGGCCTTTCCCAAGCTCCATTGCGTCGGCCCTTCGGTCGCCAAAAACCCGGCGTAACCCGGGACCCCTTGCCAGCCGTCCAACAGGTCGGCGGGGCGACAGGCTTCGGGCCCGACCACCAGCAACTCTGCGTTTTGCCAATGCCCGGGCCGCAACAACGCCTTTTGGACGATCTCGGGGCCGATACCGGCGGGATCACCCAAGGTCAGTGCGATGCGAGTGGGGCGGGCTTTCATGGTGGGGTTCGGAAAGATTTCCTAGCTTTCTGTCACCTTTGCGCGGGCTTCCCTTCCAAGGCAAGGGAGAAAACCTATTCTTGTTCCCCCCCTGCAACCCGAACGAGGCGCTTCGCCTCCCTGGAAACC
>JAUHXY010000202.1 GCA_030426785.1 bacterium
GACTCGGTGGTCGTGGCCGGTTGCTTGGTGCAGCGTTACCAGCAGCGTTTGCAAGAGGACTACCCCGAAGTCGATCTGTTCGCCGAGATCTCCGACTACCGCAAACTGGCCCAATCCGTGCGCGCCCTGCACGAGGGCCGGCATATCTCCAGCTACATCGCCAGCCCCGGCCTGCGCCCCGCGGAACGGGATGGGGGCCGCTTGTTGGCCACCCCCGGCTCCTACGCCTACCTGCGCATCAGCCACGGTTGCGACCACACCTGCTCCTTCTGCGCGATCCCCTCGATCCGCGGTCCGCACCGCTCGAAGCGCCCCTCGGCGGTGCTCGAAGAAGCCCGCGAACTGATCGACGCGGGCGTGCGCGAACTGGTTTTGGTGGCCGAGGACAGCACCGCTTGGGGCCGCGACTTCGGTATGGAATTGCCGGACTTGGTGGAGGCTTTGGCGGAGCTCGATGGCAACCACCGCGTGCGCGTCATGTACGCCTACCCCGGCCGCTTTCCCTGGCGCTTGACCGAACTCCTGCGCGAGCACCCGCGCGTGGTGCCTTACCTCGACATTCCGATCCAACACGGCACGAGCCGCATGCTCAAAGCCATGCGCCGCACCGCCAGCGTGGGCCAGGTGCACTCCACCCTAGATCGATTGTTGGAGGAAGTGCCCGGTCTGACCTTGCGAACCACTTTGCTGGTGGGTTTCCCCGGCGAGCAAGAAGAGGACGTGCAAGGCCTGATCGAGTTGATCGAACGCTACCGCCTCGGCCGCATGGGGGCTTTCCCCTACAGCGACGAGGAGGGCACCCACGGGGCTACTTTGCCGGGCAAACTCAGCAAGGACGTGATCGCCGAGCGTTTGGACCGAGTCCTGGCCGTGCGCGACCGCATGCTGGCGGACACCCAGGCCCAAAAGGTGGGGCAAATCGTGACGGTCACCGTCGACGAGCCCCCGGACGAGCACGGTTGGGTGGTGGCGCGCGGCGACTGGGACGCGCCGGAAGTGGATCCACACTTGGCGATTCCGGCCCCCGACGCGAACGTCGGCGAGGACCTGCGGGTGATCGTCCGCGAGGTGGAGGAGGACTTCAATCTGATCGCTGAGATCGTGGAAGACGAAGCCGCGGGAGGCTCCCGCTGATGGGCGTCTTCCAGTACTGGCCGAACCGCATCACCGCCATCCGCTTCGTCGGTGCGCTCGTGTTGTTTGCTTTGTTCCACGTACTGTCCGAAGAGAGCGCGACTTCGATCGATCAACGCCGCGGGCTCGTGGCCCTTTCGTTCTGGATGTTCGTGGTGATCGCCGCCACCGATTTCCTGGACGGCTACCTCGCCCGGCGCGACCAACACGTGTCCGACTTCGGTCGCATCGCCGATCCGTTCACCGACAAAGTGCTCATCCTCGGATCCTTGATCTTCGCCGCGGTCATGCCGTGGACGCGCCCGTGGGTGCCCGCTTGGATCGTCGTGGTGATCCTCGCTCGAGAGCTGCTCGTCACGGGCCTACGCGGCTACGTGGAGAAGTTGGGCGTCGAGTTTCCCGCCGATCGCTGGGGCAAGATCAAGATGATCGTGCAATGCATGGCGGTCGGAGGCGTATTGTGGCTGGAGGCCTACGCGTGGCCCGAGGCTTGGTACCGTTTTTGGAGCACATTGACCCACGTATTGGTGTGGGCAACTCTGATTTCGACCGTGGGTTCGGGCATCAACTACGTGGTGCACACCCAGCGAGTCGTCGGCCGCAAGAGCGTGGACTGAGCCGATGGCGAAGCCCGACAAGCGCAGTTGGCAGGTGTGGTGCGTCACGAGCCTCGGTCTCGGTTTCGCGCCCAAGGCCCCCGGCACCTTTGGCACTCTAGGCGGTGTCGCCATCGCTTGGGCCCTGTGGCCCGTCACGCCCTTTTTGCCTTGGCTGCTGGTGATCGCGGTAGCGCTGTACGCCTTCGGCCGAGCCCTAACCCCAGGGATCGAGGCGCGCTACGAAAAGGATCCGGGCTGGTTTGTGCTGGACGAAGTGGTGGGCTACTTGATCACGGTGGCATGGATCACGCCGCCTTCGTATTTGGCCCTGGCTATGGCCTTTTTGGTGTTTCGCCTTTTCGACGTGCTCAAACCCGCCCCGATTCGGCGCTTGGAGCGCGTCGGGGGCGGTCACGGCATCATGCTCGACGATGTGATGGCGGGCGTTTACGGTTTAGGGGTCATGGCGGCCCTGCGCATCCTGTTCCCCGGGGAGGGAGCCTCCCTGTGGGCGTACCAGCCGCCGCTCTAAGGATTTCGACATGGGACTCGCCGCACGCTTTGCCCTCTGGGTTTCGTTGGCGCTCGCCATCGTGATGGTGGCGGCGAGTTTCTTTTTGTTTGAGCGCTCCAAGGAACACGTCGCGCAGCATGTGGAGCGGGCCTTGACGCAAGCTGCCCAAGAGCAACACAGCGCCGCGCAATCCGCAGCGCGGGGCGAGCCGCACCACCGCACGACCAGCCAGCGCGCCGCCATGCTGGAAGGGGACGTGATGCGCATGGACGTGGTCATCGAAGAAGGGCCGCGCAAGGGCCAAGCCGCCACGCGCTATGGCGTCGAGGACGGGCCCAGCGTGGTCGTGCCCAAGGACCGCGGCCGGCAGGAGAGCGACCTGTTTGCCCTGTTCGCTTTTGTCACCGGCATGGTCATTCTGGTGGGGGCGGGTGTGGCGAGTTTGATCGCGCTGCGGGTTTCCCAGCCCTTGCAAGGCCTCGTGCAGGATGTGCGTACCATCGCGCGCGGCAACCTGCGCCACCGCACCCACGTCAAGGCCAGCGGGGAAGTCCGCGATTTGGCGCGCGCGATCGACAAGATGGGGGAGTCCTTGGCGGAAGCCCAGGGCAGCGAGGTGCAGTTGGGCATCCGCTTGCGCGAACGGGAGTTGGCGCTCGAGCTCGCTCAGGCGTTCCTGCCCTCCGAGGAGCCGTGGATCGACGGCTACCGCGTCCAAGGGCGCTTCGAACCGTCCGCGGAGCCGGGGGGCGGCTTCTTCGACTACTGCCAAGCGGAGGGCCGCGCGATCTTTTTCGTCTGCGACGTGAGCGGCCGCGGCGTCCCCGGATCCCTGATCGGTGCCACCGCTCGGGCGTACCTGCGCACGGCGTTGCAAAGCGAACCGGATTTGGCCAAGGCTTTGGGTTGGGTCAACCGCGAGCTGTATCGCGACGTGGAGCGGGGTTTGTTCGTGACCGCGCTTGTGCTGGTGCTCGATCCGCTCGAACACACCGCCGAATTGGCCTGCGCGGGGCACAAACTGCCGCTCCTGCGGTTCGACGCGAGCGACGGACAATTGAAATCGCTGCAACCCAACGGCTTCGCGCTCGGTTTTGATGGGGGACCGGTGTTCGACAAGCGGCTGGAGGTGATCCGCATTCCCTTCCAGCCGGGCGACCGGGTCATGCTGGCGGGCGCGGGTTTGGCGAGCGTTGCGAAGGAAAACGGGCAGGAATGGGGTGAGCAAGGTCTCTACCGCACCCTGGCCAAGTTCGCGCGCCTCGAACCGGACCTGCTCGTGGACAAAATCGTGGCCGCCGCACATGCGTTTGCGGGCCCCGGTCCCCAAGAGGACGACATGGCCTTGTTGGTGCTGGCGCGCGATTCTGCGTGACCCGCTTTCTCGCTCTCCCCTGACGACATGCATATCGCCGAATTTCAGAAGCTGATCGAACGCATCTACTACGAAAAGGACTCCGCTCGCGGGCTGGAAGGCACCTTCATGTGGTTTGCAGAAGAGTTCGGCGAACTAACCCGCGCGCTGCGCCGTGGACACACCGACGAGCTGGAGGGCGAGTTTGCCGACGTTTTGGCCTGGCTTTCGTCGCTGGCTTCCATCGCGGGCGTCGATTTGCAGGCGGCGGCGATGAAGAAGTACGAAAAAGGCTGTCCGCGCTGCGAGAGCGAACCCTGCACCTGCGGCTGAGCGATGGTGTCGGAACTCTTCCCCAGCGAAGAGAGCCTGTTCGTGCAGGTGGCTCTAGCCAAGCCGATGCGCAAGGAGTTTACCTACGCGGCGGATCCCGAATGGGCGCAGCGCATCCAGCAAGGGTCGCGCGTGTCCGTCCCGTTTGGCCGGGGCCGTGAGGTGGGTGTCGTGGTGGGCACCGCGCACGAATGCGACCTGCCGGCAAGCCGCGTGCGCCGTATCTACGACGTGCTCGACGAACAGCCGGTCATCGGCGAGGAGTTGCTCGAATTGACCCGCTGGCTCGCCGATTACTACGTGTGTTCTTGGGGAGAAGCCTTGGCGGCGGTGTTGCCCGCGGCGCTCAAGCGCGAGGGCGGCCGGCGCAAGGTCAAAGTGGTGAGCCCGGCCCCCGGCATCGGCCCCGAAGAGCTCGTCTCCCTGGAGGAGAAGTCTGAAAAACAGTATCGCGTGCTGCGCACGTTGCTCGAGGCCAGCGGACCCTTGCCGCGCACGGAGTTGTTGAAGCGCTTGGCCTTGTCGCCTTCCCCTCTGCAAACCTTGGTGCGCAAGGGCTGGGTTCAGGAAGAGGAGATCGAAGCGGACCTCGACTTGCTCGAAGGCGCGGCCGCACAGCCCGAGCGAGCGCGACCCGAGCAACTCAGCTCCGACCAAAACGCGGCGGTCGAAGCGATGGGCGCACGCCTTGCGGAACGTGCTTTCGGCGCCTTTCTGCTGCACGGTGTCACCGGCAGCGGCAAAACCGAGGTGTACCTGCGTATCATCGAGCAAGCCTTGGCACTCGGCCGCGGCGCGATCGTGTTGGTGCCCGAAATTGCCCTGACGCCTCAGACCGTCGGATGGTTTCGGTCGCGCTTCGGGGACGTGGCGGTGATGCACAGCCGCCTGACCGACGCGCAGCGGTTGATCATGTGGCGGCGCGTGCAAAGCGGGGAACTGCGCGTGGTGGTGGGGGCGCGCAGTGCGATCTTTGCCCCCGTGCCCGATCTGGGCGTCATCGTGGTGGACGAGGAGCATGAACCCTCTTTCAAGCAGGGTTCGAACCCGCGGTATCACGCGCGCGATGTGGCGGTAGTGCGCGCGCAACGCAGTCGGGCCGTCTGCGTCTTGGGCTCGGCGACGCCATCCTTGGAGAGCTTCGAAAACGCGGAGCAAGGCCGCTATCAGTTGCTCTCGCTGCCCTCACGCGTGCGAGAGCAGAGCATGCCCGAAATCGCGGTGGTCGACATGCGCGGCGAGAAGGGCAGCCCGCTTATTTCGCGAGTTCTGGAAACCTACCTGCGCGAGGCTTTAGAGCGCCAAGAGCAAGCCATTCTCTTCCTAAACCGGCGTGGATTCTCTCCCACCCTGTGGTGCCGCGAATGTTACACGGTCGTGCGTTGCGCCCAGTGCGACATGGCGATGACCTTTCACCGGAGACATGGGCGCATCGTGTGTCATTCGTGCTGCGAAGAGTTGCCCCCGCCGAGCGCCTGTCCGACGTGCAGCGCGCCGGGGCTGCGCTTCCTCGGCCAGGGGTCGGAAAAGGTGGAAGAGACTCTCAAAGCGCTCTTCCCCGACGCGCGCATCGCGCGCATGGATTCGGACACCATGTTGCGGCGCGAGGACTACGAAGAGACCTTGGCCGCCTTCGGGAGTGGGGAAATCGATCTCCTGGTGGGCACGCAAATGATTGCGAAAGGGCTCGACTTCCCGCGCGTCACGGTGGTGGGCGTGATCTCGGCGGATGCGGCGCTGCACCTGCCGGACCTGCGCGCATCCGAACGTACTTTCCAATTGTTGGCGCAAGTGTCCGGCCGTGCGGGCCGGGCCGATTTGCCCGGGCGCATCGTCATCCAAACCCACGCACCGGACCATCCGGCGATCCAACACGCGGCGCGCCACGACTTTGCGGCCTTCGCGAGGGGCGAGCTGACCCAGCGTCGCGAGTTGGGTTATCCCCCGTTCGGAAGGCTGTTGCGCGTTGTGATCGAAGACCAGGACGAGGCTTTGGTCCAAGCGACCGCGCAAGAGATTGCGGAAGCCCTACGGCAGCACCTGGACCCGGCGCGTACGGCGATCCTCGGGCCGACCGAAGCGCCCATGGCGCTCTTGCGCGGCCGGCACCGTCATCATTTGTTGTTGAAGGGCCCGATCAGCAATCCGGACTTCTCGGTGGCGCGCAATCTGCTGACCATCATCACCGAATCCAAGTCACGGCCGCGCATCACGATCGACGTGGATCCTGTGCACCTGTTGTAGGGGACTTCAATCCAGGCGCATTTCGTCGAGCGCCGTCCAGGCATGGGCCTCCGGAGTGGGGTCGATCAGCCGCAGGGTAGCCGACTGCCCGCGCCAGGGGGAAACGTCCCACTGCACGGGTTGGGTGGCTCGCAACCCCTGGCCTTCCACCGAGCGAACCAAGGCGCCTTGCACCCACAGTTCGACGCGACAGGCGCCCGCGTAGTCGCTCCAGACGAACGTCAACCGGTCACCCTCGAGGGCGAACGCGGGGGAGTGGGCCTGCCAAGCGCCTTCACGCCCGTACGATCCGACAGCCGCGCCCAGCGGCTGCAAGCCCAGTGCACCTACCTGGGCGCCGACGGACACGAAGTCCAGCTCGGAGGCGTCCCCTTGCCAGGGCCATGCCGGCTGTTCGGCACCCGCTGAGAAGTCTTGTTGCCAGAGTGCGGCCGGGTCGTCAGCGGCCTGGAAGTGATCGAAGGCCAACCACTGATCCACCCCGTAACACAGGAAGCGAATCTGGGCCAACCGGCCCCGCCAAGCCTCGACCGGCCAGCGCCGGGTGGTGAACTCCGGCATGTCCTCGGTGATCGGCGCACCTCCTTGTTGGTACACGACCTGACCATCGACCACCAGTTGCGCCACGGTTTGCGAAGGATGGGTCGCGACGAAGCGGAAGCTCAGCCAGTCCGATGCGATGGGAAACTCTCCGGTTTCGGCCGCTTGCATCCCGGCGCCCGGTGGACAGTGCAAAAAACCATACTCCTCCCGCTGTTCTTGCTCGCCTACTCGCATGGGGCGCGGGTATCCGATGCGCCGGAAGGTTGCTCCATCGGCACGGATTTGGGCAAGGTTGGCCGACGAGAGATCGATGGGGAAGGGCTGTGGATTCGAGTGCGGGTCGTCGGAGCTTGTGGGAGAGGAAGTCTTGGCCAGAGATGGTGCGAGCCGCTCAGGAATCAGGTCTTGGCGCATCATCAAGCGCATTCCAAGATGCCCCGCGTGCACGACGGAGTACCCGGGCGGCGTGTAGGGGTAGCGCGCGACGACCAATCCGGGCCGGCGCGCATCGATGATCTCAGGAATGCTGGTGGCCCGAGCCGCATCGCCGTGCTTGAAAATGCCCTTGGTGACCAAGCCAGCCGCATCGATGGCGGGGTTCTGCGAGCGAAACGTGAGGTAGCCCGGCTCATCGGTCAATAGGACGAGGTCGCTCAAATCGTGGCGTCGAATGAATTGGGCGATGTCACCATATGCCCAAACCCTTTGCCGGTATTGATCGTTGCTGGAAATGGCGTGCGCTTCCGCGGACCACAGTTCGCGGGACTTCCAACCGAAGCCCACCAAGAGGATGGCGAGCACCGCGAAGCGCGTGGCGGGAACCGGCAAACGTCCGAGCCAAGCACTCCAACCCAGCACGGAAACCAGCAGAACGAAGACCGCTGCCGGAATCAGGTACCAGCCAAAGTTCAGGTGCGGCCCAATCACGGAATAGGCCCCCCACATGGCCAGCGGATACGCGATGAGTAGCACCAACGGCAACCCAACCCGCCGCACGCGCGTCCCTCCCAGTATCGCTCCGATTCCAACGAGC
>JAUHXY010000203.1 GCA_030426785.1 bacterium
GCCGGAGGGCACAAACGTGCCGGGGGGCGGGGTACCCAGGAAGCCGCTGCCGATGGGGGGAATGAGCACGTCGCCGGGCCGGATCGGGAGGCCTTGCAGGCTGTCCGGCGTGCCGATGATGTCGCTGCCCCGACGCACGGAGAAAAGGATCAGGTCGCTCACACCAAACTGCCAGTCGTACAGCGCGGTCGGGGCTTGGTAGCCGGGAATACCGTTTTCCACGACCACCAGCGCGTCTACGTCATCGAGACCGAATCCAAAGCGATCTAGGCCGAGCACATCGGCGGGTGCATACAGACTGATCTGACCTGTGCCGGGGTCGAATTCCAGAATGTCGCCGCCGCGGAAACCTTGAGCGGCCGCAGAGTCAAAGAACACTGCGGTAGGTTCGAGGGGGTCTTGCACGTTGCCCTGCAGCGAAAAGAAGATGCGCTGCATGGCGGGGTTGGTCGTGCCGGACAACTCGAAGGCGTCCAGGTTGGAACCTTGGTCCGGCACTTGCGAACTGGGCGGGCTCGGTTCGATCAAGCCTAGGCCGGGCGTCACCCCGCTGGCGCTGGAACTCTCGCCGTTGCCGTCCGCGACCTGCACGTTGTTGGGCGGAATCTGCCCCGGCGCAAAGGGTCCGATCCCCTGCAGGCGTGAGACGAAAATGTCGGCGGCCGCTTCCTGCATGGCCGCTTCGCTCTGCACCGTTGCGAAAGGGCCTCCCAGGGGGATGCCCTGCGCGAACTCATCGACGGAGAAGTACAGTTGGAACGCATACAGCGGATCCAAGAGCAACAACGCATCGTTGCCGAAACTAACCGCGTCCAATTCCAATCCGCACGAGATGCCGGGGGCATGCCCGGCGCACGCGGTGTACGCGTTCAAGAAGTCGGCGGGGCGTGCTACCTGGGGAACCGGCAAAACCACCGGACCCGGGCCCCCGGGAAAGGGGCCAAATTGTTGGACGAGCAAGTCACCGTCGGTCACCGCACGACCGGTGGTCTGATCGAGCTGGCCGGTGGTTTGGCCTTGCCAATCGACGCTGAAGAACCCTTCGCTCTGTTGCGCTTGGCCCCGCGCACAGAAAAGGGCCCCAAACGCCAGCGTGAGCACCTGGGCACAGGAGCGGGAAAGAGTGCCGGAAGCAAGGAGTGTCGACATGGTGCTTCGAAGGTTGCTGGCGTTTGAGGCCGGTGATTCTGCGATAGGGTTCGTGCGCGCGATTCGCTGAGCCCTGCGAGAGTCGTGCTCGGTTCGGTGACCGTTCGGGTTGCCAAACGCGGCCATGGCCGCCAGCTAGTAGGAAGGGTTTGGGAGACGTGGTGTTCCGTAAATCCTGCGCGATTGTGGCGCGCTTGCGGGGATTTTTTGGGACGAGAAAGGGGAATTGGGCTTGGTAGCGCCTTGATGGCCGCAGATCTCAATTCGATGCGATCCGCAGAGCACAAAGGAGCCCGACGGTGGCTCAACCGTCGGGCTCACGGTCGCGTGCTTCCCCCACCGGTTTTCAGCGTGAACCGGCGGGCAAAACCCACGTCTTCGAAGCGCCTTCCTCCCCGCACGAAGCGATGCCGTGCTGAGCCGTGGGGAGGACGGCGATGGGCTGGAGCGTCGCTTAGAACGTCCAGCTCAGGAAGTTCGAGAAGTTCGAAGTGGCCGGGATGTCCCGGTGCCAAAGTTGGAAGTGCCAGGTTTGTCCGGTCATGATCATGCCGCCGAAGGGAATCGTGGTAGGCACGTCATAACCCGAGCCCACCGTGGAAGTCCCTACGAGGTTCTGCAGCACGCCCAATGCGTCGAACTGACCGACCGAGTTCATGGGACCGGGCACGTTGTACCGACCGATCATGTTGGGCGGTGTGGTGGCGAGGCACAGCCGACCGCTGCCGACAAGGGTGCCCGGCGATTGCAGTCCGGTGCCGATCAGGAAGTAACCGAATTGCGTGGGAGGACCTTGGGTCGCTTCCAGGTGCAAACCGGTACCGGGGCTACCCGTCAACATGCCGGTCAACAGGGTCGTCGCGCCGGTCGAGTTGGGCAGCGGCGTGCAGCTGAAGGTGAGCTCACACGGATCGGGAATGCCGTTCATGTTGATGTCGGGCACCATGCCGCTCGCGATGGCCAGCACGTCTTCGATGCCGTCCGCATCGCAGTCTTTGATGAGGAAGTCGACCGAATCCAGGGCATTCACGTCATCGCCGAACAGGAAGCCGCCCGAACGGCTCGTGTTGAGGCCCAAGGTTTCCGCCGCCACGAAGATGCCCGGGAACGGCGAGACACCGCCCATGAACGTCGGCAGCGGGGTCGTCAGAATGTCACCCTCTTCGATCGGAATGCCGAAGATGCTGTCGGGCATGCCGATCACCGCCGAACCGCGCCGCACCGAGAAGAGCAGCATGTCGGTGCCGCCCCCCAACCAGTCGTAGGGGGATTGGGACGGTTGGTACACGACGTCGCCGTTTTCGCGCAGGATAAGCGCGTCCAAGTCATCTTGGCCGGCGAGGTTCAAACCCAAGACCGGACCGGGCGCAAACACGAACGGTCCCCCGAAGAACGGGCTCGAGACGAGCACGTCCGCTCCGGTGAATCCGTGGAACGCCGCCGAACCAGTGTTCGGGAAGCCCGTGAGCGGATCCGGGAAGGCAGCGTCGAGGCTGAAGTAGTTCGGTCCCACCACCGTCGGACCCGGCGCAACGTCGTCGAGCGCGTCCAGGTTGTCACCCGGGCGCGGCGGCTGCCCGCTCGGCGGGGCCGGTTCGATCAGGCCTAGGCCCGGGTAGGTGAATCCGGAACCGGAAAACAATCCGTCCCCATCGTGGATGCCCCTGTGCCCGACCGACGGGCCCGGAGGCAGCGGTGCGCCCGGCATCATGCGCGTGTTGAGCATCACATCGCCGGCCGAGTCCCCGACCGGGGCTTCCGTCACGAGGTTCGGAGCCACCGGACCGATGCCGGTGGCGTACTCATCGGTCGAGAAGTGGATCTGCCCCGGTCGGATCCCGGTTGGGTCGAAGTGCGCGTCCTGGCCCAAAGAGAAGGCGTCGACCTCCACGTGGCACGGCATCCCCCCCGGAACGCCGATGCAGCCTGGAGCCAACAACAATCCTCCCGGTCCATGGGGAATCGCGATGGTTGGGGTGGCCAAGGGACCCAACATGGTCATGCCCGCGGTCGGGGTCAGGATGTCTCCCGCGGTGATGGGGACGCCGGACGGGTCGGGCATGCCCACCGTGGGGCCGCGCCAATCGACCGAGAAGAGGGTTCTTTGCGCATAGGCGCTCGACGTGCTAGCGGCCAACAAGGCCACAAACGTCGTTGCGGGAAGGAGTTTCATGAGAGAAGGGGGGTAAGGGTTTGCCGGCCGCAGCCGGCTTTGGACACCCCCAAATGCACGGGCCAAACCCGAGCGGACAGGAAACTTTGGAAAACTCCGAGGCTGGCTAAGCCCTTGCCCCAACAGCCTTTGGAGAGGAGGGCGGGCTCTTTCCCATCGGGCTGTGCCCCCTGGGGTGAAGGCTCGCAGTCCAGCCAACCTAAGCCCCTGACCGGCCACGAAAGCCGGAAGGCAGCAGTCCCTCCGGCTCGAGGAAGGGCGCCCAGGCTTGCGGTTGGGCTAGTCCAGGCCTGCTATTCCTCCGCCAAGCCCCAATCGTCGAGCTCGCGCAATTCGTGCAGGAACAAGCCGTGGGGGGCCATCGCGCGAGCGTGGGGGACCGGGTCCACGTGCCACAACGCCAAGGTGCCGTCTTCGCTGGTCGACAAGACCCGATCATCCCCGGGGAGCGGGCTGAAAGCCACGTGAGTGATGGGGCCTTCGTGCAAGTCGAAGCGGCACAAGGTGGTGCCCAGGCGCCAATCGGAGATGAGCACCGTGTGGTCCTTGGAACCGGTCGCGATCCAGTGACCTTCGGGATGGGTGGCGAAAGCGGTGATCGAGTCGCTGTGGCGCGTCGCGGGTTTGCGCGGTTCGAGCGCGCCGCTGGCGTGGAAGCTGCCCGGTCCCGCGCCGATGGTCAATACGTGTCCGTTGGGCAGCACGCTCATCCAGCGGTGCCACTTGTGTCGATCGCGCTTCTCGACCGGCGTCGCTGTGTCGAGGGACCAAGTGTGCAGGTAGTAACGGTCGGTGGCGGCAAACACCTGGGAACTGTCGGCGGCGAAACCGAGCGCGACCACGGGATGGCGCGTGGTCTGTGGGGAATTCCAATCGGGACGGCCTTCCATCACGAGGGTTCCATCCGCGACGCGCCAAACGAGGGTGTTTCCGAGGCCGTCTCCCGCACCGACCAACAAACCGTCGGGGCTGAAGGTGACTTGCTCGTAGGGCTGGTCGATGGGAGCTGGCCTAGTGATGGAGTTTGCCCCGGGCTTCCACAGGAACAACAAGCCGATGCCGTTGATGAAAGCGACCGTTTGCCCATCGGGGGCGAGCGCCACCTGGCGAATGCCCTGCACGTGGGGTCCTTGTTCGCGCAACGTGCTCGGATCGCGCAGGTCCTGCCACACCACCCGTCCGTCGCGTCCGCCGCTGACCACGACCGGGGATTGCCCGGCGAGCGCGCAGACGACTGGGCCCGGGCCGTGCTCGGCGAGCGAGCGCACGGTCTCACCGGGCACCGCCTCGCCTGCGACCCGCGGCGTAGCGATCCAGTCGACTCGCCCGGCGCGGTCGGCGATGACGGCGCGCTCCCCGTCGGCCGTAAACGCAGCCCAATCCAGCGGGTGTTTTCTCGGCCCGATTCGAAACCCTGCGGGGCTGCGCCGATGGTTCCAAAAGAACACAAAGTGCGAGATCCCGGCCGAGAGCAAACTCTGTCCCGACGGAGACCAACGCAGGAGAAAGGATCGTTTCTCGACGCGGTGCTCTCGCGAGAGCTGCCCGCTCTTGACGTGCCACACGCGCACGACGTTGTCCCAGGAGCACGCGGCGACGAATTGACCGCTGGGATCGAATGCCACCTGGACGGCCTTGACCTCTGGGCCCGGCAGATCGCGCCAAGTTTCGGAAGCCTGCTCCCACAGCCAAACCCCACGGCTATGACCCACAGCCAAGTGGCTGCCGTTCGAGCTGAGCGCAAGGCATTCTGCAGCGGATCGTTGTCCGTTTCCGGTCGCGTTCGCTCCTGCGCCGGGGTTGTCGGAACCTATGGGGTTGCGTTTTAGGGGGCGGCCCTGCGAACCGGCTTGCGCGTCCCAGACCTTGATCTCGCCGTTTTCACACCCGGTCCAAACCTGCGCTTCGTTCGGATGAAAGACCGCGCTTAGCACCGGCGCCTGGTGTTGTAGTTCGGCCAAGAGTTGCCCTGAGTCGAGGTCCCACCAACCAACGGTATGGATGGCGGGGTTCTTCTTGGAAACCTGCGGCTGGCCACGATAGGAACGCTGACTGACCAAAAAGCTGCGCCCGTCGGGGGCGACTTGCGCTCCCCCCGCGCTTTCGGCGGGCACGGGGTACGTTCGCAGGGTGGCACCGCTTTCGGTGTCGACGAGGAACGCGCCCGCGTCGAAGGTCAGGGCCAACACCGCTGCGCGCCCCGGCACGAGTTCGACGGCTTGGATCGGCTCTGCGGACAGTTCGACGCTCCACGCTTCCACCAAGTCGTCGCTCCCGAGTCGCGCGAGCCGGCCGTCCTGGGTTCCGATGACGAGGCCCGCGTCATCGGGCAAAACGACCACTTCGTGCACGCCGAAACCGTCCTGGGGGCCGCTGTGCTGTTCCGCGAGGGTCCGACCATCTTCGGTCGCATACACCGCCAGTCCGTGGGTGCCGGCGGCCACCGCCCGGGTTCCATCGGCGAAGTACTCCGCGTCGTACGCGCGGCGACTGTCGCGCAGCAAACCGCGCGCCGCCAACGAAAGCGCATCCACCGGCCCGAACAACGAAGACCGACTGATCCACGTGTCGTGCATGTCGACCGCTTGCAGGCCGATGGCGAGGGCGCGCGAAGGCGACCTTTCGAGCTCGGCGGGTACCTGCCGCACGTAGCGCATCGAGCGTTCTTGGTTGAGCAGTTCGCGGAACTGTTTCAGCATGATCTGGGAAACGATCAGGCCCGCCGTGAGCGCCAGCAGCAACAAGCCCAGGGCCGTGGCCCACGCTGGCTCGCGCCGACACCAGCGCCGCAAGCGCAACCACGGCCCGGCCGAACGTGCGCGAATCGGCTCATACTCGCGGATGCGCCGCAGGTCTTCGGCGAATTCGAGTGCGGTCGAGTAGCGCCGCGCGATGTCTCGCTCCAGCGCGGTTTGCAACACCACCACGGCGTCGTGGGGGATGAACTTTTTGCCCGTGAGCTGGCGCGGATCGGGAACCGGATCTTCCAGGATCGCGCGCGCCAGACCGATTTGCCCTTGACCCTCGAACGGCGGCCGTCCGGTCAATGTTTCGAACAGGCTCGCGCCCAAAGACCAGATATCGGTGTGGCGATCGATCTTGCCGAAACTTCCGCTGATCTGTTCGGGGGACATGTACGCGGGGGTGCCGAAGACCTCGCCCTCGCGCGTGATCAGTTCCTCGCCTGGCGTGAATTCATCACGGGCCAAGCCGAAGTCGGTGATGACCGGCTTGCCCTCTTGGGTGACCATGATGTTGCTGGGCTTGATGTCGCGGTGCACGACGCCCGCTTCGTGGGCCGCGTGCAAGGCGCGAGCGGCGCGCTCGAAGAACAGCAGAGCGGCGCGCACGCCGGCGGCATCCTCCGGCCGACAAAAGCTGCGCCGCGCGAGCGGATCCTTCTCCGCCAAACAAGTGCCCAGATCTTCGCCGTCCACGTAGCGCATGGCGATGTAGGGCTGCGCGCCGTCCATATCCGCTTCGAACACCACCGCGAGGCCTTCGTGTTCGAGCTTGGCGATGCTCTCGGCTTCGCGCCGAAAGCGCGCCATGCGATCGCCAGAAACCAGCCAGGAACTCAAGAGTTTGAGGGCCACGACCCGCCCAAGGGCTTCGTCTTGCGCGATCCAAACCGAGCCTTGCCCTCCGCGGCCTAGCTCGCGGATCAATCGGTAGTGACCGAGGCGTTGTTCTTCCGGCGGCGCATCGGGGGTCGGAGCGGTCAAAGACTCGTACTCCGCCCGAATGGCGTCGGGATAGGCGCTGAAACGCGTCAAGTAGTGTTCTAGATCCCGCTCTTGACCTATCGATCGATCGTCCAGAAAGGCCTGCACGAAGTCGAACACCGCCGCCGCTTCATCGGGGTCGCCGCCCTCGCCCGAAGGATCTCGGTCGAGGTGCGGTGTCGGATCGGTAGGGGGCGGCACCATTTCCCCCAGTGTAGCCCCCCCTTGACGGACTCCGGGTAGAATCGAGCTTCTGCCGCACCCCCTCACCCGGAATGAAACCCGCAGTGCTCGGACACGATCAAAAAACGGCCGGCTGGCTGACCCAAGCGCAATCCGGCGACCAGGAAGGCTTTGCGAGCTTGTACGAGCACATCGCGCCGTCCCTGCACACCTGGGCGAGTTTGCGCATCCGTCCCGAGCAACGCGCTTTCATCGATCCCGCCGACTTGGTGCAGGAGGTCTGGATGCGCGCTTGGCGGCAGATGGAATCGTTCGAAGGGGATGGTCAGTACTTTCGCTTTTGGATCTTTCGCATCGCCAAAAACGTGCTCTTGGAGGGCATTCGGCGTGGGCAAAAGGCCCAGGCGGTGGGCGGCCCGAGCACCCGGCTGCAACACGCGGCCGGCATTCCCGACCAAGCCACGGCGGTGAGCCAGCGGGTGGCCCGGGACGAGCGCTTGGCCCTATTTCGCGAAAAGGTC
>JAUHXY010000204.1 GCA_030426785.1 bacterium
GACCCATGCCCGCCAGGATACCAAACGGTTGCCAGCCAGCAGATCCGTTCTTCTCACTCCGGCTTGGTGTCCAAACGCGAGATCGCTAGAGGCGATCATCAACTTGAGTGAAGCCCCTTTTCCGGTCTTGTACGCGACTTTGATTGTTTGCCTTGTGCCGGGCTCCAGAGCTTGCCTACAGCCCAGGGTTCAGGGGAGACGGATCCTTGGTCCGCAGTCGAAATCGCTTGGAGTTATCTTCCATACACGGTGCTTCTTGCCGTTGGCGCCCGCATCGTTCACCCGAGCGTGAGGGTCTGCGGGCTTCACTGGATGCAAGTCGCAACGCATCGGAATCGACCCTCATTGGATGGATCTGCGCGGCAAGAATGGGCTGGACGCCGGATGCGAAGGGACAATGCGCCTTGGGCAAAAATAAACGCAGGGTGTACCTGGAATTCGAAACAGAGGGCGGCGTGGGCGCTAGACTGGGGGCGGCTCGCTCTCCGAAACTCCAGCTCACGACTCTCCACTATGAAACGCATTCCGTTGGGTGCCTCGCTCGTTTTTGGCTTGGCTTCCCTGAACTTCGCCCAAACGCCGTTGTATCGGGTGGATGGGCCGGGTCCGAAGGCGCAGTTGGGCATTGGTTTGGCCGGCGCGGGAGATGTGAACGGCGATGGCGTGGATGACTTCCTGGTGGGGGCGCCCGGGGCGGAAACGATGGCCGGAGCGGCGAGTGGTCGGGCCACCGTCGTTTCGGGAGCGGACGGGAGCACGTTGCGCACCTTTGAGGGCAGTACGGCGGGAGATGGCTTCGGCGGATTCGTGGCGGGGCTCGGGGATCTCAACGGTGACGGTTTTGCTGAGGTAGCCATCAGCGCGACCTCCTTTGATGGGGCGCGCGGGCAGGTGCAGATCTTCAATGGCCTGGACGGCATGTTGCTGTACCGGCTGAACGGGCGGGCGGCGAACGACTTCTTCGGCGTGGCGGTGGCGAACGTCGGGGACTTGAACAACGACATGGTGCCGGACTTTGCGATCGGTGCTTTGGGGTTTGATCCGTTGGGGCCGAACTTCGGCATGATTGAGGTGTACTCGGGGGCCAATGCCGATGTGCTGCTAACCGTGGATGGTGCGCCCGATGATTCGTTGGGTTCGGCGGTGGCGGGCCTTGGAGATGTGAATGGCGACAGCGTGCCGGACTTCGTGGTGGGGCTACCGTCCTTTTCGGGAGCGGCGCCTTTTGGTGGGGGAGTGCGCGTGCTCTCGGGAGCCAACGGTTCGGTGGTTCACTCGATCGGCGGCAACCTGACCTACGGTGCGAGCAATCTAGGGCACCGCGTGATCGGGCTAGGCGACGTCAATGGAGATGCTGTGCCGGACTTTGCCGCGGGAAACTTTTCGGCCATGCCGCCGGGCTTGCCGGCCAACATCGGCGAAGTCACGGTGTATGACGGAGCCACCGGGGTGTTGGAGCAATCCATCCTGGGTCGCAACGAACAAGACCGCTTCGGCTTTTCGCTCGCTGCCTGCGGGGATGTGGATGGGGACGGGGTTCCCGATTGGGTGGCGGGTGCGCCCAGTGGATCGACGCCCTTTCCCGAGGCAGGGGAAGCGCGCGTGCACTCCGGTGCGAACGGGCTAGAACTGATGAACCTGCAAGGGGAGCAGTTGGGTTCGGGTTTCGGTACAGCCGTTGCTTCGGGAGTAGACATCAACGCGGATGGGGTTCAGGACGTATTGGTGGGCGCCAACCTGCACTCCGAAAACGCGTTCGAAGCGGGGCGCGCTACGGCCTTCTTGAGCGGAGTCGCGACTTTGCCGTCGTTCTCCTACTGCATCACCGGAGTCAACTCCTTGGGGCGCATCGCGCAACTGCAGGCGTTCGGAAGCCCGACGGCCAC
This sequence comes from bacterium, assembly GCA_030426785.1. Classification (GTDB taxonomy): domain Bacteria; phylum Planctomycetota; class UBA1135; order UBA1135; genus NORP259. The sequence goes on from JAUHXY010000204.1 coordinate 1,887, forward strand.
CGACAACCAGTTCTTCTTGCAGGTCTTCGACGCGCCTTCGCAGCAGTTCTCCTTCTTTTTGATCAGCCGCGGGCAAGATCAGATCCAACAACCGGGCGGCAGCTCCGGCAATCTGTGCCTCGGCGGCGGGGAGTTCATCGGCCGCTACGTGGGCCAGGTGGGGCAGACGCAGGCGAACCAATATCACGCCCAACTCGATATCCACGCTGTCCCCATTCCGCCGAACTTCGACACGATGGTCCTGGGCGGCGAAACCTGGTACTTCCAATCCTGGTTCCGCGATTTGGGGGGCACGAGCAACTTCTCCACCGGCCTGGGCGTGGTTTTTGAGTGATCGGGTGTGGGACACCCGTTTCGGGTGGCCTATCCTGCAGGCACTCGGCCCGCGACCAGGGCCACGAAATCCAACCTCTACCCACCGTTTCCATGTCGAAGTCCGCAAAAGCCCGTCACATCCTCGTTTCTTCCGAACACGAGTGCGAATCTCTCAAAGCGCAGATCGAAGGGGGTGCCGACTTCGCCGAGTTGGCGCGCCAACACTCCTCGTGCCCGTCCGGCCAACGGGGCGGCGAACTGGGTGAGTTCGGGCCGGGACAAATGGTGCCGGAGTTCGACAAGGTCGTCTTCAGCGCGCCGGTGCAAACCGTGCAAGGACCGGTCAAGACCCAGTTCGGTTTCCACCTGCTCGAAGTGACCGAGCGCAACGACTAAGACCCGTCCAACAGCCCTGATTGGGTCCGTTCTCTTCCTGGCGGCGCGCTTTCCCTGCGGGGCGAGCGCGCCGCTTGTTCACTCCAGCTCGATTTCCATGAACCCCGCAGCGCGCTCGTGCTGAGAGCCGGGTTGGCGTTCGACGATTTCGATTTCGAGGCGCCGTACCCGCTCCTTGCGGGGCAGCTCGATGAGCATCTTGCGATCCTCGCGCGGATCGAGTTCGACGACCAAGGGCTTGCGCTTGTTGACCGTCACGTGCACGGTCTTCGCCTTTGCGAACAAGCCGGGTTTGGTGGGGTTCTCGACGGCATGGCTGAGCCAAATGCGCTGCGCGGTCTGGGCCTTTTTTAGGTCGAGGGTGATCGTCGGAGTTTCGTCCTCCTGGGCGCAGATCCAGCCGGTGCCCTGCAGGCCGTCGATCAGCTTGCCGGAGCTCCAATGATCGTTGAGCTGCGAGCTGGTGCGCACTTGCACTTTGGTCTGCAGGAGTAGATTGCGGCCGCGCGCCGAGCTGTATTCGGCTTGCCAATCCTCAAGGCCATTCGAGTACTCCACGAGGATTTCGGGGGACTCGACCCAAGGCTCGGGATCCGGGTCGCCGGGGGGCGGCGCGAGATACACGCGGGCGCGCAGCGGGTGGGTACGCAGTTCGGTGAATTGGATCTCGGTGGCGTAAGGCAGGTCCTTGGCGGGCGTTTCGGGGTCTCCCGGCACCGTGGCGAGCAGGCGATCCTCGCTCCAGTACTCGACTTTGCGGATGCGCAGGCCTTGGCCCACTTCGTCGGGCCACTCCCAAGAGTCGTAGATCAACGGATGGATGGCCCGCAACCAAACCCGGGTTGGGTTTTGGCCTGTGGCGATGATTTGCACGTCCGCTTCGGGGTCTTCGACCTTAACCACGTAGAGGTGGCTCGCGGTTTTGCCTGACAAAGGCGTCGAGGCGCGCTTCAGGAACAAGATCGCTAGACAGGTGTTGGGCTGAGCTTCGCCGTACGCTGTGGCCCAATGACCGTCCTTGGCCTGTTTTTGGATCAACCAACGGGCGCCGTCTTGGTACCAGGGCTTGCCCGCAATGGTTTCCGTGGGCGCGAGCACGCCGACGCGCTGCAAACCGTACAGGTAGTAGTAGTCCCAGCGCCGATGCCCCGAGTTGCCCTCCCAGTTTCCGTGGGGAATGGAGTCCACGCTAGCCATCCATGCGAGCCCTTTTTCGAGCCCTTCCTCCAACTCGCGCACCTGGCGACTGGGCTTTTTATCCTGCGCGGTGCGCTGCAAGCCTTCCCGCGCCATGCACAGGATACCGAGCCCCGCCGCGGTCATGCTCAGGGTCGCTTCCCCGCCCTGGCGATAACAGAACGAGCCGTCCTTCGCCTGCCAACGCAGCATGGACTTGGCCGTGTCCTCCCAAGCGTCTTCGGGTACCCGGCAACCGACCTGCTGCGCGTAGCGCAATCCCAACGCGCCGAAGTGGGTGTTGGAGACATCGTCCACGCTCCAGGGATAAGCCCAAACCCCGCGGTGCCATTCGAGCAATTGATCGGTGACGGCTTGCAGCCTTGGCGCGTAGCGTTCGGAGTCCGCACTGCCGTAGGCCAAGATCATGCAGGCCGCTTCGTACGTGGAGCGGGGTTGCAGATTGTCGAGAAAGCGCAGACCGCGCTGCACCGCTTGGTGCTCGGGATTCCAACCGGCTTGCAACAGGGTGTAGACCGCAAAGCCGGTCATGGCGCCGACGTGCTGGTTGCTCTCGAAGCGCCAAGAGCCGTCCAATTCCTGCTGCGTACCGAGGTAGGCTGCTCCGCGATCGATGGCCGCGTCGATGGCGGTTTGCGGGACGGGAGCCGGGTCTTGGCGAGCCCAAACGGGTCGAGCCCAGCCGATCCCGGCGAGCAGGACCCAGATTCCAAGGAGCCAAGGCGAACGCAATTGCATGGTTCGCGTAAGGATAACGACCCGCGGCAGCGCTCGTCGAATCGTTCGCAGGAGTTGTCCGAACGAGGCACTGCCGGGGTGCCGTTCCCTGCCTATACTGGGCGCGACTCTGACCCCCAAAACTATGCGCTTGCTTCCCCAACCCAGTTTCCTCGTCCGCCTCTTCGCTTGCATTGGCTTGCCTTTGGCTGCCCTGGCCCCATTGGCTTGGGCCCAAGACCCGGAAACACCGCCGGAAGACGAAGGGGCCGTTGCAAACGAAGAATCCGCCGAAGAGGAGTCCGAAGAGGACAAGCCCCTGATGTCCAAGGGCACCTTCGGGGGCCTCGCTTTCCGCTCGATCGGACCGGCCCTCATGTCGGGTCGCATCGCGGACATCGCGATTCACCCCGAAGACACGAGCACCTGGTACGTGGCGGTTGGTAGCGGCGGGGTTTGGAAAACCGACAACGCCGGCACCACCTGGAAGCCGATCTTCGACAAGCAAGGCTCCTATTCCATCGGGTGCCTGGCGATCGATCCCCAGCAACCTTCGACGGTTTGGGTGGGCACCGGCGAAAACGTGGGCGGACGCCACGTGGGGTACGGCGACGGCGTGTACCGCTCGCTCGACGGTGGTGTTTCTTGGAAGAACATGGGCCTGAAGGCCAGCGAGCACATCGGCTCGATCGTGATTGACCCGCGCGATTCCGACGTGGTGTACGTAGCCGCGCAAGGGCCTTTGTGGTCGGCCGGCGGTGAGCGGGGGGTTTACAAGACCACCGACGGTGGCGCGTCCTGGAACCTAGTGCTCGGCAAGGGCGAGTACACCGGTGCCAACGAGGTCGTCATGGATCCCCAAAACCCCGATGTACTCTACGCCGCCCTGCACCAACGCTATCGCAACGTGGCGGCGCTCTTGAACGCGGGCCCGGAATCGGGCATCCACAAGTCCACCGACGGTGGTGCGACCTGGACCGAGCTCAAGCAAGGCCTGCCCAGCCGCGACATGGGCAAGATCGGGCTAGCGGTTTCGCCTTTCGACTCGAGCGTGGTGTACGCCACTATCGAATTGGGGGCCAACGAAGGCGGCTTCTACCGTTCCGCGGACGGCGGCGCGCGCTGGGAGAAGCGCAACGACTACCTGTCGGGCGGCACCGGTCCCCACTACTACCAGGAGATCTTCGCTTCGCCCCACCAGTTCGATCGGGTCTATCAAATGGACGTGCGGCTGCACGTGACCGACGACGGCGGGCGCAACTTCCGTTCGCTGAGCGACGATTCGAAGCACGTCGATAACCACGCGCTGGCGTTCCATCCCACCGACCCGGACTACTTGTTGGTGGGTTGCGATGGTGGTCTGTACGAGACCTACGATCACGGGGAGAACTATCGTTTCTTCGCGAACCTGCCGATCACGCAGTTCTACAAAGTGGCGGTCGATGACGACGAGCCCTACTACAACGTCTACGGCGGGACCCAGGACAACAACAGCCAAGGCGGTCCGTCCCGCACGTTGCACTCGAACGGCATCACCAACCGCGAGTGGTTCGTGACCCTGTTTGGCGACGGGCACCAGTCGGCGACGGAACCCGGCAATCCCGACATCGTGTACGCCGAATGGCAGCGCGGCAACCTGTGCCGCTACGACCGCACGACCGGAGAGATCGTCTACATTCAGCCGCAGCCGGCGGAGGACGAACCCTCCGAGCGCTTCAACTGGGACGCGCCGATCCTCGTCAGCGCGCACGATCCCGCCCGCATTTACTTTGCGAGCCAACGGGTGTGGCGCAGCGACAACCGTGGGGACGAGTGGACGCCGATCAGCGGGGACCTGACCCGCGGCTTGGACCGTTTGACCTTGCCGATGATGGGGCGCGTGCCGAGCGTGGACGCCGCCTGGGACCTGCGCGCCATGAGCGAGTATGGCACGATCACGTCGCTGGCGGAGTCGCCCGTGCAGGACGGCATTCTGTACGCAGGCACGGACGATGGTTTCTTGCAGGTCAGTCAGGACGGCGGGGCCAATTGGCGTCGCATCGAAGCGCTGCCGGGCGTGCCGGATCAGTTCTTCGTGAACGACATCAAGGCGGACCGCTTTGACGCGCACACCGCCTACGTGTGCGTCGACAACCACAAGGCGGGGGATTTCGCACCCTACGTGTTGATGACGCGCGACCTGGGGCAGACCTGGACGAACCTCGCCAAGACCTTGCCCGAGCGGCACTTGGTTTGGCGTTTGGTGCAAGATCACGTGAACCCTGAGCTGCTCTTTTTGGGCACCGAATTCGGGGTGTTCTTCAGCGTCGACCGTGGTCAGAACTGGATCGAGCTGGACGGTGGCTTGCCCAACATCCCCGTGCGCGACTTGACGATCCAGCAGCGGGAGAACGATCTTGTGCTGGCAACCTTCGGGCGCAGCTTCTATGTGCTGGATGACTACCGTGCCCTGCGCGGCATCAGCGAAGAGCGCTTGTCGCAGCCGGCGCTGTTGTTCGACGTGCGCGATCCGTGGTGGTACATCCAGCGGCGGCCTTTGGGCGGCGGCAAGCAGGCTTCGCAGGGCAATAGCTTCTACGTGGCCGACAACCCCGATTTCGGGGCGACGTTCACCTACTACGTGAAAGAAGGCCTTAAAACCGCCCAACAAGAGCGCCAAAAGGCGGAGAAGAAACTCGCCAAGGAAGGCAAAGACACGCCGACCCCCGGTTGGGACGCCTTGCTCGAAGAGACGCGCGAACCGAGCCCCGCCATGGTGCTGACCGTCCGAGACGCCGAAGGCCGCGTCGTGCGGACGATCGATGGTCCCGCGGGCAAAGGCTTCCACCGCGTCACCTGGAACCTGCGGCGCGCGGGCGAGCGGCCCTACCCGCGCCAACGGGAAACCGCTGACTTCGATACCGGAGACGGTGGAGGCGCGTTGGTGGCGCCGGGCACCTACAGCGTGCACCTCGCCCAACGGCATCGCGGGGTGACCGTCGATTTGGGTCTTTCGCAAACCTTCGAGGTCAAGCCCCTGGGCGGCGGCGCCCTGCCGGGAGCAACGCCCGAGCAGGTGGCGCAGTTCTACGCGCAACTCTCCGACGCGGAAGCGCGCGCGGCGACCCTGGATACGCTCTTGCGGGAAGGGTTGCAGGAAGCGCGCGCCGCTCTGTGGGCCGCGCAACGCATCGGTCGCACGGACTGGAACGCGCAAGCGCGTGAGATCGAGCGGCGCTTGCTCG
>JAUHXY010000205.1 GCA_030426785.1 bacterium
AAGCGGCAGGTGAAATCACGCCGCAACCGTCGTGGGCTTGGTCGTGCGATTGGAATCTGGAAGGGGCCAATGGCCTCGCACTGGAGCCCTACGCCGCAGCCCTCGGTTGGGAGTGGGCCGACCAAGACATCCACCTGCGCGGCCATGGGTCGGGCACCCGGCGGGCCGGCGAAGACGGCGCCCGTTGGGATCTGGAGTGGCGCGACCTGCTTTGCCAGACCGCAGCAGGCGACGCACGTTTTGGACGGTTGGCGCTCGCGGATTGGCGACGAGAAGGCGCCGGCTGGCGGGCTGCAGCCTTGCACGTCGAACAGGGCCAAGCGTGGCTAGAGCGCGACGCTCTCGGCCGCTGGACGACACCGTGGGGTTGGCGCACTTTGGCCCCGCAAACTCCAGGGGCCGGACCGCACTCCACTTGGGGTTTGGACGAGGTGCACCTGAGCGCACTCGACCTCACTTGGCGCGACGCACCAGCCGGCGCTGCGCCCAGCGAACACCCCCTCCAAATCACGACCGCCTTCGCGCGGGATCTGCAGCCCGTGGCTAGCGGACCGATCAAGTTGCAGTCCCCCGAGTGGCAGGCAACCGGTTCTTGGCCGGGTGTGGCCGAAGACCTACAAGTGGGCGGCGCTTGGACCGCGCAAGAGGGTCGCATCGAGTGGCAAGGTCACTGCGAGATCCGCGGCTGGCAAACCAACCCCTGGGAGGAACCGATCGCGACCGCTGGCTGGGAAAGCGATTGGTTGGGCAGCGATTTCAGCTTCCGCACGAGCGGTACGGCCTTCGCCCATGAGGGCGGTTGGCGCGGAGATGCCAGCGTGCAGGACCTCCAGTGGCGACAGGGGGATCACCCTTGGCTCTCCCTGCAGAGCGCCCGGGCCGAAGACTGGCGCTGGTCGGACGGATCGTGGTCGGTACGAGCCGCACAATGCGTTGCTCCGCACTTTGCCATCGAGCGCGATGCGCAGGGCGTTTGGCACGGCTTGGGCATGCGCAGTGTTGCGTCGGAGGCGGCCCCCTCCGTTTCGCTCCGCGAAACTTGGCCAAGGCTTTGGGCCCAGCTGGTTTCGATCGAAAGTTTGGATTGGAGCGTGCAAGACGCGCGCATTCCATTCCGCGATGGCACCCGCTCGACCGCATCTGTGAGCGACCTCGCGCTCAGCGCGAGCTTGCGGCGAACGTCGAACGACCCAGAGCCATCGACCTGGCGCGCAGCGGTGGAAGCGCATTGGGGCTCGGCGGTAGAAACGCTGCGCGCGCAGGGCGAATGGACCCATACCCCCGACGAGGTGCACTGGCAGGCAACGGTGCAAGCGGAAGGTTTAGCCCCCGGGGACTGGAGCACGTATTGGCCTGGGGCTGCCGACGGGAAGGCACCCGAAGTGCTGTGGCAGGACGGGCGTCTGGAGAGCGAACTCGCGGGCACCTGGCGTCGCCTCGATACCGCCGCAGGTTCGAGCGATCACCCTTCGGACGTCGAAGAGCGCGAGGAGTGGACTTTGCAAAGCCCCCGCAGCGTGCTCACCGACGGGGGGGCCGCCTTGCCGTGGCTCGCCTTCCAAGACCTCGACCTGCGCTGGTCTCGCGCGACGGTGGACGATCGTCCCATGTGGCGACTCGAGCAGTCTCGCGTGGCGGACCTGCGTGGTTCGTGGACTCGCGAAGCGTCGGGGGAGACTCGTTGGCTGGGTTTGCGCTGGCCCGCCCCCACCACAGACCAAGATGGTCCCGTCGCCTCCGCAGGTGCCGCACCCCTTGAGGCCTCCGCTGCGAAATCCTCCGAGTCCCCCGTCGCCGGTGCCTTCGCAGCCGAACCCGGGGCGGCGACGACCTTAGAGACCTGGCTCTCGCGCCTCGATGCCTGGAGTATCGCAGGAGGCTCCTTCGGTCCTTCGGATTGGTCGATCGCCGACTTCCGCTGGCGCGACGAAACCCGTCCCGAGGAACCGGAGTGGCAGCTCGCCGGGCGTTGGCAGTCGGACGAAACCTGGCGCTGGGGCGCTTCGCAAGAACCCACGCCTCTGCGCGGGACCTTGCGCGCTTCTTTGTCCCCAGCCTTCGAAACGGGCACTTGGCAAATCGAAGCGCGCCCCTTCGCAGCCGACCCCGAACTGCGCGTGCTATGGGAGCTGGAGGGGCTGTCGGGCTCAGCCTTCCGTCATCGCTGGCCCGCAGAGGCTCAGGTCGTGCCGCTGGAGCTAGCCGGCGCAAGCAGCGCAGGGCAGCTGCACGCCCGTTGGCATTGGCCCGCGCAGCAACCGAGCTGGCGGGGTGCTTGGCAGCATGGTTTTGGGCTCGAATGGACCGCCCTCGGCCTGCGGCTCGAAGAGAGCGCCCTGACCGAACCGCTCGTCGAGATCGGGCACTTCGAGGGGGTCGCGACGAAGCTGCACCCGCGCGCGCGGAGCTGGGACATTCAGCGTATCGATGTGCGCGACGCGCGCGTGCGAACCCGGCAAGAGGCTGCGGGCATCGAAGCCTTCGGGTTGCTTTGGGCTCCTGATCTCTTGCAGCGCGCCGTCTCCGCGTGGACGCAGACAGAGCCGCAAGGGGCGCTTGCAGGCTCGACCACCGTCCGCGAAGCGATGCCCGCACCCGGTGGACAAATCCAACGAATGCAAGGCAGTCGCATCGACTGGACGCACACGCTGCGCACCAGCGAACCGCATGCGGTTTTCCCCGTGCGCAACGGGGAGCTAGAAATCCTGCGTCTGGCTTGGGGTTCCCAGCGTTCCGCGCGGCCCATGCGCCTGTTCGCCGCTGCCGACGCGGGGCCGGTGCGTGTCCCCATGCGTGAGGATGCCCTCACGCCTTCTGCTGCAGCGAACGGCGGCCAAACTCTCGAAACGCGACCCGCCTGGGATCGACTCGAAGCGCGCGGACGCATCACGGCACAGGGAGACCCGGAGGGCTGGGTCCAACTGGACGTGAGCGGCATGGAACTCGCTCCCTGGCGCGGATGGTTCGCGCGGCACGGTTTGGAACTACACGATGGTCGCTTGGACATGCGCAATACCTTGCGCTTCCGCGGTGCCGCCGGGCTAGCCGTGGATTCGCGCAGCACGCTCGATCACCTCGCTGTCGTACCTGCGCGAGACAGCCGCATCGAACGCGAGTTGCGGTTGTCGCGCGACTGGAGCACGACTCTCCTGTCGTTGCGCGACGGGGCGGGGCACACGCAAGTGCCCTTGCGCTATGAGCTCAGTCGCGCGGCGATGGGTTGGAGCGGTTTGGGCCGGGGGTGGAAAGAAGCCTTCGCGGATTTGGCGCAAGCCCCCGCCAGCTCGATCCGCGCGATGGAAGCGCAAGCCCCCCAACAAGCGCCCGAGCTTCGGTTGACCTTCGAACCAGGCGGCCCTCGCTTGACCGCGGACGCGTTGGAACAACTACGCACGTGGGTCGCCGCTGCAGACCGACCGCAGCATCTGCACGTCTCCCACGTGTTGGGCATGCAAGACTGGCAACAGATCCAAAATCTCGGATCCCCGGCCGCGGAACCGTTGTTGGAGTTGCTGCAGCGCTTGCGGCGCCGCAAAGCGTATCTCGCCCAACGTTATGCGCAGGAATCCGCGATCGCGCGCGGACTCCTGCAGTACGGGAGCCAGACCGAGGCCCAGGCGGCTCGCGAGAAGCTCTGGGAGCTCGACCTCGCGCGTGCCCAAACCGAAGAGGCGATCGACCAAGTGCTGGACCGGCTCGCCCCTGGGGCAGAACGGCAGTCGACGCGCCGGGCTCGCGCGGTCGCGCTCGACTTAGCACAACAGCGTCACGCAACCCTGCTGCAGGAATTGCGCCGCTTGGGCTGGGACTTTTCCGAGGCGGACATCTCCTTGGAGGCCCCCCTGCCCCGCACGGCACCGGCCGCGGGGCCCAGTACCTTCGAATTGCGCTTGGGGCCTAGTCCTTCAGGACAAAGGTGATTTTGAGCAGCACGCGGTACTCGCAGATCTCACCGTCGCGAAGGATGACGCTCTGATCTTTCACCCAAGCCCCCTCGACGTTCTTGAGGGTCCGGCAGGCGCGCTTGATCCCCTTTTCGATGGCGCGCTGGAAGCTTTTTTTCGACGAGGAGCTGATTTCGGTGATGCGTGCGACGGACATGGGTTTGGGATCGGTGGAGAAAAGCGAGGAAGGGAAAACCGTTGGGTAGCAGAGCGAACCTAGGACGTCACCTAGGAATTCACCTAGGAAGGCGGATGGGTGCGCTCCCGAGAGCGTAGGTCCCAAAGGAGACGGATCGCGGACGAAACGAGAATCAATGCCGCGATGAAAACGAGCGGGGTCGGCAGGGAAAACATGTTCTACCTCGGTAGAAAGGAGGAACGGCGAGCGAGCGGTCGCGCCTCCGTTCCGAGCGATTCCACCCGGGGGCCAGGGCGCCACTCTTCCCATTGTCCACCACCACAACCCAACGCCGCATGACAAACCGGTGAGGTCCGCCCCGAGCCCCCTCAGGCCCGCCGGAGGGCGAGGAAACCGTGGCCGGTGCCTCCGGTTGGGTCACGGGACTGGTACTCTAGCCGCTAACGACCCATCCGATGACTACCACCAGCGCCCCCGATTCCACCGACCTGGCCGCTTTGGGCCCGCACGCCGCCACGGTGCAATCGATCTTGCAAGCGGTCGGTCCCGAGTTGCCCTACCAACCGCACTTCCGATCCTTCCGGGGAGCTTGGGGTGCGTACTTGGACGAGGGGCCCCGGGACGCGCCGGTGTTGCTGTGCGTGCACGGGAACCCCACGTGGTCGTTCTTCTACCGCGCCGTGGTGGAAGCGTTTGCGGACCGCTTCCGCGTGGTGGTCCCCGACCACATCGGCATGGGCTTGTCGGAAAAGCCGGCCGACTTTGACTACACCCTCGAAACCCGCATCCAAGGGTTGCAAGACCTGGTCGAGCACCTCGACCTCCAGCGGGTGACTTTGATCGCCCACGACTGGGGCGGTGCGATCGGCCTCGGACTGGCAGGCCGGCAACCGGAGCGGTTCGAACGCTTGGTGTTGAGCAACACGGCGGCCTTTCCGGGGGGGCAAGCGCACTCGCTGATCCGTTTGGCCCGCCTGCCCGGACTGCACCAACTCCTCATGGGTCGGCTCGGTTTGTTCGAGAAGATCACGGTCAAACACGCGACCCGGCGCGGCTTGACGCCCGCTGTGCGCCGCGCGTACTTGGCCCCTTTCCCCGGACCGCGCGAACGCGTCGCGGTGAAGGCCTTTGTGCGCGACATCCCGTTGCAGGACTCGCACCCGTCCATGAAAACCCTGCGCGGGGTCGAAACGGGCCTGCAGCGGCTCCAAGACCTGCCGACCCTGCTCCTGTGGGGCGAGAAGGACTGGGTGTTCACGCCCGCTTTCCGCGAGCAATTCGAACGACGCCTGCCGCAAGCCACCAGCGTACCCCTGCCCGACGCGGGGCACCTCTTGTGGGAAGACGAGCGTAACACGTGCGTGCAAACCTTGCGCGATTGGCTGCAGCACACGGATGTTTCGGCGGCTCCGCACCCCTAACCCCTCGGCGCCTTGTTCGCCTTGCCAGGATGACCCCTCCTCCCGCTTCCACCACGTCTGAGTCCGAACGCGATGCCGGGCTCGGCGCGGAGGGACTCAACATGTCGTCCTACCTGACGCGTTGGGCCAGCGCGGCGGGAACGCGCCCGGCCGTCATCGCGTGGCGCAAGAAGCGGACTTGGAACACGACGAGCTACGCTGAGCTGGAACAGCGCGGCGCCCACGTCGCGGCCGGGTTGCGCACGGAGGGCGTGCAAGCCGGGATGCGCTGCGCCGTCTTCGTGCGTCCTAGCGCGGAGCTCTTGGTGGTGGTGTACGCGCTCTTCCGGTTGGGAGCGGTCCCGGTGGTGGCGGACCCGGGCATGGGCCGCCAACGCCTGCTCGCTGCTCTCGAAGAAGTCGAGCCGGAGGCCTTCTTAGGCGTCCCCAAAGCTCACGCCGCGCGCAAGTTCTTCCCCAAGGCCTTCCGCAAGGTGCGCATCGCGGTGACCGTAGGACCCCGCTTGTTCTGGGGTGGACGCACCCTCGCGCAAGTGGAGAGCCGCGGAGCCCAAAGCCCCGAACCGGTGATCCCCACCACCCGCGCCGACGACACCGCCGCCATCCTGTTCACTTCGGGCAGCACCGGGGCTCCCAAAGGCGTGGTGTACACCCACGGCCAGTTCGCCGCCCAAGTGGATGCCTTAGCTGCGCTCTACGGCTTCGAACCGGGAGAAGTGGATTTGGCGGGCTTGCCCCTATTCGCGCTCTTCGACTTGGCCTTTGGGATGACGAGCGTCTTTCCGCCCATCGACCCCTCCCACCCGGGTCAATGCGATCCCGAAAGCCTCTACCAAGCGCTGATCGACCACGAGGTGACCACCGCCTTTGGCTCCCCCGCCATCTGGCGGCGGGTCGTGCCATGGTGCATCGAACACGGCTACGCTTTGCCCGCCATGCGCCGCATCCTGTGCGCCGGTGCCCCGGTGCCGCCCGACCTGATCGCGGACTGCCATCGCGTGTTGCCCGTACACGCCGATGTCTTTACGCCCTACGGAGCGACCGAGGCGTTGCCCGTGAGTTCGCTGGCAGGCCGCGACGTGGTCCCGGGCCTGTTGCCCAGGGTCCAAGGCGGCGAGGGCACGTGCGTGGGATCCCCGCGCGCGGGCATGCGGGTCGCCCTCATTCGCATCCAAGACGACCCGATCGACGCCTGGTCCGAAGACTTGCTCGTCGGCCCCGGTGAAATCGGCGAGGTCTGCGTGCAGGGCGACAGCGTGACGCGGGAGTACTTCCGCCGACCCGCCGCCAACCGACACCACAAGATCCCCGACCCCTCCGGTGGATTCTGGCACCGCATGGGCGATGCGGCCCATTGGGACGAAGAAGGACGGCTTTGGTTCCAAGGACGCCTCTCCCACCGCTTGCGCACGCGCCTTGGGGACCGCTTTCCGGTGGCGGCGGAAAACGTCTTCAACACCCACCCGCGCGTGGCGCGCACGGCTTTGGTGGGCGTAGGAGCTCCCGGCGAACAACAACCCATCGTGATCGTCGAACCCTTGCCCGGGGAGATGCCCAAAGGGCAGGTCATGCGCGATGGCTTCACGATGCAATTGCAGAACATCGGCGCCAAAGTGCCGACCACGGCCGACCTGCAAGTCTTTCTCTACCACCCCGGTTTTCCCGTGGACGTGCGGCACAACGCCAAGATCCACCGGGAAGAATTGCAGCAGTGGGCCACCGAACAACTGCAGGCCTAAGCCGGCCGGATTCATGAGGAAGCACGCCCTAGGACCCTACGGGGAGGCTTGGCCCGCCATGCGGCACCGGCACGCACCTTGCGGCCGACCGACGCCCTCAACGAAACGTGGCCTCGCCGCCGGGGCCGGAATGCCGCAAAGCAGCGGCCAGCACCGGCTGGGACGGATGGCGCCAATCCTCATGCAAAAGGTAGGCTAAGGGTGGAGTCCATGGAGGTTCTGGTCACCGGCGGCGGTGGTTTCTTGGGTTCGGCGGTGGTGCGCGGCCTCCGGGAGCAGGGGCACCGCGTGCGCAGCCTATCCCGCAGCCGGTACCCCGAGTTGGAGGCCCTGGGTGTGGAGCAGCACTCGGTGGACCTGGCCGAAGGGGGAGCAGCTCTCGAGCGCGCCGTGCAGGGCGCCCAAGCCATCGTGCACTGCGCCGCCAAGGCCGGAGTTGCCGGCAGCGCAGCGTCTT
>JAUHXY010000363.1 GCA_030426785.1 bacterium
GCACACCGGGGCGCCGGTGTAACCGCGCGTGAAGCGCATGCCTTCTGCGGCGAGCCGATCCAGGTGCGGAGTGCGAATTTTGGTCTGGCCATAGCTACCCAGTTCGCCGTAGCCCAAGTCATCGGCCAGGATGAAGACGATGTTGGGGGGGAATGGCGGCAACAAGCTCTCGGAAGAGGCCACCGAAGGGTCGAAGGGAAATCGTGGTTGCGAAGGCGCCGACTCCTGAGCCCAAGCCCCCGCTCCCATGCCCGCCAGGACCCAACCAACCACACGTAAGGCAATCAGCAACATGGGAAGATTCTAGCGAAGCCCGCCGAGGGCGTCGCGTCGCCCTTGGGAGCTCCCCTTGCGGCGCCTAGAATCCGCCCATGACCTCGAAAACCAAACGTGTCGGGCTGCTGACGGGCGGAGGCGACTGTCCCGGCCTCAACGCGGTGATCCGCGCCGTGACCAAAGATCTATTGCGCACCCACATCGAAGTGGTGGGTATCGAGGACGGCTTCCTCGGCTTGATCGAAGGGCGCATGCGGCCCCTGGGCTACGACCAAGTGTCGTCCATCCTTGCGGTGGGTGGCACGATCCTCGGTTCGTCGAACAAAGCCAACCCCGCCAAGTTCGCCACCGAGCTCGACGAGCATGGCGAGCCCATTTGGCGCGACGTGACGCAGCAGTGTCTCGAACACGCCGAGGCGAACGGCTTGGAAGGGCTCGTGGTGATCGGTGGGGATGGAACACACGCTTGCGCGATGCCTTTCGTGGAGGCTGGTTTGCCCTGCATCGGCATCCCGAAGACCATCGACAACGACGTGTACGGTACCGACGTATCGTTCGGTTTCTCGACGGCGGTCCAGGTGGTCAGTGACGCGATCGATCGGCTGCGCACCACCGCTGACAGCCATCACCGTGCTCTGGTTTTGGAGGTCATGGGCCGCAACGCGGGCTGGATCGCGTTGGCGGGGGGCTTGGCGGGCGGGGCGGATGTGATCCTGATTCCCGAACACCCGTTCCGAGTGGATCGAGTCGTCGACAAAGTCGAGAGGCGCATCAAACGCGGTCGGCGTTCAACGATCGTCGTGGTTTCCGAGGGGGCCAAGGCGATGGGGCAAGGACCCATGGTGCGTCGCCTCGATCCGACCTCCCCGGACCCCATCAAGTTCGGCGGCATCGGTGCCTGGCTGGCCGATGAAATTTCGACCCACTCCAGCGTGGACGCGCGCAACGTGGTCCTCGGCCACCTGCAGCGGGGTGGAACGCCGGTCGCCTTCGATCGCGTTCTGTCTACCCGTTTCGGGCACCACGCCGCCAAACTTTGGAATCAAAACGTGCACAACCGCATGGTGGCAGTGCAAGCCGACCGCATGGTGGACGTGCCGATCGATGAGAGCGCGGGCAAGCAGCGTTTGGTGCCCCTCGACCACGAGCTGATCGCCGCGGCACGGTCCGTTTGGACGGACTTCGGCTAGGCGTGGGGCGTCCTAGCGATTCGGCATCACGTCCAATTGGACTTTGCCCTTCGCGAAGGGGTGGTTTGGATTGGGCGCTTCGTCGAACAGCCAAACCCCTTCGAAACCGTCCATGTTGAGCAACAGCAGCGTGTTCTCCGTAGG
>JAUHXY010000206.1 GCA_030426785.1 bacterium
AAGACATCATTTTCGGTCAGCTGCGCCAGGTGATCGCGTCGATGAAGATCGAGGAGATCAACAAGGATCGGGACGTGTTCCTGTCCAAGGTGCAATCGAGCCTCGAACCCGAGCTCTCCAAAATCGGCTTGGTGCTCATCAACGTGAACATCAAGGACATCACCGACGAGTCCGGTTACATTGAAGCCATTGGTCGCAAAGCCGCTTCGGAAGCCATCAACCAGGCCGAAATCGACGTGGCGACCCAGGAACAACTCGGTGCCATCGGGGTGGCGGAAGCCGACAAAATCCGCTCGATCCAAGTGGCTGAGCTGGAAAAGGTCCGGGACGTCGGCACCAAAACTGCCGAACGGGACCGTAGCGTGGAAATCGCCGAGCTCGATCGGGACCGCGTCATCGGCGAAAAGCGCGCCGAATTCGTGCGCGAATCCGCCGTGCGCGACGCCCAACGCGAAATGCGGATCCAGGTGGCCGATGCGGACGCCAAAGCCGTCAAAGGCGAAAACGAAGCGAAAGCCGAAGTCGCCCAAGCCAACGCGGACCTGCAGGTGCGCGAAGCCGACGCCTACCAACAAGGGGAAACCCGGCACCGCGAAGCCCACGCCGCCGTGCTCGAGGCGGAATACCTAGCCCAAGCCAAAGCGGCCGCGGCCCAAGCCAAGAAGATCGAAGCCGAAAAGCGCGCCGAACTCGAAGCCTCGGCTTTGGCGGAAAAAGCCCAGACCATCGTCGACGCCCAGGCGGCGGCGGAAAAGGCGCGCATCCGCGCGGAGGGCGAAGCGGCCGCCGAGTTCGCTCGCCTGGAAGCCCAAGCCCGAGGTCAGTACGAGATCCTCGCCAAGAAGGGTCAAGGTCTGCGCCAGATCATCGAGAGCTGTGGTGGTGCCGACGAAGCCTTCCGCATGTTGATGCTCGAACACATCGACCACATCGCCGAAACCGCCTCCAAGGCCATCAGCAACATCAAGTTCGACAAGGTCGTGGTCTGGGACGGAGCCCAAGGCGGAGACGGATCCGGTGGCGGAACCAGCCGATTCCTGCGCGGATTGGCGGGCTCCTTGCCCCCCGCCCTGCAAATGATGCGCGACATCGGTGGGGTGGAGATGCCCGAGTTCTTTGGGCGCTTGTTGCCCGACGAAGAATCCGCTGACCCGCAGGCTGCCGACGCCCCCTCGCAGAAAACCGCCAGCCAAGAAAAGGACGCTTCCGAAGGCTCCGACGGCGGTCCGCCGCCTCCGAAGCCCGGTCCGAGCGGCCGACCCAACCATCCGCGGCCCTAACGCCGCATCGGGGGCCCCGCGTGAGTGGGGCCCCTTCGGTTGGGTGCGATTCCTATGCGCCCGGGTCGGGGTAGCGCGCCACCACGACCGTGCGGATTCCCCCGCGCACGTAGAAATCGGCCTCGACCTCCATCGAGCGAGGCTTCGTCACCGCCACCAGATCATCGAGGATGCGGTTGGTGACGGCTTCGTGAAACGCCCCTTCGTCGCGGAAGGACCACAGGTAGAGCTTGAGGCTCTTCAGCTCCACGCAGGTTTGATCGGGCACGTAGCGAATGCGCAGGGTGGCGAAGTCCGGTTGGCCGGTCTTGGGACACAAGCACGTGAACTCGGGGCAGTCGAAGCGAATCTCGTAGCTGCGGTCCGGCGCGGGGTTCGGGAAGCTGTCGAGCTCCTTGCTCGGGCGGGTCGGCGGAGGGGTTTGCGTCATCGTCGTTGGGGTCGGAAGGCGGCCAGCATCGGGTCCCAGCCGCGCGGCGTCAACCGCAACGGCGCAATCTCAAAGGACTGCCAAGGGCCCGCTGCCCACACGCTACTCAGCGCGCCGGCAGGGCGCGCCGCCCTTCCGCCCGCGACAGCGTGACCCCGTCCACGCGCGCGTCCAAACGCCACACCAACGGGCCGTGGCCGGCCTGCAACAGACTTTCGACCCAATCCGCCAACCCCGGCGCCTGCAAGCGGCCGCGCGCAGCCGGCCCCAAGGCGTATTCTTGGTGCCCCAGCAAATCCAGATCGAGCAATTCGAGGAACCACTCGGGTTCCCGATCCTCTGGGCCAACCAAGGCAGCCGCACTGGAAACGTCGAAGACCCAATCCTGGTCGATGCGCCGTGGAACCACTTGGGGCGGCAGCAGCTCGGGACCACGCCGGAGTTCGACCGTCCGGCGTCGACCGCTGAGCCCGGGCAACCAAAGGGACTCGATCGAGCCACTCAACAGCCAAGGCAAGTGATGGCTGAGGTCGAAACGCGCTTCGATTTCTCCCTCGGCAGCGCGCATCCATACGCCGCGTGCTTCTTCCGGGCTCGTCCAGCCCGAAGACCCCCGCCAACGCAGGACTGGCCGCTCTTCGCGCTGCACGCCTTCCGTTCCTTCCCAACGCAGCGTCACCCAGCGGTAGGCCAGAGCGGCGAACGGCTCGTGATCTTCGCCCGCGGTCCCGCGCCACTCCCGTGGCCGCGCTTCGAGAGCATAGGGGCCCACGCGCAACAAGGGCATGTCCTGCCCGTCGCGATCAGCGGTTTGGGGCGGGTCCAGTTCCTCTTGCGCGCCGAGCACCGTCAGGCCTTCGCGGCACAAGAGCCTGAATTCCGGTTGATCGGAGAAGAGCGCCAACGCCGCCGGCGAGCCGCCGCCCACCCACAACTTCCGGTTGGGCCGAGGTTCCACTTCGAACAAGAAGATCGGGTCCAGCAAGTGCTCGAGCGGCCCGTCGATGGCCCGCACCCCCGCCACGTCTCGCAAGGGGTTCAGGACGAAGTAGCTGCCACTCCACCCCGATTCCGAGGCGATAGCCACCAACTGGCGTCGTAAATCCGTGATGTGGTCCGCCGCCTTTTCCAAAGGCCGTGCGTGCCCCCGCCCCAAAAGAGCGAACGCGATGCAAGCGAGAGCCGGGATGAGCGTGCGGCGCATCCCGTGGATCGCTGTAGCCGCGATGGCCGAGCCCACGGCCATGAGGATCGTGGCCGGGAACAGCATTTCAGCGCCCGCCAGACTGCCGGGTTCCACCCGACGGCTCAGGGAGAAGCTCTCCACCAACACCAAAGCGATCGCCCACCCCAAGAGGATGCGGCCCCACAAACGCGGCGCCGAGCGCGCGGCCACAAACCCGGGGTGCAGCACGAGCAACAGCACGATCACGGCCAACGCGTAACCCACTTTCCCGATGCCGAAGGTGTTGACCGGCAGAAGCAACACACCGAGCTTCTCCAAGGCCAAGGGCAGTCCGCCCAATTCAGGCCACTGACCGATCGGCGGGCCGAGCGTGTCAGGAGCGAAGCGATAACGCAGTCCCCACTCCACCGCGAGCACGAGGTAACCCGCCAAGAGGGTCACGAAACCGGTACGCAAGCGGGCCGGGATGGGCCGGTAGCGCCGAGCCGAAAGGAACTCGAGCAGCGCGGCCAAAGGAGGCAGCAGATAGGCGATGCGCCCCGCGAAGCCGGCCAGCAGGGCGAGCGCCACCGCCGACCCCATGATGCGCGGTGCCCGCTCTTGGCGCGCCCGGAGGAACGAGCCGATCGCCAGGGAACCGGCGGCAGCGGCGATCAACTCTCCGCGCTCTGCAACCCGCGCGACCGTGGCTACGCCCAACGGATGCAGGAACAAGAACAGCCCGGCCGTTACGCCAGCGCTGCGGGCTTGTTCTGCACCTAGGAAAGGAACCAGAGCCTTCTGCAACACCCCCCGCAATCCGACGGCCGCCACGAGCAGGAACAACAGGTTTTCCAAACGCAGCAAAGCGGCTCCGGTTTCGGACCAGGTCACCACACCATCGGGCCCGGTGGCCCACAACCGCTCGGAAAGAGCAAGGGAAAGGGCCGCCAGAGGTCGCCCATCGGTTTCGGGCACCGCGTAGAGCGAGGCCACGCTGCCGCCCATCTGGGCGACGGCTTCGAGCACCTGAAACTCACTGCCGAAGAAGCCAGCGGGCAGCAACGGGGCATACACATACAGCGCCGATGCCAGTACGAGCAGCACGATGCTCACCATGCGGGTTCGTTCCGACATGGGCGTGATTCTAACGCTCCATGCCTTGGCCCATACCGAAGCATGGGATACAAATGAGGCCTTGCGACCCGAACGGAAGCACCGTTCGTCCCATCTCACACGTTCACGGCTCCCTCTCCACCATGCTCGCGACCTTCCAACCGCTCCTCGATGCCGCCCAAGGGCTGGATTTGTCCGACCCCAAAGCCGCCCGGGAAACTCTGCAGCAGCGCTTCGATCCGACCGGTCCCGCCGCCAAGGCCCTCAACCAAGCCCTGATCGGACTGTTGGAGGAAGGCAAGATCTGCGAAAACGGCGAAATGCCCGTCCGCTGGGGTCGAGTCACCAAAGCCACCCCGGAAAGCGGCGACCACTCCATCGACGTGGTGCTGATGAATGGTCCCGGCCCGCGCCACCGACACCCGAATGGCGAGATCGACTACTGCATCGCCATGGACGGGGAACCCACCTTTGATGGGCAACCGGCCGGTTGGGTGGTTTTCGGGCCCGACTCCGTGCACATTCCGACCGTCGCCGGTGGCACGATGCTGATCGTTTACCTGCTGCCCCAGGGAGCGATGGAGTTCCTGAAGTCCTAGGGAATCGTAGGCGGCCCTTCGCAGGCCTCCGCCAAGAAGAACCCGTCGCCGCCTTCCGCTTGGTAGAGCGGCATGATCAGGTAACCGTCCCGCTGGGCGAACACGGCTCCGTCCCGGTTGCGCGCGAGGTGATCCCCTTGGCGCACGGAATCGAAGTTCTGGAAGCGTCGGCCCGGGGCCTCCCCCATCACAAAGTCGACCCCCGAAGCGGGCTCGCGATAGAAGACGCGCACGTGGTGCGGAATCTCCTCGGTCGCCTGTTGCAGCAACTGCCGCGCGGTGCGTACGCGATCGTGTTCTTCGCCCAACAACCCGGAGGTACCCATGGCGCTGTAGATGACCGCCTCCAAATGGCGAATGGTCGACTCCTCGCCGCACTTGCCGCCTTCCGCCACCATCGAAGCGCCGTAGCCGTGGGAAAACCATTCCGCCAAGGTTCCGCGAATGGACTCGTTGAGTCCGTGAACGCATGGCAAACCGATGCTCGCGGCTAGGCGCTGCGAGGGCTGGTTTCCCAGCACCACGCAAAAGGGCGGCCCAAAACCGGAAGTGCTATGCAGATCGAGCAAAAACAGCGGACGACCCGATTCTTTGGCGGCGTTGATCTCCCACCACAGCGCACGCATTTCCTGATCGGTGGTGTCATCCTCGGCTGGGTCTCGCCGCAACAAGTGCTCGAGGATCAAGGGCGACCACACACGATTGAGGTCCCGCTCGATCATGCGCTGACCTTTGGCCAACGCCGGTCGGTTTCCGCGCAGGGCCACCAGGGTGCCCTTGAGGGTCAAACCCTGTTCCCGTAGAGCCCGACAGACCCGTTCGAGCGCAACGATCCCGCTGGGTTCGTTGCCGTGCAAACCGCCGACCGCGATCAAAACCGGCCCGTCCCCGTCGATGCGATCGATGAGGCGTTCGGGCAGGGGGGTCGGATCGGAGGATGAGGTCGAGGGAGCGCTTGCTTGCGACTTACTCTCCACGCAGAGATTCCTCCATGAGTTGGGCGGCCACGCTGATGAAGTCGTGCTCGGTCACGATGCCGACCAAGCGCCCATCCTCCACGACCGGCAAAGAGCCTACGCGATGCACGCGCATTAACTCGATGGCTTCCAAAGTCGATGCTCCCGGATCCACGGTCACCAGCGGAGCTTGTTTCATGATTTCGCGCACGGCAACGGGTTTGCCTTCGCCGCGGTTTTTGGCCAACTCGCGCAGCAAGGCCCGCATGGAAATGAGGCCCACTAGCTTGCCGTTGGTGTCCTCCACCGGCACCCGGTGCAAGTGTTCCCAATCCATCAAGCTGGCGACCAAGTCCACCACGTCTTCGGGGGCGACCGTAAACACATCGCGTGTCATGATCTGCCGCACGGTTTTGTAGCTGTGGCGCCAGTCCGACTTGCCCTCGATGGAGGCCAAAGCCCAGGTGTGGACGGGAGCCCCGTCTTGTTGGCGCTCGTAAGTCGCAGCCGTCAAAGCTCGGTGGCGGCTATCCGGCGTGCCCACGCCCCCCATGCCAGCCAGGGAATCCAGGGCCCACTGAGCTCCGGTTCGTCCGGTGCGCACGCGCTCGCGCACCACGTCCAGGTAGCGATCGATGTCCGCCGAAGCGATCTTCTTTTCCTGCAGGCCCTCTTTAGCCAAGGGCAGCAAGCGCTCGAGGATGAGGTCTCGCGCGGTCACCATCTCGCCGTCGATCCAGCGGAATTGGGCGTCCAGCCCGTAACGCGCGGCGGCCACAAAGTTGGCTTTGGCGTCGTCGAAGGCCATGCGCTGGCGCACATCCCCGACCGACTCCCCCAACCCGACCATCAGGCCGAAAAAGAGCGCCGCCCCCGCCATCTCGTCGAGCACGCTCGGCCCGGCCGGCAAGACCCGGTTTTCGATGCGGATGTGTGCGACGCCGTCTTTGACCCCGTAACAGGGCCGGTTCCAGCGGTAGACGGTCCCGTTGAAGAGGCATAACGCCTTGAGGGGTGGGATTTCCCCGCGGTCGAGCATCTTGAGGGACGACTCGCCCAAATCGGTCGACAGCAACACGCGGAAGCGCGCCACATCCTCGCGGAAGATCTCGAGGACGGAATCATCCACCCAGCGGGCACCAAACGTCACCCGCGGACGGGATCCGCGGCGTTGCTGGCTTTCGTTGCGGCCGTCGAGCGATTGCTGGAACAACGCCACCCGGGTTTCATGCCACAAGCGGTGCTGCAGGAAGACCGGTGAGTTGACCGCGCAGGCCAGCACCGGGGCCGTCACCACCTGGGCCAGGTTGTAGAGGAAGGGAAACTCTTCGGGCCCGGTTTGGAAGTGCAGTTGGAAGCTCGTGTTGCAGGCCTCCAACATCACGTTGTCGTGGGTGGTGCGCAGCTCGTCGAGCCCTTTGATGTGGGCGGAAAACTCGCTGCCGCGCTGCTCGGACAGGATCTGGTTCAAGGCCAAATAGCGCGGCTCGGGCACCATGGAATCCAAGGTCAGCTCGTGCTGGTGCAGGGTCGGCAGGATGCCGCACAGGATGATGCGGCTGTTTTCGGCTTGGGCCGCCACCCGGGCTCCCTGAACGAGCCGAGACAGCTCGTCTTCCATGGTTGACAAGCAGGCCCCCTGCAGCAGCTGGGGAGAGGCGTTGGCCTCCACGTTAAAGCGGGCCAGCTCCGGGGTATAGTTGCCCTCCAAGCGGGCCAAGACCTTGTCGGCCACGCAATGGGGCTCGTAGGAGTCGTTGATCAGGAAGAGCTCCTGCTCGGCCCCGATCCTCCGGATGCCCGACTCGATCTGCCCCGCCTCGATCATGCGCTCGAGGGCCCTCAGGTCGTCCAGCAGGGCCTGGCTGAAGGCCCGGCGCTGCTCCTCGCCAAGAACGTTGATGTCGTGCTCACCCATGGGAACGGGATCCTAGCACGCCCTGTGCCCCATCCCGGAGGATCTGTTTCATTTCTGTCATGGTCCGAAACCCTGCGGGGATAGGACGGTTTCAAGAAGTGCTATCCTAGGGTGCCAAGCGCACCTCTCGAACCATGAAGACCCTACCCCTGATCCTCGCCTGTCTAGCTAGCGGCGTGGTCGGCTCGGCCGCCACCCACTACCTCTCC
>JAUHXY010000207.1 GCA_030426785.1 bacterium
CGAAGGGTTGGCGCACTCGGTGGAAGTGCGTCGGCAAGGTCGCTTGGTAGGGGGGCTCTATGGCCTTTCCCTCGGCGGAGCGTTTTTTGGTGAGTCCATGTTCAGCGCCGAGTCCAACGGCTCCAAAGTCGCCTTGACCGTGTTGCTGGCCTACCTCGAGCGGGTGGGCATGCCCCTGTTCGACGCGCAGGTCGAGAATCCCCATCTGGCACAACTGGGGGGGCGCATCGAAAGGCGCAACGACTACCTCGATCGCTTGGAAACGGTATTGGATCAGCCCACCCGCCAAGGCCGTTGGAGTTTGCCCGAGGGCTTTCTCGCCAAAGTCTGGCCCCCCGGAACGCACGGTCCCTCGACGGCCCCCTAAGAACCTTCCCTGCCCGCCACCCCAGCCCAGCGGCGGGACTTGGCCCTTTCCTCGTCGGGCCGTATGATCAAGGTATGCACCCCGCACTCGCCTCCCAGACCCAAGTCGAAGAGCGCGTCGAGGTTCGAGAACGCCTCGCGCCCTTGTGCCGCGTCATTTGTCACGACGATCCCGTCACCACCATGGAGTTCGTGGTGCACGTGTTCATGGATCACTTCCGCATGACCTATCCGCGGGCCGTCGACAAGATGATGAGCGTGCACCACAAGGGGGCCGAAGTGATCGCACATTATCCGAAGTCCTTGGCCGAAAAGCGCGTGGCCCGGGCCAAAGCGCTGGCCCGGTCCAACGGCTTTCCGCTGACCTTTTCAATCGAAGAAGAGGACTAAAACCTAGGCCAAAACCTAAGCCAACAGGAGGTCTACCGAATCCAACTCCGGGGAGGGCTCCGGGCGCGGTTCGCGCGCCTTGGCATTCCGGCCGGCGTACAGGATCTGGAACAACGCCGGGGAGACCGTCAGGGCCATCAGCGTAGCGCCAGCCACCCCGCCGCCGATCGCGACGGCGACGGGCGGCCAGAATCCGCCGCCGCCCAGATACAGGGGCAAGAAACCGGCGATCGTCGTCAGGGTCGTGGACAGGACGTGACGCGTGGCGCGCACGAGCACCTTGGCCATCGCCGCGCGGTCGCCGCGCAAGCAGTCCTCGTCCTCTTCCAGGGCCGCGAGCACCACGATCGAGTCGTTGATCGCCACCCCGATCAGGCCCATGGTGCCCACGATGCCCATGAACCCGAACGGAAAGCCCGAGAGAGAAATCGCGCCCAAAGAAAGCCCCACGCTCATGGCGCCGACGATCGCGATCACACCGGCCAAACGGAAGGAGTGGAACGCGATGACCAAGGACGCGCCCATGAGCAGCATCAGGATGCTCAAGGTGCCCATCAAGCTGCCCACGGCCTCGTCCCGTTCGGCCGCTTCGCCGCCCACGACCATGCGGTAGCCCGCCGGCGGTTGGAAACCGGTGGCCTCTAGTCGCTCGAGCAACGCTTCCAATACCGTGCTGGGCAACACGCCGGCGGTGATGAAGCCCTGCACGCTGTTGATGCGCTCCCCGTCCAGGTGGGGGATGTTGGATAGCTCCGGCTGCAACGAGAGTCGCGCGAGGCTGCCCATGGGGGTCCAGCCCCGCGCGCCGGCCCACGGCAGACTGGCTAACTCGTCGGGCGAGCCGCGCTCCTCAGCCGGGAGTCGCAGCACGACCGGAAGCTCTTCGGTCGCTTCCAGTACCGAACCCGAAGGCCAGCCGGAGAGTTGCGCACGCAACTCCTGCGCCATCTCCCGCGCGAAGCGCCCGCTGCGGCGCATCTCCGCCTCGTTCGTGGCGAGCTTCAAGCTGGGTTGCCCAGAGAGCAACGTGGCGCGGGTGTGCAAGACGTGAGGCAAGCCCGCCAACTCATGTCGCAGGGTTTCGCCCATCTGCCGCAGGGTCTCCAGACCAGGGCCGATCAAGCGGATCTCCACCGGCGCGTCGAACGGCGGACCCTGTTCGATCTGTCGCACCAAGGCTTGGGCTTCTGGATGCTTACGGTCGAGCCACTCCTGCAGCTCGCGCACGACTTGGATCGAATCCTGAGGCCCATCGATCTGCACCATCGCTTGGGCGAAGAAGGGCGAGTTGGCGCGGTCCTCGATCTGGTTGTAGTAAAACTTGGGGAAGTTCTGACCCATCAACCAAGAGACTTCCTTCACGCGCGGGTGCTGCATCAGCGTGGTGCGCGCGCGCTGCGCCAGATCGGTCGCGCTTTCGATCGAAGCCTGACGCGGGAGGTGCAGTTCGATACCGAATTGGTCACGGTCGGCGGGCGGGAAGAACTGCTCTTGCAGGTAGGGTGCTCGGGAAAAGCCCAATACCGGCAAGACCAAGCCCAATCCGAGCGCCAAGAAGGGGTGTCGTACGGTCCAACCCACGATCCGTCCGTACAGATTCTGCACCGGTGCGATGCGCAAGCCGTGCCCCAAGAAACCGAGCGCGCCGTCTTGTCGACCGCGTAACAAAACGCGGATCGAGATAGCGGGCAAGATCAGGAACGAAATCAGCAAGGAACTCGAGATCGCCAAAATCACGCACATGGCCATCGACCCCACAAACTCGCCCGAGCTGCCGGGCATCAGGACGATGGGCATGAAGGCCAAAGCGGTCGTGACCGTCGAGCTGGTCAGGGGCAACGCCAGTTTTCGAACCGCGTTGCGCACCGCTTGCCGCGGGCGTTCTCCGTCCTCCAAACGGTGCGACAGCTCATCGACCATCACGATCGCGTTGTCGATCAACAGCCCTAAGGCGATGATCAGCCCGGCTACGGACATTTGGTGCATGGGGATTTCGAGCACCTGCATGCCTTTGAGCGACAGCAAAATGGCCAGGGGCAACGCCGTTCCGACCATCAACGCCGAGCGCCACCCCATGGTGAAAAAGACCACCAGCATGACCAGCAGAGCACCGAGCGCGAAGTTGAAGACCAAGGCGCTCAACCGTTCTTTGGTGTAGGTGCTTTGATCGAAGAGCGTGCGCAGGCCCATACCACGCGGTAGCTGCGCGGCGTAGGTCTGCACGACTTTGCGCGCCCGTTCCGCCCAACGATCGACCCGTTGGCCGTCCATCAAGCGCGCGCCCAAGAACACCGCTCGCTGCCCTTCCACCAAACCGTAGGTCGCAGGGGGCGTGCGTTCCGATTTGCGCACGGAGCCGAGGTCGCGCAGGGTCAGGCTCTGTCCCGTGCTGGCGACCCGCACGGGGGTTTGGGCCACTCGCTCGACCGAGTCCAGCTCCGAATCGATCGCCACGATCAGATCGTTGGATCCGGTGTGGACGACGCCGGCAGGGATCTTGGCGTCTTGACCCTGCACGGCGCGGGCAACCTGCGCGAGCGTCAAGCCGCGCGCGGCCAACTGCGCGGGGTCCAGGTCCACGGCGATTTCTTCCTGCAGGCCGCCGTACAGCTCCACCTCTTTCGTGCCCGACACCGCCCGCAAACGATCGGCCAGTTCCTCGGCGCGCCGCGTGATGGAGGCGGGGGAAGCGCCGGGGTCGCCCTCGGGCACCACCGCTACGATCAAGGTGAACGCCGAAATCTCAAAGGCCTCGAAATCGATCGGCCCCGCTCCTTCCGGCAGAGTGGCTTCCACATCCTCCAACTTGTCGCGGATACGCGACCAAACCGAATCGACCTCGGTGAGGTGTTCCTTCAGTTCGATGTGCAGCGTGGAGATGTCCGAAGTGGACTCCGAGTCGAACGTGCCGATCTCCTCGAATTCGCGCAGGGCGTCCTCCAACGGGTCGGTGACCAGCGCTTCGATCTTCTCGGCACCCGCTCCCAGGTACGGCGTGATGATGATCGCGTCCCGGGAGGTGAGTTCGGGGTCTTCGGCGCGGGGCAAGGCGTCGAACGCCGTGTAGCCCATCGCCGTGATGAGCAGCAGCGCCAAAACCAACAGGCGCGGGCGACGTAAAAAGAGCTCGGCCATGGTTTACTCCCGGGTAGGCCCGTCCACGCCAAGGTCGACCCGCTGCCCGGGGACGACGCGATCGAGGCCTTCGGTCAACACGCGGTCGCCCGCGCGTAACGCTCCGTGCACGATGACGGCATCGGGGGTGGTGTGCAGCACTTCCAAGTCCACACTGCGCAGGCGGGGTCCCGTTTCGTCGGATTCGATGACGTAACCGCTCCACATGCCCCGCACCCCTTCGGTGATGGCACTCAAGGGAAGGCTCCAACCGGCTCGTTCGAGCGGTTCCTCGAGGTGCAAGCGCACCGTGCTGCCCGGGCGCAGGTCGGCGGTCGGTTGCACTTCGAAGATCCACGCCACCGTGCGATAAGTGTCGTCGATGGTCGGCAGCGTGCGCACGGCCCCGACTTCGAGCGGCTGACCATTGGCCGTCAATCGAACCGATTTCGGATCCAAGAACTGCGAGTCGACCAACGGCAGACCAACGTGCGCTTCGAGCACGCCATCTTCGACGAGTTCGATCACCCCCATGCCCGCCGGCACGACCGCGCCTTCGCGAGCGAGGATGCGTTGCACGCGCCCCGCGAAGGGGGCAGTGACCAGGGTGTCCGCTAGGTCGATCTCGAGGCTGTCCGCCTGCGAACGCAGGGCGTCGAGGTTTGCTTCGGCCGCCAGTAGGATTTCCGGGCGGGTACCGTTGACGAGCTCTTGCCACTGAGCCTGGGACCCCGCTAGGCGCGCCTGCAGGGTTTTGACCTGAGCCCGACCGACGTCCACGTCCTCTTCCGAGGTACTCGCGGCGGCCAACAGCTCTTCGCGGCGCGCCAAACGGATTTCCGCCAGAGCGAGCTCCTCTTCCAGAGCTTGCACTTGGGCGCGGGCGGCGTCGATGGTTTCGCGACGCGGCCCCTCCCGCAAGCGAGCCAGGTCGGCTTCGGCCGCGGCGATTTGGGCTGTCAAGGTGCGTTTCGCGCTTTGCAAGCGCCGGTCATCGAGGCGCAACAAGGCTTCCCCCTGCGCGACCGCTTGACCGGTTTCGACCTCGAGGGCCACGATGCGGCCCGCCACCTGTACGCCCACGGCCACCTCGCGGCGGGCTTGCAGGACACCGGTGAAGTGCCGTTGGACCGAGTGAATCTGGGCATCCTCCAACACCAGGGTCGGCACGGGGATGGGGCGAGCGGCCTGTGGGGCTTCGTCGTTCGTCGCCGCATGGGTCGGGCCGCACTGGGCTAGTCCAAAAGCCAACAGGCCGATCGCGGACCAACGCACCCACAAGGGGGCTTGCCACCGGCTCGGAAGCAACAGGCTGCGGCCTCGGGGGACCGGATTGGAAGGGGTGGATTTCATGGGAGGGGGGATCAGAGCAGACGGATGCCCGAGGCTTGCCAAGCGCGTTCCGCTTCCGCGGAGAGCGGTTCGCGCAGGAGTTGTTGCCGCAGTCCGGCGTAATCGAATTCGGTGGAGAGGGGCTGCCAGCCGTAACCGTCCAGCAACCGTTGTGCGATAGGGAACAGGACCTCGTGGGGCGGGGAGTCGGTCGTCGAACAGGTGTCGGTCAAGTGCGCGGTCGTATTGCGCAAGACGTTGAGTCCGACGTGCATGCTCCACAGCGCCATGACGAGTTGTTCGGGGGTTTCATGCGCTTGCATGCGGAGTTCTCCGGCGTCGACCGCGGCCTGCACGGTTTGCAACACGCGCGAGAAACAAAACAAGTCGATCTCTTCGAGCGCGCGCAGGCGTTCGGGCGATGCTTTGTCGCGCAGCGATTGCGTTTTCAGTACCGGCTCGATGCGCGCGTTTTCGGGATAGGCGAGCGGGAACAATTCCGCCGCCAAGCCGATGGCCGCCAAGCGGGCGCGGTGGGGCAGGTCGAGGTCGGCCACGCGATCGAACAACTCCATGCGCTTTACTTGGAAGTCCCGCAGCAATGCGCAGATCAGGTCCTCTTTGTTTTTGAAGTGCAGGTAGAGCGTGCCTTTCGCGTAACCCGTCGCCTTGGCGAGGCGGTCCATGGTCAGACCCAGGTAGCCCTCTTCCAGCAAGATGCCCAAAGCCAAACGCAACCACTCCGCCTCCCGTTGCTCGCGTTCGAGTTGCTTGCCCTTGGGGCCCCCGTGGGAGGCGCTGGGCTGCCCTTTGTGGGGCGGCAGGGACGGATCCGAGCCGAACTCCGGCGTGGACTGGTGTTGGGGGTCGGTAGGGCGCGGCTGCATGGGAAATGACGGTACGTCAAAAAATGACGATCCGTCAATACCCGAATGGCAGATCTGGCTCGAGTGGGGCGGCAGGGCTCATTCCATGCCTCCCGGAGCCCTTCCAACCCCAAAAAACAACCCTCGAGGGGCCCGAGCGGTCCGTCCAGGACCTATTTTCAGGCCATGACCGCTCCCCAGCCGACTTCGACCACGACCTCCTCCGCAGCCATGACCCAGCCGTTCCAGGTAGTTCCCGGCCCCCAAACCCCTCCGACCGGATCGGAGCGGAGCTGCAAGTCTTGGGCGGCCGAGGCGGCCTTGCGCATGTTGATGAACAACCTGCACGCCGACGTGGCCGAGCGCCCCGCCGATCTGGTGGTGTACGGCGGCACGGGCAAGGCGGCCCGGGATTGGCCCTCCTTCGAGGCCATCGTGCGCACCCTGCAACGGCTCGAGCCCGACGAGACCCTGCTCGTGCAATCCGGTCGGCCGGTGGGAGTCTTTCGTACGCATGAGCGAGCGCCCCGAGTCTTGATCGCGAACTCGAACCTGGTCGGCAACTGGGCCAACTGGGAGCACTTCCGCAAGCTCGAAGCTGCCGGCAAAATGATGTACGGGCAGATGACCGCGGGGTCGTGGATCTACATCGGAACCCAGGGGATTCTGCAAGGCACCTACGAAACGTTCGCGGCTTCCGCCAAGCGTCACTTCGGTGGCAACCTGAACGGTCGCTTGGTGGTGACGGCGGGACTCGGTGGCATGGGCGGTGCCCAACCTTTGGCCGCCACCATGAACGGCGCTACGTGCTTGTGCGCCGAGGTCGAAGAAGCGCGCATCGACTTCCGTTTGCGCACGCGCTACGTGGACGAAAAATTCCACGACATCGATGCGGCCATCGACCGGGCTTTGGAGCTGCAAGCCCAAAAGAAAAACATCTCGATCGGCGTAGTGTGCAACGCCACCGAGCTGCTGCGGCGCCTGGTGGAGCGCAACGTGACCCCCGACGTGCTGACCGACCAAACCAGCGCGCACGATCCGTTGGGGGGCTACGTGCCCGATGGGCGTCCCTACGCAGAGGCGCTGGAATTGCGTGACTCTGATCCCGAGCGCTATCAGCGAGA
The DNA here is from genome assembly GCA_030426785.1 of bacterium. Taxonomy (GTDB): domain Bacteria; phylum Planctomycetota; class UBA1135; order UBA1135; genus NORP259. The sequence goes on from JAUHXY010000207.1 coordinate 7,193, forward strand.
GTCCTTCCGCACCATGGTCGATCACTGCAAGCTGATGATCGAGTTACAAGCGCGCGGCGCGGACACCTTCGACTACGGCAACAACCTGCGCGGGCACGCCAAGGAAGCGGGGCTGGAGAACGCTTTCGACTTCGAGGGTTTTGTGCCCAAGTACATCCGCCCGCTGTTCTGCGAGGGCAAGGGGCCCTTCCGTTGGGTGGCGTTGTCGGGCGACCCCGCCGACATCGCGGAGACCGACAAGATCATCTTGGAGCTGTTCCCCGAGGACGAGGCTTTGGCGCGCTGGATCCGGCTGGCGGGCGAGCGCGTCGCCTTCCAAGGCTTGCCCGCGCGCATCTGCTGGCTCGGGTACGGGGAACGGGAGAAAGCGGGCTTGGCCTTCAACCAAGCCGTGGCGGACGGTCGCATCCAGGCGCCCATCGTGATCGGTCGCGACCACCTGGACTGCGGCAGCGTCGC
>JAUHXY010000364.1 GCA_030426785.1 bacterium
TTGGATGATGCGGTCTTCGAGTTGCTTGAACTTGTAGGGGTTGCGGACCTTGCCCTTGGGTTGGGTGGGCTCGGCGGCTTTGCGGGCCTTTTCTTCGGCGGCGCGTTTCTTAGCGGCCTCTTTGGCCGCCCGTTGCGCGTCGGCATCGGCTTCACGGGACTCCTCCTTCCAGCGGCGCCACGAGGAGTAGTTTCCGTCGTGTTCGATCACGCCGTCTTTGGAGACTTCGACGGTGTATTGACACAGATCGTCCAGGAATTCCCGGTCGTGACTGATGCAGACCAAGGCCCCTTGGAAGTCGGAGAGCATCTCCTCCAAGGCGGTGCGGCTCGCGAGGTCCAAGTGGTTGGTGGGTTCGTCGAGCGCCATCCAAGAAGGCTCGCTCATCACCAGAATGGCCAAGGCCACTCGCGCGCGTTCGCCGCCGGATAGGGCGCTGATCGGCTTGTCGACCTCGTTGCCGCGGAACAGGAACTTGGCCAAGTGATTGCGAATCTCCAAATCCACCAAGTTCGGGTAGTGCCGAAAGAGCTCCGATGCGGGCGTGCCATCCGGGCGCAGGTGCGAGGTGTTTTGGTCGTAGTAGGCGACCTGTTCGCCGTGACCGCGCACGACTTCGCCGGCGAGGGACGTCATCTGTCCGGCCAAGATTTTGAGCAAGGTCGACTTGCCCGCCCCGTTGGGGCCCACGATGCCGATGCGTTGCCCGCGGCCGATGCGCAGGTCGACGTTTTGGAACAGCACGTTGTCGCCGTACCCCCCCGCAAGGCCTTCGCAGTGCAGCACCTTTTCGCCCCCGCGCAGGGCTTTGGGCGGCTTGATGCGCGGCTTGCGAATGTCGTGGAAGGGGCGTTCGAGGCGCACCACGTGAGACAGCTTTTTGGCCCGGCCTTTGGCTTCCGCCGTGCGCTGGCTGCCCATGTGCTTCTTGATGAAGGCCTCTTCCTTCTTGAGCATGATCTGCTGCTGCTCGTAGGCGCGCAGATCGCTTTCATAGCGTTCCTCCTGCAAGGCCACGTACTTGGTGTAGTTGCCCGGATAGCTATTGAGCTCGCCTACCTCCAGTTCGAGGATGCGCTCCACCGAGTTGTTCAAGAGCCGCCGGTCGTGGCTGATGACCAGCACCGCGCCGCGCATCTCTTTGAGGTAACGCTCGATCCACTCGATGCCCTCTAGGTCCAAGTGGTTGGTGGGCTCGTCGAGCAGCAAGAGGTCGTGACCGCTGACCAGTTCCCGCGTCAGCGCGACCCGGTTCTTTTCCCCGCCGGACAAAGTGTCCGCGCGCCGGTCCCACAGCTCTTCCGAGAGCCCGATGCCCGACAGCACCGTTTCCGAAATGCGTTCGGTTTCCCAGCCGCCCAATTCCTCGACCCGCGCGGTGAGCCGATCGTGCTCCTTCATCAGGCGCTCGAGTTCCTCGGGAGAAGCCTCGCCCATAGCCTCGCCGACCTGCTCGAGCTCCTTGGCCACCCGCCGCGCTTCTTCGAGCCCGCCTTCCACGTACTGGCGCACGGTCAACCCCTCGAAGTTCGGGTGCTGCGGCACAAATCCCAGGCGCGTGCCCTTGCGCAACACCACCTGACCCCAGTCTGGCGTTTCTTCG
>JAUHXY010000208.1 GCA_030426785.1 bacterium
GTCTTCCGAAAACGCGGACCGGTTGAGGTTGCCGGAAACTCCGCTGACCGGCTGTCGATCGCTATCGAGCACCCGGCCGGCCAACAAAGGAACGGGAAAGCGTTCCCGCACTTGCAGCAAGGCTACCCGCCCTAGATCGATGGATTCGCCGGGGGCGATGGCGACTGGATCGATCCAAGCCTTGGCTTGGCTCTCCGGGTCGTACAACCAAAGAGCGATGAATTGGAGGTCCTCGGAGGAAAACGGCATCGGCCGCTCGATGCGACCTTGCGCGTCGGTTTGCACCAAGAACGGCACCGTGTGGGTGACCGGAGGATGCTCGCGTGACTCCTTGAGGCCGTAGCCTAAGTGCAAGTTTCGATCGACCACCGGCGCGCCCTGTGCATCGACCACTTCCATGGTCAGAAAGAACTCGAAGTTGGCCTTAGCCTCCGGTGCCTCCGAAGAAACGGGGCCTTCCGACGGGTCCGTGACCGGTTGCAGCGACTCTCGTCGCCCCGGCTCGGTTCTCGGTTCCAAATCTGGATTGCGAAGCTCGCTTAGGCCAGAGGGCGGGCTCTCGCTCGGTTGCGAAGGGCCGTCGACGCTGAGAGGGTCGCCTTCAGAGTGAGTCGAAACCCGCCACGCGAGGAGGATCGCCCCCAGCACCAACAGGCCTAGAGCTCCATAACGTGTCGTGGTAGATCGCCACATGGGAATGCCTCCATCTAGAGTCGGTGGACGGACTCAGCCAGTGTTGCGCAAGCCGCGAGCGATGCCGCGCACGGTTTGGATGAGGACGCGCTCGAGTTCCTGGTCCTGGCGGTCTCCGGCGCGCCAGCGGTGCAGGAGGTCGACCTGCACGAGGCTCATGGGGTCGATGTAGGGATTGCGCAGGCGGATCGAACGCTGCAGCATCGGGTCGCGCTCCAGGAGTTCGTGGGTTTCTTGGAGTTCGAGCACCTTAGCGACCGTGAGCTGGTGTTCTTCCTGGAGGATGGGGAAGAGCGCGGTTCCGACTTCCCCCGCGAGCTGCGCGTATCGTGCCGCGATTTCCAGGTCGCTCTTCGCCAAGACCATTTCCACGTCGGAGACCAGCATGTCGAGGAAAGGCCAATCCCGCAGGGCCTGCCGCACGGTGTCGATTCCGTGCGCCTCGATGGCGGCCGCCAGCCCGCTGCCGACGCCGAACCAACCCGGCAACACGGCGCGGCACTGCGTCCACGCAAACACCCAAGGGATCGCGCGCAAGTCCTGTACACCGGTCATTTGCCGTCGGCGAGCGGGCCGGGAACCGATTTCGAGCCGCTCGATCACGTCGATGGGCGTCATGCCTTGGAACAGGGCCGGAAAGCGGGGCTCGTCGTGCACGAACGAGCGATACTTAGCGCGGCTGGCTTGGCTTAAGGTCTCGGCGATGGCCCGCTGTGCGTCGCTGGCCGCTCGCGTGGTATCGCCGGGTGCACTGCGTTCGAGCAGAGCGCCCAAGGTCACTTCGAGCGTGCGCGTGGCGATTCCGCGCAAGCCGAACTTGTTGCCGATGATCTCGCCTTGTTCCGTCGAGCGCGCGTAGCCGCGCAGCGAACCCAACGGGGCCGCCAGGATCCCTGCGCGAGGTTTGGAGCCGCCGCGGCTGATCGAACCGCCGCGGCCGTGAAAGAACACCAAGTCGAGTTCCAATTCCTCGGCCGCTTCAACGAGTCGCTCCTGGGCGTAGAAGAGCGCCACCCGCGAGGCGGCGATGCCACCGTCCTTGTTGCTGTCCGAGTAGCCGAGCATCACGATCTGTCGGCGGCCGCGGGCCTCTAAGTGCCGCGCGTAGGTCGCATCCTGGCACAAGGCGCGCAGGACTCCCGGGCCAGCGTGCAGATCATCCACCGTTTCGAACAGAGGGGCCACGTCCAAAGGCACTTGGCCCTGCCCGTCCGTGCACCCACCCGCGCGCGCGAGCCAGAGAACCGCGAGGGCGTCGTCGGGACCTTGCGCCATGGAGATGATGGCCGGACCGAGGGCCCGTTCGCCGTAGCGTTCGCGGGCTTCGGCCAACGCGCGGAAGACGTCGAGGGTGGCGAGGACTTCCGGGTGATCGCCTGCATCGTCGGGCACGCTGCCGGTTTGCAAGGCTGCGGCGATGCGGGCGGTGCGCTCGGCGGGGGCAAGGTCCGAAAAATTCGGCACGTCCAGCAGGGCCCCTACGACGCGGCGGTGGACCTCTGCATCTTGCCGCACATCGAGGGCGGCTAGGTGGAAACCGAAGACGTCGAGGCGCAGCAACACGCGCCGCACCAAGTCGAGGCCCGCCGCCGATCCGGCGTGATTTTCGAGGCTGCGCGCGATCAACTCGAGGTCCGCGCGGAACTCCTCCGGCAACCCGTAACCTCCCGCTTGCCCGTTTTGCTTGAGCGCGAGCCGTTCCTCCATGAACCACAGCAGCTTGCGGTAGGGCATCTCCCCGAAACGGGTGGGAATCGCGTCGAAGGTGTTGGGGAGCCGCTGCGCGTACTCGCGTAGTCGTTCCAACAGGCTCTCATCGAAGGAGACTCGGGTCGTCGATTGGGACAAGTGCTCGTGCAGATCGCGCAGTTCGTCGCGATAGCGCCGCAAGGACAATTCCAAGTGCCGCGCCAATGTGCTGCGCAAGGTGCCGGCACCCACGTTGGGGTTGCCGTCCATGTCGCCGCCCACCCAGGACGCGAAGCGCACGACCGGCCGTTCGAGGCGGATCGGTTGTTGGTAGGCGAATTCGAGGGCGCGCTCGAGTTCCTCGTGGACCGCCGGCACTACGCGGAAGAGCACATCGGCCAAAAAGAACAGCACGTGTTCGACCTCTTCCCCGACGGTGGGCCGCTCCGGCAACTGTTCCTCGGTTTGCCAAGCGGAGGCGATTTCGAGGGCGATCGCCTTGTCGAGGGTGGCGAGGGCGACCGGGTCGAGGGTCTTGGCGGAGAAACGCGCCACCAGGGCTTGGGCCAAGCGTTGGTCCTTCTTCAGGATCGTTCGACGAACCGATTCGGTCGGATGCGCCGTGAAGACGGGCTCCACGATGAGTTGGGCGAGGGCGGCGCGCACCTCTTCGACCGTCGTGCCGCGACGCGCGAGTTCGATAGCGGTGGCCCGCAGACTGCCCGGTTGCGCGATCCCGTCCCGCAGATAGTCGATGCGCCGACGCAGGCGATGCACTTGCTCGGCCATGTTGATGGCGCCGAAGTAGGCGCTGAAGGCGCGGACGACCTCCAGCATCTGCGGGGGGGTGAGCGGGCGCAGGATGGTTTCCAGCTCCGCTTCGGCGCTGCGCTGGCCCTTGCGGCGTCGTCGCGACGCCAAGCGAGCGGCCTCGACGGTTTCATAGACGCCGGCGGGGGCCAATTCGCGCAGCAAGCGGCCGAGGACGGCTCCCAGTCGGCCTACGTCGCGGCGCAGCGGACGATCTTTGGCGGGAAAACGAATGCTTTGACTCATGGTGCGTGCCCTTCTTGCGGAACCCCTTCGAAGCTACGCGAATCAGGCTCGGTGGGCCTTGGGAATTCCGGGCAACCCGATCAAGAGCGAGGGCCACGCGAACGAGCGTGCCTGAAAGCAACGGGTCCATGCCCACATCGATTTGCGGGAGCCAACGCAGAGCGGCGACCCACCCTACAGTCGGTCGCCGCTTCGCATGCTTTGGGCCGCCAGCGGCCTCTCCTAGGCTTCTCTAACGGAATTCGATCTCGATACCGTTGGTGAAGTTGCTCGTCGAGGAACCGCCCACAAAGTCGCGATACCAAGCCACGAAGTTCCAAGTGTCTCCCGCGGCGATCGCAACGGGCACGCTCGGCGTGGGCACCATGGTGGTATCCACGGTCAAAGCGATCTCGCCGGCGGGGCCGGAGAACAAGATCTGGCCGGCGCCGTTGAAGCGCCCGATGTTGCCGCCCAAACACAGGTTGCCCATGCTGCCGGGAGGCATGGCGATCAAGCCGCGGGCTTGGCTCGCCAGGAAGTAGCCGAATTGGTCCTGGGGCAAGCTGGAACCGGTCAGGGTGAGGGACTGTTGCCCAGCCACGGGCGATCCGGTGGCGTAGATGCTCGCGGGGAAGCCGGTGGAGTTCGCTTCCGCGGGATCGCAGTAGGTGGTTCCCATTACGTCGCGTTGGTTCAGGAACACGCGCGTTCCGTTGCAGCGGCCAACGACCAGGTCCAAATCTCCGTCGTTGTCCAGGTCGAAAATGGCGACGTCGTGGGTGCCCGAAAGTTGCGGCAGCCCGGCCGCGCCCCAGCTTCCGCCTCCGGTTTCTTCGCGCAGGGTCACCATGCCGCCGACCACTCCGCCGCGGTTGTGGTAGATCTGCAGGCGTCGGCCGCACCCACCGATGTCCACGTCGACGTCGGCGATGATGGCTTCCGCCCAACCGTCGCCGTCCAGGTCGCGGACGAGGTTGTTGCTGGCGAAGCCTAAGTCGCTGCCGCCGAACGTGAAATCAGGGCTCCACTGCACGCGACCAAACGCATCGTTGCCCATGTTCAGCATGTAACGGTCCGAGCCATCGTCGCTGATGATCATGTCCAGCATGCCGTCCTGGTTCAGATCCCCGGCGGTGGCGTGGTACGGGGCTCCGGTGTACGGCTCGTGCAACACGTTGAAGAAGCCCTCGTTGTTCGGGTTGTTGTAGGAGATGGCCACCCGCGAAGCGCCGGTGGTCGATCCCAGCCCGGACACCGAAAGGATGTCGTTGACCCCATCACCGTTGAAGTCTTCGATGGAGCAGGTCGTACCGAACGACGATCCGCGCATCGAGGCGGTCATACGACTCGTGCTTTCATCGGTGAAGAAGCCATTGCCGTCGTTGATCAGCAAACGATCGTTCAGGTCGACATCGGCGCTCTGTTGGTAGTGGGCGAAGTACAGGTCGGGGTAGCCATCGCCGGTCACGTCTCCCGCGTCGATCCCGCACATGTTGGGGAAGGTGCCCCAATCGGGCGTGCGCGCTTCCTGATAGAGCAGACCCTGCCACACGCCGCCGATCTCGCCCAGGTTCATGTAGATGCGCGGGTGAGAGAGATGCTTGGGTTGCCCCGGCGTGATGGTGGTGGCGGTGACCACGTCGAGCCAACCATCCAAGTCCACATCGACGATGACCACATCGCGATCGTTGGTCGGGGTGAGGAATCCCTGGTCGCCGGGCACATCGGAAGCGGCAGCGTATTGGGAGGTTCGGTCAACCAGCACGCCGTTTTCATTCATGAACAGCACGTTGACCTTGCGACCCGATGTGGTGAACGGTTGCTTGCGCACCGCAACCAAGTCGATCCAGCCGTCCTTGTCGAGGTCGGCCCAGGCGTAGTCCTTCTCTTCCGGATCCGCCGATCCGAGCCCCGCACTGGCCGACAACCTGGACGCGTCTTCTTGAAAGGTGGCCCAGTTCACGTTCTGGGCGCTGGCGGTGGCGCAAAGGCCGAGTCCAAAAAGGGTTGCGGGGAAAATCGTTCGTCGCATGGTGACCAAGATGTGGGGGATCGAACCGCTGGGGCGGCGCGGTGGAAGACCGCTTCGTTTAGGACGGTGTTCGGAAGCGAAGAGTTCGCCCGTCCCTTTCATTACAGGGGCAACCCGCCGGATTGGGGCGGCTTTGACGAGCTTTTTCCTGAGCGCATGCATGCTATGGGTCCCAAGACCTCGCGTTCAGCCTTTGCGCCCTTCTCCGGCTCGCTGGCGTGGACTCCTTGGATGAATCCCAATGGCTTCAGCCCCTGGAACTCGGAGGGGTCCCTATTTTCCGCAGCTTCTACGCTCTCGTCGATACAGGACCGGGTGGTTGGGGCGCAATCCACGGGTCGATCGGTCTGGAAGAGACGGCTTCTCTTGGCAACCGAATGCGGAGGGAATGTGGCCGCTACGCGGCGATCCGAAGTCGTCGCCAGTCCTTATCTCTTAGGCTGCTGCTCCGCCGGGAGTCCAGGTGCATGCCAGACCGAGAAGGTGTCCAAGCAGCCCTCGGATTCCCCAGGGCGAGGCTCGGAATGGTACGCCCGACAGGATTCGAACCTGTGACCTTTCGCTCCGGAGGCGAACGCTCTATCCAGCTGAGCTACGGGCGCCCGAATGGGGCGGGGAGGATAAAGGATTGGGGTTTGGGAAGCCACGGGGCGCCCCAATTCCCGTAGGCGGCCCTAGAGGGGCCAGATGAGGGTCGTTTGAGCGAAAAAGGGCGTCCCTGGATGGGGCAGGGAGCAGATCAACTTGACGGATTTTCAAATCTCGTGGATCCTGGAGGGGTGTGGGTTGCTCCGGCTACCCGCGCTCTCCCCCCCGAAAGTGGGCCTTGCGGCCTTTCCTTCACAACGCTTATGCCCCAACCAACCCAAACTTTGCAGAGCTCGAACCGAGCGCGCGGAGTCAGCTTCGTTCCGTGGCTGACCTTAGCGGTCGGAACGGTGGCCCTCGTCGCGGTGTCGACGAGCCATTCGGAATTAGCAAAGCAGCGGGACTTGTCCGCCAGCATTCTGACCACGCAGGACGCGGATGAAGACGGGATTACCGATCGCCAGGAATACACCTTCGGTACATCGCCTTTCCTGAAGGACAGCGATTCGGACGGCATCGATGACGGGGAAGAGTTAGCACTCGGCACTTCGCCGGTGGTCCACCAAGATGTGCCGGGCAACGATTCCGCCGTGGGGATCTCCTTGTTGGCCCACGGGGGCATGGGCAACACCCACGTGGAGATGATGCTGTTCTCGCGGGACGGCAATCTGGATGACAAACCGGTCGCGGTTTCGATGTTGACCGGTGCAGGCTACTTCCAAATCGACCTGCAGCGTGTCGCCGCGATCTCCACGATTCGCGAAGTCGTCCGCCAAGACGGAGCCATCCTGCAAACCTGGACCATCCCGCTGTCGCCCAACTTGGTGCTGTACAACCAAGAGCTCCACTGGATCGGCGCGATCGGCCAGCCTGGCGGCAGCAGCTACTCGGCGGCCGCCACCGTCCGCCTGGTCGGCAATGCCGCAGAGGGCACGGTTTTTTGGACGCGTTCGGGCCATACCCTTCCCCCGACCACCACGGGTAGCGCTCCGTCCGGCGACGTCCAAATCGATCAACCCATTCCGCCTTTGCCCGGCGAAAACCCCGTCAATCCGCCCGGAAACCCGGGCGAAGTCTGCGTGCAAGTGACCCAAGTGGTGGGCGCTGGCGCTGGATCGACGGTCATCACCGAAGTGATTTCGGCCGATTGCCAACCCGGTTGGGCTGCGTTCTGTTCGGCGAGTGTTTGTTCTTCCAACGTGGGCACCACGTTCGAAAAGATCAATCCCCGCAACTTGTTGGGCGGCTGATCCCAAGCCCCGTCCTCAACCTCGTTCCACCCAACCCATCGGCTCTCCTCGATGGGACCCCCTTCTGAGCGACCCATTTGATTCGAAGCAAAAAGAAAGAGCAGGATCCTGACCTGGAAATGATCCGCACGTGCCAACAGGCGCTGGCGGCCGGTGAGGGATACCAAGGAACCTTCCGCCCGATTTACGAGGCGTACAAGGATCGCGTGTACAACATCTGCTACCGCATTACCGGCAACGCTACGGATGCGCTCGATGCTT
>JAUHXY010000365.1 GCA_030426785.1 bacterium
GTTGGGCGAGCGCTCGGCTGCCCCCGCCGAGGCGCCCGTGGTCACCGCTGGCTTTACCACGCCGACCCCCCAAGGACTGCCGGATCCGGGCCAGTTGCCCGAGCAGGGCACCCTCGGGACGGAGGGGGGAGGGTCCGCCGAAGCCCAATGGTCGGCGGCCGACATCGCCTTCGAGGACCCCACCAACATGTACACGCTGGTCATCGACCAGTTCAACGACAACCCCACCGGCCGCGAGCGGGTCGGGGTGATGTACCGCTACCTGCAGGGTCAAGGCTTCCCCGTGATCCAACCGCGCCTGCGCGATGACGTGATTTACCTCTTGGTGGGAGCCGCGCCCGAAGACTCGGACCTGAGCGCGCTGCTGCGGGAGCTGAAGGCCCTGCCCGTGCCAGGATCCAAGGAACGCACCTTCCAGAGCGCCTACTCCTGCCGGATCGACTCGTTCTTCTAGACCTCGGGAACGGGGGCCTCCCCGCCGATCGGAACGGTCCGTCGAGGCCGCTAGCCTTCCTGGAACCCACCAGGAGGGGCACTTTCCGGGCTCAGAATCGGGGGAAACCCTTCCCCTGAGGCTGCCCGGCGCTACACTACCGCGCTTCCCCCGACCGGATGTTTGTCCTAAAGACCCCTCCGGTCGCCGAGATTCCGGCCCCCGAACCGCCCGTTCAACGTCATGTCCATCCATCCCAGCCTAAAAGGCGTCAACACCCTGGTGGGTGAGCGCAGTGTTTTCACCCGCGTGGAGCGCCTGAACAAACTGCTCAAAGACGGCAAGCTGTCCGAAGAGGATTCGGTCTACGGCATGCCCAAGGTCCGCACCAAGTTCAAGGTGAAGACCAAAAAGAAAAAGAAGGACGAGAAGAAAGAAGAGGGCAAGTAGTCGCGAGTCCGCGTTCGGCTTCTGTGCGCACAGCGCGCAGGGTAGGCCCGCGCGGACCACGACGTTGGCAAGGCTGCGGGTGCAAGCGGTGCTCGCGCAAAGGGCTTCGGCTGGTTCGGCAGCCAAGCGTTCGACTCGGGTTCCCAAAGGCTGGGAACCCGTTGCTTTGCTAGCCCTCGGAGGGCGAAGGAAATGACGGCAGCGGATCGGCCAGCGGACGGGACTTTGGCCCGGGATGTGCGGGAAGCCCCGGTGCTCGAAGTGTTCGCTTCGATCCAAGGCGAAGGCCAGTACGTGGGCCAGCCGCAAGTCTTCTTGCGCCTCGCCGGCTGTCCCCTGCGGTGCCGTTGGTGCGACACGCCGGGGTCGTGGCAGGTGCGCTCGCACGGCTCCGCCCGCATCGCGGCCATCGGAGGGACGCGCCGGGAGGACGCTTGGGCGAGTCCGCTCGAAGCCCTCGCTTGGGTCGGTGCTTGCGAAGCCGGCGAACCCCGTCCGATCAGCATCACGGGAGGCGAACCGCTCCTGTGGCCCGAGTTTTTGTTGGGCCTAGCGAGCATGGTCGGGGAACGCCCCTTGCACCTGGAAACGGCTGGCGCGCACCCCGCAGCCCTGCAGCGAGTGGTCGAAGCGATGCATCACATCAGCCTGGATCTCAAGTTGCCCCAAGACATGGACGCTCCCGTTCCCGTGG
>JAUHXY010000366.1 GCA_030426785.1 bacterium
GGGCATCGGGTACCTCGGCGCCCAACTGGAACGCGAAAAGATTCCGATCGCGCTGCACGATGAGCGCATCGGCACCGACCAAGAGATGAAAGCGGCCATCGAGGCCAACGACATCATCGGTTTCAGTGCGCTGACCCCGAACATCCGGCGGGCCATCGCTTGGGCCAAGTACGCCAAGGAGCAAGGCAAGATCACCATCATGGGAGGCCCGCACGCCTCGGTGGACCAAGGCGTGTTCCTCGACTCGGGGCACTTCGATTACGTGCTCAAAGGCGAGGCCGAATACACCTTGCCCCAATTGCTCAAGGCCATCGACGGCCAGGACGATGCCGCCCTGGAAGAAGTGCCCGGCCTCGCGTCCATGCGCGATGGCGAACTGTGGGTCGACAATCCCGCGCCGCCGCTCATCAAGAAGTTGGACGAACTGCCGATCCCGGCGCGGCACTTGCTGCCGATGCAGTCCTACTTCGCGAACAACCCCGAGCGCCTCATCTACATCTTCACCACGCGTGGCTGCCCCTTTAAGTGCATCTTCTGCCAGAAGGAGCTCACGGGTCGCGGTTTCCGCGTGCGCAGCACCGAAGCCATCGTCGACGAGCTGGAGCACATCCTCAAGACCTATGACCCGGGCGTGATCCTGTTTGTGGACGAGATCTTGACCCTGCGCAAGAAGCGCATCCACGAGATGTGCGACGAGATCATCCGCCGGGGATTGAAGTTCGAGTGGGTGGCCAACACCCGCGCCGACTGCGTGGACTTCCCTCTGCTCAAGCACATGCACCGCGCCGGGTGCCGCCGCATCTACTACGGATGGGAGTCGGGCAGCCAGCGCATGCTGGACGTGCTCAAGAAGGACCTGACCCCCGAGCAAATCGTAGAAGCCGCCAAGATGACCCGCCGTGCGGGCATTTGGGCCAAGGTCTACCTGATCGTCGGTTCGCCCGGGGAAACCGCCCAGGACATCGAAGAGACGGAAAAGGTCCTGCGCCTCGCCGGCCCCGACCTGATTCGCATCTCGGTGTTCAACCCGCTGATCGGCACCGAGTCCTGGGACAACTACCAGGCCTCGATCGACATCGCCGACCTCTCCGAGAACTACGTCTCCTCGAACCGCTCGGGCTACAAGCACGAAAACTTCAGCCAGGTCGAACTCGAAGAACTGCGCAAGCGCATGGTGCGCTCCTACGAGAAGTGGTACTACTCCATGCCCCAGCGGGCCCGCCGCTTCTACGAGCGCGCCCTGTACTACATGGAAAACCCGCACTTTGGCCGCAAGCGCCTCGGCCGCGCCATCGGCCTCGTGCCCGCGCCCGAGAAGAAGGTCGTCACGCGCCACCACTAGGCCGCGCGATTCCAACCGATCGAAACCGAACAGAGCCCTCCTCGGAGGGCTCTTTTGTTTGCGTGCCATTTCGCGCCGCCCAAAAGAAATCAGAATGGGTTGTCCGCTAGTCGCCCAACTCGTCCTTTAGGGGTGTTCGGCAACCCCAGGGCGCGAGTCTTCCCTCGGCTCGCTATCCTGAGACCCCCCTCCGACGGCTCACGGAGTCCAACCATGA
>JAUHXY010000209.1 GCA_030426785.1 bacterium
GTTGACGTTGGACCAACAGGACCACCCCCAAAACCGCAAACGCCTGCACCGCCGCGGTCATGATCAAGGGTTGCAGGGCGGGCAGGCTGTCCAGTTGCTCCTCCGTCATGCCCCCGAACATCAGCCCCCCGATCAGAAGCATGCCCGCGAAGTAGAACAGGAAGCCCCCCAAGAGCTGGGTGTAGGTGTAGTCGAAACCGCCGACTTTGGGTCGGGCCTGCAAGCGCGGACGCACGAGCCGCTGAACGAGCCACCACGACAAGGCCAGCAACCCGAAGCCGTAAACGAGGCCGGCCCAGGGCGACAGCTCGGGCATCGGCTCCTCCAGCAGAGCGAACGGCATCTAGCTCGTGGCCTCCCGGGGAGCGGACTCGAGACCGCCGCTGCCGTTCGCACGCGTGCCTAACCAGCTCTGCGCCGAACCTCCTTCGCTGGGCCCCGCCTCTTCGATGAGCCCCTCTTCGGGAGAGGAAGCGTTGGCGTACAAACGTTCCCCGATGCGGCCCGCCAAATAAGCTTCGCGCCCCGCAACGCAGGCGTCCCGCATGGCGCTCGCCATGCGTACCGGATCCAAGGCGCCAGCGATGGCCGAATTGAGCAACACGCCATCCGCGCCCAGCTCCATGGCCTGGGCCACGTGCGACGCCGTTCCGATGCCCGCATCGACGATCAACGGAACGTCGATCAACTCCCGCAGGATCCGCAGGTTGGCAGGATTGGCGATGCCGCGGCCACTGCCGATCGGCGAACCCGCTGGCATGACGCAGGTCACCCCCGCTTCGACCAAGCGCACGGCCAAGTGCGGATCGTCCGAGGTGTAGGCGAACACTTGGAAGCCCGCAGCCACCAATTGCGCGGCTGCATCGAGGGTCCCCACGGGATCGGGCAACAGGGTGCGCGGGTCGCCGAGCACTTCCAGCTTGACCCAACCGGTTTCCAGGAGATCGCGAGCCAGTTTGGCTGTGCGCACCGCGTCTTTCGCCGTGTAGCACCCCGCGGTGTTCGGCAGCAAGCGATAGCGCGCGCGATCGACGTGATCCAGGAGGGACGTGCCCTGCTTGGCATCAAAGTTGACCCGCCGAATCGCCACGGTCACCAATTGCGTGCCGCTGGCCTCCAGCGCGGCCCGCATTTCTGCGTGGCTGGCGTACTTGCCGGTACCCACGAACAAGCGCGAATCGAGGGTCACCCCGTCGATCGTGAGCGGCCGATCGGCCGGCGCTGCGGGCGGCATGCCAAAGGACGCAGCCATCAACCGCCTCCTACCAAGGTCACCGTTTCCACCCGATCCCCAGCTTGCAGGGTGACCGAGTCCCGTTCCGCGCGAGCCACCAATTCCTCGTTGACCTCGACGGCCACCTGCTGGGGATGCAGCCCCTGCGCTGCCACCCACTGCGCCACGGTCGTGCCCGGCGCAACCTCTTGCGTCGTACCGTTCACGCGGATCGAGAGGACCTCTTGAGGGGGTTGGGCGGCGGGATTCATGGGATCAGTGCACCGTCACGTAGGCGCACTTCAGATAGCGCGTTTCGGGCAAGGAGAGCAACTGGGGGTGGTCGGGCGCAGGACCTTCCATGCCCATAAACCATCCGTCGCGTCCAGCCAAGTGGGCGGCTTTGCGCAGGTAGGTCAAGAATTCCTCCGGCTTGACGTTGTAGGAGCAGGAAGCGCTCACCAGGGTGCCGCCCTCGCGAGCCATGGTGAAAGCGCGCCGGTTGAGCTCCACGTAGCCCCGCTCGGCCCCGGCGGCCTCGCGGCGGTTGCGGGCGAAGGCGGGCGGATCGACCACGATCAAGCCAAAGCGCTCGCCAGCATCCGCCAGTTCGCGCAGGGCGTTCATGCCGTTGACCCGCTGCACCTCGATGCGATCTTCCACGCCGTTGAGGCGCGCGTTTTCGAGGATGCGCTCGCAAGCCGCTTGGTTTTGCTCGATGCACACCACGCGCTCAGCGCCGGCCACCGCCGCGTGCAGCCCAAACAGGCCGCTGTAGGCGAACGCGTCGAGGACGCGCTCCCCGGAGGCGTGGGTGGCAGCCTTTTGGTGGTTGGCGGATTGATCGAGGTAGGCCCCCGTCTTGTGGCCGTGCTCCACGTCGACGAGGTAGCGCACCGGACCTTCCTGCACTTCGATCGGCTCGCTCACGTGGCCTTCGATCCACTCCACGCGCGGATCCAAATCTTCCAGCTTGCGCACGCCCACGTCCGAGCGATCCAAGATGGCGCGCGGGGTGAACGGCAGCACCGTACGCAGCACTTCCAGGAGGAAATCGCGCATGCGTTCCGCGCTCTGGGTGGTGCACTGCATCACGAGCACGTCGGTGTAGCGGTCCACGATCCAGCCGGGGAAGCCGTCGGCGTCCCCGGCGATCAGGCGACAGGCCCCGGCGGGATCCATCAAACCGTGCGCTTCCCGGTGAGCGATGGCCCGCTGCATGGCCTGCACCCAAAACTCACGGTTGGGCTGCTCTTCCGAGCGAGTCACCATGCGCACCGCGATCTTGGAGGTGGTGCTGAACAAGCCCCACCCCACCGAGTTTCCGGCCGGGTCGAAGACGGGCAAAAGCTCGCCCGCCTCCCCTTTGCCCTCGGCGATGTCGTCCTTGTAAATCCAAGGGTGCCCGCCGGTCACCCACCGCCGGCCCTTGCCGGTCAACGTCATCTTGCCCATGTTCTGCTCTCCCTGGCGCTAGGAGGACCCGGTCGCGCGCTGAAGGGCCGCACAGACTACCAGAGTCGGGTCCTCGGGCGAGGATGCGGACCGGGGAAAGCCCTCCGGCGGGCAAGGAAAGTCGCCGCTTGCCGAGGCCCGCGCCTCCCTAAGGCAGGTGAAAGTCCCAAACGCCGCGCCCAAAGGTGCCAAAGCGCAGGATGCGGCCCCCTTCGATCCGTTCCACGCTGCAGTACACCGTGTTGGGGCAATGGGCGTTTTCCAAGGACTGCCAGCGATCGGTGCCAGGGTCGTACACCCACGGTCCCGCGTCGCACGCAGCGAACATGCGGCCGTCCGCCCCGCGCGCCAGATCGTGCACCAAGGTGGGCGGCAGGCCCGCGCCCACCGGTTGGAAGCTCGCCCCCCCATCGAGGGACTCGAGCACGGCCGAGCCTTGGTAGCCGCTGCCCGCCACCCACAATCGCTGGGTCTGACCACCGTCCACCCAAATCCGGCGCGCCAACACGTAGTGGCCCTGCTCGGGATCGATGGTTTGGCCGCGCCGCTCGAAGCTCTGACCCCCATCCCGCGACCGCCACAGCGCACCGCTGTCGTCGGCGGCGTACAGGGTTTGCGCACCAGGAACCGATCCGAGCGCCACCAAGGTATCGCCCGCTTCGTGGGCTAGGTCCAATCCGGGCAAGGGCCGGACCGTCCAAATGCCGGTTTCATCGCGCTGGAAACGATAGAGCCGTTCGGCCAATCCATAAGCCGCTTGCGCATCCAAAGGATCGCGCGCGAGGGGCGGCATCCAATGGGTCTGGGCTTCCTCCGGCCAAAACAAGCGTTGGCCGACCTTTCGCTTGGCGTCGAACCAAAGCACGAAGCCAGGGTAGCTCGCCAGAAGGCCCGCGGGCTGCAAGCCTTGCGCGGGGATCGACGTCAGGTAGCCATAGTCTCCGCTGACCCATTGTTCGACCGCAGCGAGGCCCGGGCGCGCTGCGCGAGCGTCGTACGGGCCGCCTTGCAGTCCTTGATCTTGGGTTCCGATCCACAGAAAGGGCTGGCCGCCCTCTTGAGTGAGCGTGTCGTACACCTGTCCGACGCGTAGGCCCTTCCGACAGAGGTTTTGGAAGCTGCGTCCTGCATCCCGCGACAGGTACGTACCGCCATCGGTGTGCAGGAAGAGCAGCTCCCCAGCCGCGTTGTGGGGATCGAGGAAGGCCTGGATACCCCGCACGTCGGCGTGCAAGGCATGGTCGGGATTCGCGTAGTAGTCCTGCCAACGGTTGGCTTGTTGGAACGTGCGCCCACCGTCCAAGCTGCTGTGGGCTTCGAGGCCTCCGGTCCACAACACGCCGGGAGAGCGGGGCATCGCGGCCAAAGAACGCCAACACTCGGGCAGGTTGCCGCGTTCTTCGGCACGCAGGGTGACGTCGTCGGCGACGAACAAGCGCCACAGGTTTTGCCCCGGGACGCTTTGGGACAGGATCGCGATGTACACGCTCGACTCCTGGCCGCCGCGTCGCAAGAGTCCCATCGATCCGACCACCGGCAATCGCCCGCGCGAAGTCCAATTGTGCCCGCCGTCCAAGGACTGCAGGATGCGTTGGCGCTGAACCCACAACAGGTCGGGTCCTTCGGGACCATCCGATCGCGCGAGCAAGTCGCCACGCCAACGACCGGGGGCCCGGTACCGCACTGTGAAGGTCGCCCCGCGATCCTCGGAGGCAAACAGGGTCGTGCGCCCGCTGCGTCGATGGGCCGCGATGCCCAACAGGTACACCGTGTCTCCCTGGTGCACCAAACGCAGGCCTTGGGACAAGGAGCGCAAGCCCTCCGAGGGATGCCAGGTCTGTCCACCATCCGGCGACCAGGTCAGGCGCGCTCCGCGCCGAACCAGCAGACCGTCCGGTCCGCCGGGAAGGGCGCTCGGCCAACACAAGATCTCGTCGACCCCGCTGCCCACCGCGTCGGACAGGGGTTGCCAATCGGTACCCTCCAAGTCGCCTTTCCAAACGCCCCCGGCAGCGGAGCCCAGATAGAGCGTGCCGTCGCGCGACACGGCGACGCAGTGGGTTTTGCCGGCTTGGTTGTCGGGGCCGACCTCCACCCATCGGCCGAGCGCAGGACCGGCGGGTGGGTCTTGGCGTGCGCGCCAACGTTGCTCGCTGTTGCGCCGCTCGTGTTGGACCCAGCGTACCCCGGCGGGCACCGCGTGCATGGCCCGCCAATACGCTTGGCGATCCATGCCATCGCGATCGACCGCGTCCTCTTCCTCACTTTCGACCGGCACATCCTGGGGGGTGGCCAAGGTCGAGGGCTCCGGTGCCGCAGCTTGGGTCGGACCCTGCCCCTCCCCGAGCTCCAACAGGAACAAGGCGACCAACAGGAGCAGCGCCAAAAACGGCAGCAAAAAACGCAGGGGCATGGGACAACCCAAGCGTATCCCACTGCGGGGAGGTAAGTCGTCGCGGACGTTCCCGCAGGCGGTCTGGTTGGACCTAGGGCCCTGCTCGACTCAGTTCGGGACGTCTTGGGGGGCGTTGCGCGCGGCCGTAGGGACGGTGGGCGACTAAAGCCCGGACCCGAAGGAAGGCGCCTGCGGGCGCTGCTTCGGGAGCTTTAAGGCGCTGCCCTCTTCATCGAGGATGTCGGTCACGTCCAGCCACAGGCATTGGCAGGAAACGCCACCCAGAAGGTCGCCGAGGGACGGGTCCGTTTTGCCGTCTTCGCCGCTGATGAATTCTTTGACGTAGGTGCCGTGCTGCGTGACCAGGTCGACGATCCACTCGCCCTCGGTCTCGGCCGGTTGCAGCCCCTTAACCTCGATCCAGCGTTCGCGGGTCTTGTCGGCCCGGCGGTGCGCCACCCGCTCGGGGGTTTTCTGGGCCAGCACGATGCGCTGACCGAGCAGCTCCTGCAGGGCCGCTTCTTCCGGTTGGCCTTCCACCGCCAAGCCGGCCCGGTAGGCCTTGGCGTTGGGGGTCTCTTTGACGACGCGCACGCGCGTTTTTTCGGTCCAATGCAGCCCCTCAATCTCGAGACGGTCGGCGTTGCGCTCATTCACCAAACGCTCGACCTCGCCCAGATCGGCGTCGTGCACCTTGGGATTGATCAGCTCCATGATGAAGGGTCGGCCGCGGCCCAGCATGCGCACGTCGACGTCCTCGCGGCCGGCGCCATGAAACTTGTGCTTGCGGGTTCCGCAGGCCTTGCCCAGCACCCAGCCGATCAACTCTTGCACGGAGTCGCGGCTGAGCTTGCCGAAGCCTTCGCACTTCTCGCACTGACGCCGGCGGCGCGGATGGCCCTTGCACTCGGGGCAGAAGAAGACGGTTTGGGGAAGGTCGCGGCTCAACTTGCGGTAGCGACCTTCGACGAAGAGTTTGGCCTGCGGGCGGTGCTGCATGAGGGGGCTGCGCTCGGTGCGCGCGGGGTGAAGACCCAGGACGAATGGAACGATCCGATCCCCTACCTTCGCGGGGGAAGCTCGCAGGATAGGGATTCCCTCCCCCATCACAAGCCATGCGAGGACTTTGTCCCATCCGGGCACCGGCTCGCGCCCCTCGCGCAGCCATCCTGCGTGGGGGCTGGGAATGTCCCAGCGGCGCTCCTACGATGCGCGCATGCACCCCATCCTCTTCGAGATTCCGGGCCTCCACCTGCCCCTGCGGTCCTTTGGGCTGATGGTCATGCTGGGCTTTTTGGCCGGCGCACACTTTCTGACCCGTTGGGGCGTACGCGGAGCGCCGGACCCGGAGAAGGCTCGCGAGGGCTACAGCGCCTTGCCGATCTGGGTGCTGCTCGGCGTGGTGTTTGGCGCACGCTTTTTGTACGTGGGCGTGGAGATGGCCGGCAACACGCCGGAAGGCCAGACCTACAAAGACGATCCCCTTTCGATCCTGTTCATCTGGCGCGGTGGGTTGGTCATGTACGGAGGCGCGTTGGGCGGCATCTTGGGGGGCTGGTTGGCCACCCGCAAGCATGCGTTACCGGTCGGGCAGGTCATGGACCTGGGGGTTCCTGCGGCGTTCTTGGGCCTCGCGATCGGCCGCATCGGTTGTTTGTTGGTTGGCGATGACTACGGCAAGGTCGTGAGCGAAAGCCACGCCAATTGGCCCTTCCCCTTGGTGGTGACCGTGCCCGATCCCCTACCGGAGCACAGTCTTTTCGGCGCCGAAAACGCCGGACGTACGCTGTACTGCACCCAAATGTGGATGAGCTTGAATGCCCTTGCATTGTTTCTGATCGGGCGCTTCGTGTTGCTTCCCCGCCGGCGCTTTGGCGGTCAGGTGGCAGCCCTCGTGCTGCTGTTGTACTCGGGCGGGCGTTACTTCATCGAGATGTACCGCGGCGACAAGATTCGCGGACTGTGGTTTGACGACCGCTTTTCGACCAGCCAACTGATTTCGATCGGGGTCGCCTTGCTGTGCGTCCTGTACCTGCTGTTGCGTTGGCCGCGCAAGCAAACGCCGGCCATGATCGGCGGCTACGCGCCCGGACAAGCGCGGGAGTAACCGTGCTTCCCGAGCGGCAAGCCCGCGTGCTCGCGGGCATCGATGAAGCGGGACTCGGACCCATGCTCGGGCCGTTGGCTATGGGCTTGGTGGCGCTGGAGTTCCCCACGACCATCGCCGAATCCGCGCCGGTCGAGGGCTTCGACGCCAGTTTCACGGGCTCCAGTTCCTACGAGGCGATCAACGGCGCCGATGTCTGCATCGTCACCGCCGGCGTGCCGC
>JAUHXY010000210.1 GCA_030426785.1 bacterium
CCCGCTGCCGGCCGACCCGTTGAGCCTGCGCACCCGATTGCGCGAACAAAAAGGGCAATCGGAAGGCCTCTGTTTGGCCGCCGGCTTCCACCCGAGTTTGACCGCGTGGGTGTTGGGAGTCGCCAACTCCGCGCTGTTGGCGTCACCGGTGGAGGTGCACTCGGTCCGCGCCGCTCTCGCGCGCGTAGGCGGGCAGCGCCTCGCTTCGGCCCTGCAGAGCTCGGTCGTCGAGGCGTGGTTGCAGGACGAGCGGTTGTTGTCGGGCCCGGATTACCAACACCCGGTTTGGGAGGCTTCGGTGATCCTGGCCCTGGCGGCGGAGGAGGTTGCACGCTCGGCGGGCCTCATCGCAGCCAGCGAAGCTTTCACCGCCGGTCTGTGCGCGGAGATGGCTGTGTGGACGCACGCGTCGAAGCGGTCCGGTGATTCTATCGAAGTGGCTTGGGGCGGAGAGGAACCTGCGGGAGCCGAAGAACACGAACAGAGCGCGCGCTTGTTGGAGGAATGGGGGTGGCCGAAACGGCTCGTGGCCGGCGTGCGATGGCATGGGCGACCGGAATTGTGCCCCGCGGAACATCGTGCGCTGGCCGACACCCTGCAGGTGGCGCAACACCTGCGCGGTCTGCTCGGGTGTTTGCAAGACCTAGCCCTGGAAGACAGCCCCCTGCAACGCGCTTCGCTGCGCCGACTGTTCTTGAGCGAACGTGACTTCGACGGGATGCTCGAGCGTTTGGAGGCTCGCTGGCAGTCCGTGCTCGGAGCCTTTCAACAGCGCGCGGCTTAGGGGATCGCGACTCACGCAGGCCGGCGCAGCCCACGAGATCAGCGTGGCGGATCTTCGGGGTCGGAAACCTGGCCGCTGCCGCCGGAGATGACGGGCTCTCCGGTGTCGGGGCCGCTAGCGTTCTGCGATGCTTCCTCCGCATCCGATCCGTCTTCCGGACTCGGGGGCGCTTCGATCTCTGGGGGCGTCCATGTGGGCATGTGGAATGGCAGGCCCGACCCGTCGCTCAGCAGGGTCACCACCCAGGTTTCGCGACCCAGGTCGATCGCACGCTCCAAGTAACCTGCGGCAGCACCGGGTTGGTCTTCGCTCAGCGCTCGCAAGGAGTGCACGATGGGAGCGGCTGCGCGCCGTTCGCGGTCGAGGGCAGCGCGGGAAGCGGCATCGGGTGGCTCCGGGGGCGCGGCGAACTCTGCGAGGGTGGCCTCGGCTTCCCCTTCGGTGAATTTGGCCTCTTGCCCCAGGGTGAACATCTCTTGCACGTGCATCAAAAACTGTACGGCGGCGTGCATGCGAAAGAGGGCGGCCCGATCAGCGCGCTCGGCCGCGGACTCGTCTTTCCGCAGTCGATCGTCCAGCAGGGAAAGCAGGCAGCGGCGATCCAAGAAAAAACCGGTCCAGGGCAACCGCTCGCCGTCCAACGAGATCCAGTCCGGCCCGATGGCGGTGACGTCCACGTTGGTGGGGCGCGACGCGCGTGGATCGAGGGTGTGGGCCCGCTTCCATTGCCCCGCTTCGAAGCCCGTTATGACCGCGCGATGCGCCCTTTGCGCGGCTTCGAGGTCCCGGCGCAACGCTTCCGCCCAACCCCGGGCGGCGGGGGTCTGCAAAATCGCTAAGCCTTGATCGATGCGCACGATGGCCCGGTCCCAAGCCATCGCTTCGACATCTTGCCGCAGACCCGAGGCGCGTCCGAACAAAGAACCAAAGGCCCGGCGGTCGGCGGCCTGCACCGAATCCGCCCAGGCTTCGTAGCGCGCCGGAAGGGCGAGCCGATCCCCGACCACCCCCTCGAGCTCCGTGCGCAACAACGCTTGGGCGGCCTGCACGTCCGGCTTTTGGTGGGCTTCCGGGAGAGGGTAGATCGCGACGGGGGACCAGGTTTGTTCGATGGCGTGCAGGGCTTCGAAAGCGCCCGAAAAGTCGCCTTCCTCAGCGCGCTCTTGGGCGGCTTGGCGCGCGGTTTCGACCGCGCGCAGAGCGGCTTGCCAATGGCTCTTGAGCACACGAGCGCGTTCGGATTCAAAGGTGGCCAAGTCCGCCGCGTCCATGGTCGGCACAAAAGCGAGCGTGCGCTCCACCGCGGCCAACAGGCTTTCATTCTCCGCATCCCAGCGGGTCTCTTGCGCAAGCCGTTGACGTTCTGCGCGCAGTTGCGCTTGTCGTTCGGCGGTCGCTTGCGCGTCGCTGCGCTGCGCCTCTTCGATCGCACCGGCTGTTGCGAGTGCTTCGTCGGCCACGCGACTGCCCCGATAGGATTGGGCCAAAGCGCGCAAGCGGGTGATCCGCTCGCTGTCGGTCAGGTCCTGTTCCTGGAGAGAGCGCAAGGCATCGAGGGCTTCCTGCTCGAAGCTGGCCGCGATTTCCGGCGTTTCGGTCCGCATCGGATCCGGTTCCTGGTCGGTCACGAACTCGAGCGTGGGGGCGTCCACCGTAGCGGGATCTTGGTCGGAAGCTGGGTTCGTCGTGGAGGGTTGTGGAGCCTGCGTAGAGGATTCTTCCCGGGGGTCGTCGTTTTCGTTGCTCGGACCCCACACCGCCCAAGAACCGACACCGACCACCAACAAGAGCCCCACGCCCACCCAAAGGCCTCGCCGGTTTTGGGCGGCGGCGACGGCTTCGGTGGGGAAACGTTGCGCGAGTGCGTCGAGCTCCGCTCCCAGGGCCCGCGCGCTCATCGGCCGGTCCGCGGGTTCTTTCGCCATCAAACGCGCGATGAGGTCGCTCAGCGAAACGGGCAGGTCCGGATCCAGCGAATGCAGGCTCGGGGCCTCTTCGGTCACGACCGCGCGCAAAATCTCTTTGGTCTGCGTGCCCTGAAAGGGCGTGCGACCACTCAGGAGTTGGTAGGCGCTTGCTCCCAGCGCATAGAGGTCGCTGGCGGGGCTAGGTGCCGCACCGCGAATGAGCTCGGGTGCCATGAAGTGCGGTGTGCCCACCAACGGCCCGTCGTGTGCTTGCCGGCTGAGGTCGAGCACCAATCCGAGGTCTGCCAACTTCGTGACCCCGTCGGAGGTCGTCATCAGGTTGGCGGGCTTGATGTCCCGGTGCACGAGGCCCTGCGCTTCCGCAAACTCCAACGCCGCACAGGTTTCGCTCAGGATGCGCACCACTTGGCGCCAGGGCAAGGGCCCGCTCGCCTGCAGGCGATCCGCCCAACTCCCGCCGTCCATGAACTCCATGCTCAGGTAATGGGTGTCGCCGGCGGAGCCCACGTCGTACACGGTGACCACGTGATTGTGGCCCAAAGCCGCGGCCGCTCGCGCCTCGGCTTCGAAGCGCCGCACGACGTCGGGGTCGTGCGCAAGTTCGGGGGAGAGAACCTTGAGAGCCACTTTGCGCTGCAAGCTCTCTTGGGTGGCGAGGTACACGGTTCCCCCTTCGCCGCGGCCGAGGGGATGATGCAGTTGGTACCCCGGAACCTTGGGCAGCTGGGCAGGTTCCGACGGAGCGTTGGCCGCCTCGTCCACCAACCACAGGGAGAGCGCCCCGATCTCGATGCGGTCGCCGACTTGCAGGGGGCCACGGGTGACCGGTGTTCCGTTGACCTGGGTGCCACGCCCCGAGCCCAAATCCTGCAGTTCTACGCCACCGTCCTTGTGCAACAGCAACACGCAGTGCATCCCGTCCACGTCCGGGTCCTCGAGCACCAAATCAGCCCGTTCCGGGTCGGAGCCGATCACCCAGCGCCCGTGCACGGGCAGGGGTTGCGGTTCCGGACCTAAGCTCGGGACGTCGAGAGCGAGTTGCGGGAGGGTCAAGGTCTTGAGGGATGGGCTCTCAGCGGATTTAGGCGAAGAGGTCCGACCCGATGCGCACCAGGGTCGAACCGGCGGAAACCGCACATTCTAGGTCCCCGCTCATGCCCATGGACAGTTCGCAACGGCCTCGGAGCCAGAGCCCGGGGTCGGCACGCTCTACGGTACGGGCTTCGGCCGCCAGGGTTGCAAAAATCTCGCGGGTGCGGGTCAGGCCCGGATCGTTTTGAGGTCCCAGGGTCATGAGGCCGCGCAAGCGCAGGAAGGGAGCTTCCGCGGCGGCGGAGATGGCTTGCGACAACTCTGGGAGGGCGAAGCCTTGCTTGGCTTCCTCCCCGGTCAAGCCGACCTGCAGAAAGATCTCCAGGGGTTTCTTCAGCTCCGCACTGAGTCGGTCCAGGGTTTGTAGCAACGACAATCCATGCACCGAGTGCACGACGCTGACGCGTTCGACGACGCGCCGAGCTTTGTTGCGTTGCAAGGGACCGATGAAATGCCAGCGTGGCATACGACCCTCCGCCTCGAGAGCGGCGTGTTTCTCTACCAGCTCGGGAGCCCGATTTTCCGCGCACTCGGTCTCGCCCAAATCCAGGAGTGCGCGCAGGGCTTCCAGCGGTCGCGACTTGGTGACCGGCAGCAGTTGAATGTCGGTGGCATGGCGCCCCGCCTCGCGCGCGGCCCGCTCCAGGCGGGCACGAACCTGTTCCAGGTTGCGCGTGATGCGCTGGGTCCAGTTCGCTCCGGTTGGGTTCACAGCGTAAGACTACGGAACGCGCCCGGTTTGGAAAACGCCATGGGCTCCACGATTTGGCTGAGCGGCCCCACGGGGGCTCCGCAAGCCAGGATCGGCAGAAAAGCAACAACCCGCCGGGAGGCGGGTTGCTAGATACCGTGCGGTTTCCGAAGGCTCGCTCCGGGCGCGGCTACAAAGCGAGGTCTATGCGGGGGCTTCGATCTTCAACCGCACCCGCTGGGTGGAGTGGGGTTGCACACGCTTGGAATCGCAGGGCCGGACTCCGGCAACCCAAACGAGTTCTTCGTCGGCCAGCACCAACGGTTGGCGCCGGCGATCCGCAGCGGGAACACCAGCGTCTGCCAGGAAACGGGTGAGCTCGCGCTGGCCGGGGGCCCCGAGCGCGTGGAAACGATCTCCGGCGCGGGGTAAGCGCACCCGCAAGGTGGTGGGCAAACCGCGGGCATCCAATTCGACGACGTTCGCATCGGTCGGAAAGGCCGCTCCGGGCTCCACCTCGACGCGCTCGGCGGTCACGCGGGTGCCGTCGGGCAAGGTGGCGGTGCCCGGGACGGGCAAGTCGACCTCCAACTCTTCGGCGGGATAGTCCAGACCACCACCTTGGGAGGGGGGTAGCAGCAGCAACTCGCGCGCGTTGAGTTCGAGCAACCACTGTCCGGGGAGGGTGCGGCGGATGTCGCGTTGTTCGGTCAGGTCGCTCTCGATCAGGCTGAGCACGGTTTTTCCGGGCGGCTTGCCAGTACCTTCGTGTAAGAGCCTCCAGAGCGCGCGGCGTTGCAAGGCGCCGGGCAGTGCAGAGACGGCCGCCCGGTCGAGTCGACCTCCGGCAGTTTGCACGCTTTGGCCTGCGA
The DNA here is from genome assembly GCA_030426785.1 of bacterium. Lineage (GTDB taxonomy): Bacteria > Planctomycetota > UBA1135 > UBA1135 > NORP259. The sequence continues at coordinate 5,368 of JAUHXY010000210.1, forward strand.
GGGGGGTCCAATGCAGGTGAACGGTACGTTCGGCCAGTTCGGCCTCGAGCCCCTCCACCGCTTGCGCAAAGGCGCGCAGGCCGTCCATACCCTGTTCGGATTGGGCGATCCCAGGCAGCAGGTTGTGGCGCACGCGGTTCCGGGTGAAGCGCTGGCTGAGGTTCGAGGAGTCCTCGCGCCAGGTCAAATTCTCCCGGCGCAGGATTTGGCGCACCTCTTCGCGGCGCAGGGTCACCAGGGGGCGGATGACCTCCACGGGGGGGGAACCGGCCAGGGTGAAGCGGGTCTTTTGCCCGGCGAGGCCGGCCATATCGCTGCCGCGCATCATGCGCATCAGCAAGGTCTCGAGGGCATCGTCCTCGTGGTGTCCGGTCAAAATCACGCTGATCCCGGCTGCGCGCGCTTCCGCGGCCAAGGCCTGGTAACGGGCTTTGCGGGCTTTGGCTTCCCAGTTCGGGGCCAAGCGGTCCCCATCACCACCGTCGATCTCGATCGAAGTGCGGGCGAAGGGGATGGATAGTTTGGCGCACAAGCGGGCGCAGAACGCGCTGTCTTCGTGGCTTTCCGAGCCGCGCAGACCGTGCTCCACGTGCATGGCGAGGATGCGGGGCCGGGGCTCCGCCTGCGCCAAGAGGTGCAGCAAAAAGACGCTGTCCGCACCGCCGGAAAGGGCGACGAGGACGGGTTGGTTGGGTCCCAGATCGGAGGCGGAGGCCAGTTGGGCCCAGCGATCGCTCCAGGGATAAGCGGAACGGGAGGGTTGCACGTGCACGGTCGATTCTCGGTAGGGGGGAAACCGGAAAATGGATGGGGGCTCGGTGGGGGGATCGAGCGCCTCCGCTTGATGCCATCGGCGGGGATCGCTAGGCTCTGCCGCCTTTCCTGGGTTTCCTTCCTAAAAATATAGAGCCAGTGCCCAGGGCCCCCGGCGACCGCTCCAGGCGATCTCCGGCGGTTCGGCTCGGACCGACCCAATTCTGGGACCTGTCGCGGCGAAACCGGCCGTCAGACTTCCAAAAACCATGCGTATCTCCATCAACGGCTTCGGTCGCATCGGCCGAAACGTCTTCCGAATCTTGCAGAACGTCGAGGGCGTGGACGTGGTCCACATCAACGACCTAACCGACGCCGCCACCCTGGCGCACCTCCTGCGCTACGACTCCGTGCACGGCCGTTGTGATGGTGACGTGAGCGTGGGGTCGGACTCCATCACGGTCAACGGCCAGAAGGTCTCGATCACCGCGGAGCGGGATCCCGCCAATCTGCCCCACAAGGCCAACCAGATCGACTTCGTGGTCGAAGCCACGGGCGTGTTCGCCACCAAGGCTGCCTGCTCCAAGCACCTGGACGCCGGCGCGAAGAAGGTTCTCTTGACCGTGCCCCCGAAAGACGAGATCGACGCGATGGTCGTCATGGGCGTCAACCAAGACTCCCTGAAGGCCAGCGACCGCATCATCTCCAACGCCTCCTGTACCACGAACTGCTTGGCGCCGATGGCCAAGGTGCTGCACGACTCCTTCGGGATCGTGCAAGGCTTGATGACCACGGTGCACGCTTACACCAACGACCAGCGCATCCTGGATCTACCCCACAAGGATCTGCGCCGCGCCCGTTCGGCCGCCATGAACATCATCCCGACCTCCACCGGTGCGGCCCGCGCGGTGGGCAAGGTGCTGCCGGAGCTCTCCGGCAAGCTGGACGGCGGTGCGATGCGCGTGCCCGTGCCGGACGGCTCGATCGTCGATTTGACGGCGGAATTGTCCAAAGACGTTACCGTCGAGCAGGTCAACTCGGCCATGGAGAAGGCTGCGAACGGGGCCATGAAGGGCGTTTTGGAGTACTCCACCGATCCTTTGGTGTCGTCGGACATCATCGGCAACCCGCATAGCTCGGTGTTCGATGGTTTGAGCACCCAAGTGATGGGCAAGCGCATGG
>JAUHXY010000211.1 GCA_030426785.1 bacterium
GGGCCGCCTGCTGCAAGGTGGCCTGGGTGCGTGCGGCCAGATCCGGATCTTCGGAGCGCGTGAGGTCGTAGAGCGCCGGCACGCCCGAGCCGTTGCCCAGTTCGAGCAAGGCCCAGCCGAGCCACAAAAAGTTCTCGGGGTCCTTTTCGTACTTGAGGTGCCGGATCAACCGCAGCAGGGCGCGATCGTCCTTCATCAAACCCAATTGATAGAGCGCTTCGCGCCGCACGGGCAGGCTGTACGGGCTAACCTCCAGCCGCCCCGACGTGGCGATCGTTACCAAGGTGTCCAGATCGCGCAGACCTTCGGCCCCCAAGATTTGGACGGCTTGGTGCAGGATTTCGGGGGCCATGGCGGCAGGCTCGGGGACGAGCCAGGACGCGAGGCGCACCCGAGCCGATTCGCCGAGGGAGAGCAGCTCTTCGCGAGCCACCTTGCTAAAGCGGGCATTGCCTGCGAGCAAGGTCTGCAGCAGACCTTCGATCTGGTCGGCGTCGGCCGGCTCGGCTGCCTCTCCGGTCGGCTCCGGTTGACAAACCTCGGCCAAGCGGGTCGCGACGATGTCCTCGTAGGTGGGGAGATCCGAGTTGGAGACCGGCGCGGCCGGCTCGCTTTCCGACGAACAGCCAGACCCCAGCAAGGCCAAGGCCGAGAGCCCAATCCAGGTGGAGAGTCGCATCACGGTGCCGGTACCTCCACGCGCCACACGAGCCTTGCGTCCGTTTCCGGATCGTGCACTTCTTCGAGCGGCCGGGCGATTCCGGTGGCCGGATCGCGGTAGTAGGGCGTGAGCTTGTAAAACAGCGCCACTTGGACCGGGCCCCCGGTTTCCTCGGCCTCAAGGTCGAGCTCCAGCGTTTCGCCCGCGTCGATCAGGGTGCGTGGGATGTCCACTTCGCTGCGGTAGGGGTCACGAATGCGGTACAGGTGGCGCCAGCCTCCCTCGGCTTCCGGATCCTCCGGGGTCGGACGCCAAAACACGTCCGAGGCCCGGCTGCGCTCGTCGGTCGGGTAGGCATGACCCGCGCCGTGGTTCTCGACCTCGATCGCGATGCGCGTCGGTTCGTTCGAAGCGCGTTCGGCGCGCAGCGCGACAGCCGAGCGCACCAACTCGATGTTGTGCCCTCCGTGGAACAGGTGGCTGCGCCCACTTTCCCCCGGACCCGTGCGCAAGGGCATGTGGCAGTCGCGACAGTCCTTAAAACCTGGGCCAGGAATGGCGAAGGAAGACGCGCTCCACTGATCCACGGTGTTGTGTTGGTTGTGGCAGGACCCGCAGAACTCGACGCGCGCGAGTTCCGTACGGATCTGCGGGCGGCAGGCCGCATTCAGGTTCGTGTTGGTGCCCGCCATGCCGCCGCCTTGTTCTTCGGGAATGCGGTGGCAGGAGAGGCAGTCTACGCCTGCCGCGCGCCGGTCCGCGCGGGGCAAGGCTCGCTTGCCGACGCCGGTCGAAAACAGGTCCTGGGGGGCGTGGCAATCGATGCAGTCGGTATTCGCGAAGTGGTTGGAGAGTGCGTTGACCTCGGGGTTGATCCAGGATTGGGCGTGCTGGGACACGGACCACTCTTCGTAGACCTTGGGGTGACAGTCCATGCACTGCTGGGAACTGACGAAGCCGCCCTCGGGCACCGGGTCGGGTTTGGGGCCCGGGCCGAGCACCTTCCAGAGTAGGACGGCGGTGAGCAGCGCAAGAAACAGGCCGGCGAGATAGCGCATTCGGGTGGGGGTTAGGACTTGGCGACGGCTTCCCGCAGGCGGCCGTGGCGCAGGGTCAGTTCTCGATGGGCGTAGGGCCTAGCCTCGTCGCCGTCGTGAGTCACATGCAAGATGGTCAGGTCCAGCTCGGCACGCAAGATCTCCAGCCTTTCTAACAGGCCCTGGCGCAGATCCTTGTCGAGGGGGCCTAGGGGCTCGTCGAGCAGCAGCAGTTTGGGGGTGCAGGCCAACGCGCGGGCCAGGTTGATCCTTTGGGCCTCCCCGCCGGACAGGGTCGGGACGCTGCGCTTTTCGTAGCCACTCAGCTCGACCCATTCGAGCAACCGCCCGATCGAGGCGGCCCGGTCGCGCTTCGCCACACCCCGTTGCCCCAACACGAAATCCAAGGTCTGACGCACGTTCCACTGGGGCCACAGGGCCCCATCCTGGAATAGGTAGCCGATGCCGCGTTCGTGGGGTGGAACGATCTGTTTGCGACCATCGTCGACCAGGCGCCCGAACAACTCCAGTTGGCCACGGCGCGGGGAGGTCAGCCCGGCGACCGTGCGCAGCAAGGTCGTCTTGCCGCAGCCGGAAGGCCCCAGCAACAAGACGTGTTGGCCCGCTTCGATGGTGAGCTCGATCGGATCGGTCAGGGGCTCGAGGCCCGCTTGCAGGATCCAATCGGTAGCGACGACGGCTGCGGTCATGAAAGCACCTCCATGCGGCGGCGAGCGAAGAGGGCCCACAGGAGCCCGGGAATCAAGATCACAAACAGGGTGACCAGCGCGAGCGCGGCCACGTAGTCCTGGCGGTAGAAGTGCACGGCGTTGTAGAGCCGGAACATGACCGTCTTGTTGGCGGCGGGTACCAAGATGGCCGCATCCAGCTCGCGCATGGCGAACACGAAGACCATCGTCCAAGCTCCGACCAAGTTCGGCAAGATCGGCGGCGCGACCACGCGCCACAGGCGCGTCCCTGGCCCGGCACCCACCAGCGCGGCGGCTTCCTCCAGCCGAGGCGAAACGTTTTCGACCGCCGAGGTCAAACCGAGCACCGCAAAGGCCAGATAGCGTCCCATCAACATGCCCATCACGAGGCCATCGCCGGTGTAAAACGAAGCGCTCCAGTCGTGATTCCACACCACGATCTGTCCAATGCCGAACAGGATCGCGGGGGCGGCGAAGGGCAGGATGCATAGGAACAGCCACAGCTTGCCGTGGGGCGCGCGGGCCGCTCGGTGTGCGAGTCCAAAGGCCACGGGGACGGCCAAGGTCGCCCCACCGATCGCCAGCAGGATCGAGGCGCGCAGGTTGTCGCGACAACGCTCCAAAGCGGTGCCAAACGCGTCGATGGTGTGCGACAGGCTCCAGGGAACGTCCGCTATTTGGGGGATCGGACCGCCGCCGGTGGTGGCGGTCGCCCCGGGACCGGCCGCGCCGGTCGACGGAGTGGGCAAAGGCAAGCCCGCCTCATAGAGCAACCGTCCGATCGGCAGCACCACCGCACAGAAGACGACAAAGCTCACCCAACCCAGGGCGGCGAGGCGCCAACGCCCCAAATCCAAAGTGGGGGGCGTTTGGAAGCCGCTCGCAAGGCTCGCCAGGGAACCCTTGCGGCGTAGTTTCAACGCCGCGACCAACCCGAACAGGGTGAGCGCGATCAACGGAAGGGCCGTCGCCACCGCCAAGGAGTCCTTTTGATCGACTTGCCACGTGGCGAAGACCTCGTCCGCGTAGACGTTGAACTTCGGGCCCACCGAGGAAACGTAGTCGGGCACGGCGAAGTCGTTGATCGCAAAGACGAAGGCGAGCAACGCACCGAGCATGGCACCGGGCCAGATCAACGGCCACTCCATCCGCCACTGCGCCGACCAACCGCCGACGAGCCGCGCCGCCTCCACCTGCCTCGCGTCGATGCGGCGTGCTGCCTTGGCCACAAAGACGGCCACGAGCGGAAAGTGTCCAAGCCCCAGGATCCAAATCGTCATGGGCGCGCCGCGCACGTCGGACAACACCGCCCAGGTCATAGCCATGATGAGCGGCGGCAGGCACAAGGGCACCCACACGATGGCGCTCCAAAGCCCCCGGCCACGCACGTTGGTGCGCGCTACGAGGTAGCCGTAGGGAATGCCGAGCAGCAGCGCGACGCCGACCACGCCCAGGCCCAGCATCAGCGTGCGACCGAGAAGGCTGAGCGTGCGGAGGCTGAGCACCTCGGTGAGCGCACCCGGATCGCCGGCCACCCGCGCCAACATGACGCCGAGGGGGGCTAGCCCAAACAGGACGAGAGCGAGGAACGCGGGCCACCACACCCAGCGGGGCGTGGCGAGGATCGAGCGGTGGGGGGACGCCATCGGCGCTCGGCGCCCTTAGCGGGCGAGGAACATCTCCTTGAGTTCCTCTGTGCGAGCGGCCATTTGGCGGCCGAGCTCGACGTAGTCGACCTTCATAGCGACGAAGTCGCTGCGCACGGAATCCGGGCGGGGCACGTCTGCGCGTACGGGGATTTGCGCGGAGGGGGAGAAGGCGAGGCGTTCTTCGATTTCGCGCGACAGGGCCCAGTCCACGAAGCGCTTCGCATTCTCGAGGTGCGGCGCGCCTTTGGGGATCGCGATCGTGTTGGGGATCAGCAGGGTGCCCATGGGCTCCTCGCGGTTGGGGCCGGGCTTTTGGTCGGGGTAGATGGCGACCACCGGAGCGCCCGCCGCCAAGGAGACCGCGAAATCATCGGTGTCGGTCCAGGCCCAGGCCAAAGTCCCTTCCCGCACCAAGCGGGCGCTTTGGCCGTTGCTGTTGACCACCTGCACCAAGGGAGGGTTGTCGCTTTGGTGGGCGGCGATGGTGCCCAGGTGCTCGCGGGCGGCCTCCTCGCCGAGCACCTGAAAGAGGGCCACGGCGTGGGTCAGGGTGGTGCCGGTCAAGGGCCGCGCGATGGCCGCTTGGCCCTTCCACTTGGGGTCGAGCAGATCGTACATGGAGTCGATCTCGCTCGGATCAGGGACCAGCTCGGTGTTGACGATCAGCACCCGGGCGCGGGCGCCAAACCCGGTCCAAAGGTGTTGCGGGTCTCGGAATTCCTCCGGGATGCCTTCCGCCGAAGGAGAATCGTAGGGCTGCAACAGCCCTAGTTCAGCGAGCCGCACCGTTTGCGCGATCTCGTTGTTCCAATACACGTCGCAACGGACCCGGTTTTTCTCTTCGATCAAGCGCCGCGAGAGTCCGACCGTCTTGTTGGCTTCCGTGTCGAACTCGGCGCGCACCTTCAGGCCGGTCTCCCGCTCGAATTCCTTGATCAGGGGGGCGGAGAACTCCTGATCCAGCGAGACGTAGACCACGAGGTCCGGATCGGCTGAGCAGGCGCCGAGCAGAGCGGAGACCGCCAGCGCGAGGCCGGTGGAGACGAGACGGGAGGGGTGCAAGGGTCGCTTCATATCGGTTTCGACTAGCGTAGTCCCGCCAAGGTCGGGGGGCACTCGTTTTTGGCGAGGTGCGCGCGGCTGGGAGCCTCGCGGTGCGCGAGAGCCTTCCTCTAGGCGGCTCGGGGAGAAACTCCACGCCTCGGGGGAGGAACGCGGCGCGGCTCGGAGTAAGCTGGGGCTTCTCGATCGGGTGGCCCCCCTCCGAACGCCCCCGGACCCCCTTTCTCCGCGCCTCTGCCCGCCGATGCAAACCGAAACCCAACCCCAATTGGCCCAGCGCATGCACGCCCTGGGCACCGAAACCGCTTTCGAAGTTTTCGCCAAGGCCAAGGCCCTGGAAGCCCGCGGCAAGGACGTGGTGCACCTGCACATTGGCGCTCCGGACTTCAATACGCCCCCCAACATCGTGGCGGCGGCGGAGAAGGCCCTGCAGGACGGCTGGCACAAGTACACCCCGGCCAACGGTGTCCTCGAGCTGCGCGAAGCGGTCTGCGAGGATATCGAGAAATACCGCGGCGCCACCGTGCACCCCGACAACGTCCTGATCGTTCCCGGTGGCAAGCCCACCATGTTCTACGCCATCCTGATGTTTGGCGAACCGGGCGTGGAGATCATGTACCCCAACCCGGGTTTCCCGATCTACGAGTCCTTGATCCACTGGTCGGGAGCCAAAGCGGTTCCGATCGAGCTCAAAGAGGAAAACGGCTTCTCCTTCGATGCGGACGCGGTGCTCGCCAAGATCACGCCCAAGACCCGGTTGATGATCATCAACACCCCCGCGAACCCGACCGGCGGCATCGTGCCGCGTTCGGAGATGGACAAGTTGGTGGCCGGCCTAGAGCGGCATCCCCACGTGACCATCCTGTGCGACGAGATCTACTCGCGGCAGTTGTACGACGACGCCGAGCACGTCTCGATCCTGCAGTACCCCAGCATCGCCGATCGGGCCATCATGCTGGACGGTTGGTCGAAGACCTACGCCATGACCGGCTGGCGGCTGGGCTACGGCGTTTGGCCCTCCAACCTGGTCAAACACGCCGAGCGTCTGCAGATCAACTCCACCTCCTGCGCCAACGCGGTCACGCAAATCGCGGCCATCGAGGCCTTGCGCGGGCCGCAAGAGATGGTCGACCAAATGCTGGCGGCGTTCGATGAGCGCCGTCACGTCATGCACCGTGAATTGAATGCGATCCCCGGAGTGAGCTGCGTGATGCCCAAGGGCGCCTTCTACGCGTTCCCGAACATCACTGGCACTGGGCGCAAGTCGCAGGAGCTGGAGAACGGGCTGTTGAACGAAGCGGGCGTAGCCTGTTTGTCGGGCACCGCGTTCGGAGCGATGGGGGAAGGCTACATGCGCTTCTCCTATGCCAATTCGATCGAGAACATCGAAGAAGGGCTGCGCCGGGTACGCGAGTACCTCCAGGCGTAAGTGCTCCCAGCGGACCCCATGAGCGCCTCGGTCTATCGCTACACCGGTGCGGAGGCTTGCATTCGGCTGCACGAGCAGCACTTGCGGGCTTTTTGGCAGGTGTGGCAGCGGGCCGAGGCGGAAGGGCTCACTTGGCCGGCCGCCGAAGACCCAGACTACGCGAGCCGAGCCCATCTTTTGCGCCACGTGTTGGGAGCGGCGCGGCACTACATGGTCTGGATGTGCCGGGTGTTGGGCCAGCCGGATCCGGCCATTCCAGAGGCGCCCGGCGTCGAGGCGATCGTTGCCCAAGGCTCCAGGTATCTGGAGCAGGTGCTGGACGGCTGGCGCGGTCAACTCTCGGAGGTGCCGGAAGAGCGCTTTCACCGAGAGACCTTCGATTCCGCTTGGGGCGTACCCTACTGCGTCGACGCCATGTTGGAGCACGCGGTGATGCATCCCATCCGGCACGCGCACCAATTGGAGCGTTGGTTGCCGTCCGAGGCGCAGGCCTAGCGGGACTCGTTGGAAGCGTCGCGCCGCCGATAAACCTTCACGTCGAGGCCCTGCATGTCGAGGGGCGCCCGCGAGGGAGCGAAGTGCTCGACCAAGTCGTAGTGGAAATCGCGGTCCTCTCCCAGCAGGACGTCCTCGTAGAAACGAAAGTCCCGGTCGCCGAGGGCTAGCAGTTTGCGTTCCTTCGGGTCGAAGACCACGCCGAGGGCTTCGTAGTGCAAC
>JAUHXY010000212.1 GCA_030426785.1 bacterium
CCTCTTGGCCAGCACGGAAAGCGGTCAGAGCGAGCCTTTGGAGTTGAACGTGAGCCGCGGGGAGCAGTTGAAGGACGTGGAGTTGCTCATCCCCACGCCGGGCAGCCTGACCGGGAGCGTGCACGCCGACTGGTGGCAGCCCGGCCTGCAGGTGGTGCTCGACCCCAAGGAACGAGAGTCCACGTGGCACGGCCGCGAATGGTCCGCGCCGGTCGATAGCGAAGGCCGCTTCACGATCGAGGCCCTGCCCGCTGGCGAGTACCAAGCGCAACTCGAGGTCAGAATTGCGGCGCAAGAAGCCAACCAGCGCCACGCGGTGGGCAGCCTGCTGAGCACCAGCGCTTCCCACCAATCCTTGGGGGCGCAACAGCCGGTCACCATCCATTCGAATCGCGCGACCCAACTCTTCTTTTCCGGCCACGGAGCCGACTCCGTGCACCTGTTTGGACGGGTCTTGGAAAGTGGCGAGCCGGCGACCGGTTGGAAACTGACCCTGTACCGGGTCCCCTACCAACGCGGGAATCCGCAGATCGAAACGAGCACGGACGAGCAAGGGCGTTACTCAGTCATGTTGCCGCAAGACGGCCGCTACTCGGTGCGCTTTCGGCGGCAGCACGATCGGCGTCAAGCGCCCAGCCAATCGATTCAGGTGCGTCCAGGCGGCGAAATGGAGCAGGACTTTACGTTGCCCGCGGGTCGTTTGGAGCTGCATTTGACCTTTCCCGACGGGCAGAGTCCCAACGAGCCGCTCGCGGCCAACCAATTCCACCTCCTGTTGCAACAGGATGGGCGCACGCGGCGCGAGCTGCGCGGCAGTTCGGTCGAAGGCAACCGAGTGCTGTTCTACAACGTGCAAGCAGGCACTTACCGCCTCGCCACCCGGTCCCTCCAAGTCCGCGGCGCGACCTACGTCATCGCCAGCCCGACTAGCGTGACCTTCAGCGCCGATTCCAGCCCGCAGATCGTCCCCGTGCAGATGGCGCGCGGCTGCAAGCTGCAGGGGCGGGTCACAGGGGCGCCCGAAGGGGTGGACAGCCTCCACGTGCTCGCCTTCCTCGAAGCGACCGGCTACGACTACGTGGAGATCGCTTGGGTCCGCTCCGATGGGGAGTTTTATCTGAACAGCCTGCCGGCCGGGGACCTATGGCTATCCACGCAATTCAACAGCTCGGCCGAAGACCGCGTGCACGTGCAATTGATCCCAGGAGTCGTGCAGGAAGTGCAGGTGCCCTACACGGAGTCCTCGCAGGACTAGGCGCGCACCGCTACGACTCCAGGTGCGCCTTGAGTTGATCCAAGTCCTTGGCCACCGCCCGGCGCACCAAAGGATGGAAGAGCACGTTCAAGGCTTTGGCCAACCACCGATGTCCGCGGCTGTGCATCTCCAGTTGCAAGCGCGTGCCATGCTTCGTCGGCGCGACGCGAAAGACCGAATCCCAGATGGACCCGTGGCTGTCCGCGATCAGTCGCACGTGCTGATTCGGCTCGTACTCGGTCACTTCGAGCTCGGTCGCTGCCTCGCGCTTGCCCATCCAGCGCGTTTCGCGGAAGCGTGTGCCAACCCCGACCTGTTGTTCGCTCAGAAACTCGATCGACGCGATGTCGGGGATGGCTTGGGAATACTTGCGGATGTCCGCCACGGTCTCGAAGACCGTTTCCAGGGGCGCATCGATCGTGCGCTCGAGGACCATCGTCGGCATGGCAATACGAAAAGGGGGGGAGGGCTTCCGAGAAGGCGCTTAGCCTACCCGATCGGGAAACGCCAAGACGCAAAGAACCCCGGCAGACGACTACCGGGGCTCTCTCCCATCCAAGGATTCCAACGGGACTTCCGCCTGACGAGCGGACGCTACCGATGGCTCGCTACCAAGTCACCACTTGACGACTGTTGACCACCATGGGCGTGAAGGGGGGCAGGTTCGCCACCGAGTTGAAGGACGTATCGTAGGCCCAGTTGCGCTGGGGCGCCGAGTAGCGGTCGCCCCCACCGCGCCAGTCACCCGTCGCGTACGCGCTGTCCCAAGTGTTCACGAAGGACCCGGTGATGTTGCAGGGCACGCCACTCCAGTTCTCGTGGAAGCGCGGCAAGTTTTCCAGACCCCCGTTGTAGCGCCCCGGTTCGGTCACGTAGTTGCCGGTGATGAACGCGCAGTTGAAGGTGGTTTCCGAAGCGCTGGGCAGACTTCCGGCCGTCTTGGACCCGTCCCAAGAGTTGGACAACAGGTTGACCGAGTCGCCGATGACCGACGCGCCCTTCTTGTTGGTGGCGTTGTAGTCGCCTTGCACGTAGATCGAGCCCTCGCAGGCCAGCGTCAAGCGGTCGGCCAATTCCGCGCCATTCTTGAGCAGGGTTCCTTTCGCATCGGTCCCCTCCCCCATGCCGTAGTGGGCGGTGTAGAGCAGGCCGTTGTCGGGGTACAGACCCGCCGCGCCGAGCAGGTCTAGGTCGACTTCCAAAACCCGGGTGTCCACGTTCGAGCTGTCCGATTGGCGCATGTCCGGCACGCCGCCCATCGAAATGGCTCCCGAGTTGATCAGGAGTTGCTTGTAGGTGGTGCCGCTGGAGTCCGTCTCGGCGCCGCCAGGTCCGAATGCTTCGAAATCCGTTCCGTCCTCGGAAACGATGATCGAGAGGCCCGCGTTGGCATGGAAGTACCCCTTGCCATGGGTGCCGGCGCCGGGGCCGACGTACTCGTACTCGCCCGTGGCCGCGCTCCAGGCATAGTCGCCGCCGCTCTCTTGTTCTTCAAACATCGCGATGGAACCGATGCCTGGTGCAGAAGACTCCAGCAGGTCGTGCTGACCGGTCAACACGGTATGCCCGGTGCCGCCTCCGTAGCCATCGGGCACGCCCCACATGTCGAGAGCACCGATAGCGAAGGGCAACCAATCGTCGTCCCCCCCCAAGCTGCCGTCCCCGTCGTAGTCATAGCCTTCGGTGAAGTGGCTGTCGTAACCGCTTTCCGAAGAAATCCCCAATGCCGCCATCTGCGCATGTGAGTTCATCGCAACGAACTCCCGCGGCTCCAGAATGTTGTACGGATCGGCCACCCACTTGCGGACACTCACCGTGCCTCCCGCGTTGGAACCATCATTCTTGCGCTGGCGGTACATGTTGCCCACCGCGCGCACGTAGTTGGTATCCATGGTGAGCGTGCCCCCACAGCCCAAGTACATGTCCCCGTTGGAGTGCACGCGGCCCCCCAAGGTCATGCTCGGTCCCGGCAAGATCTCCAAGTCATCGGTGTAGAACACCGCGAATTGGAAGACCGGGGTGGACTCGGTAGTGATGACGCGGTGCACCCGAGCTTGGCGTCCGTCGACCTCGGCAATCGCGGTGATCTCGTAGGTGTCGACCAGGGTCTGGATGCCCGAGGGGTCCGCTAGATTGCGGGTGGGCCCCACCACTTCCACGGTGTAGGGCACGGTCACATTGTGGACCGTCACCTCCCCCCCGGTGGGCGGCGTCTCCCAGTTCGCGATCGCAGCGGAAAGTTCCTTGCGCGCGACCTCCGCAGCCCCTTCCGCCAAATAGCGGGCCCGGGTGCGGTCTTGGACCAACGCCTCGCGCTTGCTCGCGGTGCCCGCCGTGGCGAACATGACCGAGACCATGCCGGCGGCCATCATGGCGCCGAAGATGGCGTAGATCAGCGCGACCCCGCGCCGTGAGGCCTGTGCGCGCCTTTGGGCGCGAATCGTGTGTTTGAGCTTCATTCCAAATCCCCGTTTTTTAGGCTGACGACCCATTGCACGCCGTGGCGGTACACGGCTCCGTGTACGTCGGTGCGGCGCAAGAACAGCGAGACCCGCAGAGCGTTGGAGGGGATCTGGAAGCCTGTGTCTTCCGAGTCCTCCACCAAGAGCCGCTCCACGTCTTTGGCCACGCGGCGATCCAAGTTGCCGTCGATGCGGCGTTCGAGGTAGTTTTCTCCGTCGGGTCCGCGGACGACCACGTAGCTGATCTCCGCTCGATTCCAAACCAGTCCGGAGCGGGGATCGATGTCGTAGAGGGCAGGGTCCCAAGAACCTTGATCCGAGGGGTCTTCGGTCAGGTTCCCGTCCCGGTTGCCGTCGAGCTCCGGGGTTCCGTTGCGATCCACGTCCATGTCGGGCCGCTCATCTCCATCTGCATCCGCAGGACTTAGGAAGACTACGGAGCCCATCGGACCGAAGTCCACATCTCCTGGCCCAGCACTCTGGGGAGCGGGTACGTAGGCGTGCACGCTGAAAGCGGGATCGCCCGGATCGGGGCCGGTGAAGACGTGCGGGAAAGCCTTACCGCCCACCACGCGCAATCCGCTGCGGCGCAGGTCTTCCAGGATGGCTTCTTGCGCCTTGGTGGCTTCGTGTTGCAACAAGCTCAGCGATCCGCCCGACTGGGACATGGAGCTCATGCCCGTCGAAAGCATGATCAGCGACCGGGCCAGGATCCCAAGGATGGTGGCACTCATGACCACTTCCAAGAGGGTGAACCCGTTGCGCTTCGAATCTCGATGGATGGGCTTCATCAGCGCGTCCTCACGGTATGCAGCTGCAGGGTCTGGTCCGCGCCCCGGTCGTCCTGCCAACGCATGGTCAAGGTGACGATCAGCGGGTCGGGAATGGGACCGCCCAGCGTGTAGTCCTGGTAGTTCACGACCAAGCGCTGATTGCGCAGGTGCAGGTCGTTGTAGGCGGCCACTTCTTGGCCATGGGCGTAAGGACTGCCGGCCACGGGCAGTTCATCCACGGGCACGATGCGCACCCCTTCCATGCAGGTTTGCAAGTCCGCCAGCGCAATGCCCTGCTCGCGGCTCTGCTTGATCAGGCGCATCGAGGTCATCTGGCTGGAGAAGGCTGCTGTCGCGGCGACGAGCAGCACGACGATCGCCAGCATCACCTCCACCATGGAGATGCCGGCCCGGCTGCGCGATGCGGCTCGGACACGCTGGATGGTCAGACCTCCCCCGGTCTTGCTCCTTGCGGTCATGGTTTTCCCCTAACGAGTGGGTGCGGTTCCCCTGAACCGCAGCTTCCTCGAGAGCGAGTCCCCCAAGCAAGCGCGGGAGAGTATCCCGCTCTAAGGGAATGTCAAATGACAGCACAGGGGTTCCCGCTTTGTGCCATCGAAGGCGTTTCGAAGCGGTTCACTTCGTGCCGTAAACTGCGAATTCGACGCTCGCAAAACCCACGGTCGCCAAACGCTGTTCGATTTCGGGGCGCAAGTCCTGCGTGCGATCGAACTCATCGGCTCCCACTTCCACGCGCGCGCGATTCCCATGATGGCGCACGCGCAGGACCCGCAACCCTAGGGCCCGCAAGGCGTTTTCGGCCGCTTCGACGGTGGCGAGGCGCTCGGGCGTCACGACCGTACCCACGGGGATGCGCGAAGCGAGACAGGCGGAAGCGGGCTTGTCCGCCACCGAGAGTCCAAACTCACCGGCCAACCGGCGTACGTCGGCTTTGGTGAACCCTGCGGCGCTGAGCGGCGCGACCACTCCGAATTCGCGCGCCGCTTGCGCTCCGGGACGATGGTCGCCCCAGTCGTCCGTGATTTCGCCGAAGGCCATCCACGGGATGTTCTGCTCTTGGATGACGCGCTCCATGGCCCGAAAAAGGGCCGCTTTGCAGAAATAGCAACGGCGTCCCAGGTTGGCTTGGTAGTCGGGATCGTCGCCTTCTTGCGTGGCCACCACCAGCACCCGCGCTCCGAGCTGCTGCGCGGTTTCCTGGGCCTCGCGCAATTCGTGACGGGGCAGGGACGGCGAATCGGCGATGACCGCCAAAGCTTCGTCGCCGAGCGTTTCTTGGGCCGCCGCCAGCAACGCGCTCGAATCGACGCCGCCGGAATAGGCGATCGCAAGGCGCCCAAGCTCCGCCAGGTGCGCGGAAAGACGCGCACGTTTGGCCGCATAAGGGGCGTCGGACGCGAGGTGTTCCTGCGGGGCGGTCATCGAGCTAGCGGTACAGCGCGACCTGGTTCACGTAGTCCTGGGCGCTCTCGCGAAAGCCCTGCACCTCTTCCTCGGTGACCTGGCGCACGATGCGGCCGGGGATACCGACCACGAGCGAACGGGGAGGCACGACCATGTTCTCTTTGACGACGGCGCCCGCAGCGATGAGCGACTCCTCGCCGATCACCGACCCCGCCAGCAGGATGGCCCCCATCCCGATCAAGCAGCGATCCCCCACCTCGGCCCCGTGCAGAATGCACCGATGCCCGACGGTGACGTCCGCGCCGATCTGGTTGGGCACACCAGGATCGGCGTGCACGATGGTGCCGTCTTGGATGTTGGTGCGCGCCCCGATCGTGATGGGCGCGTCATCGCCCCGAATCACGCAGCCAAACCAAACGTTGGCCTCGGGCCCTAGGGTCACGTCGGCGAGCACGACGGCGCCTTCCGCGACGAAAGCCCCACCCTCCACGGGATGCATCTTGCCCTGCACGGGAAAGCGAAGTTTCGGTTGTGCATGTTTCATGGGAACGAGATCTTCAGGGGGTCATTTCGGGGGCGAAGTACAGCAGCAAGACGTTGACCGTGTTGTTGGCGGCGTGCACGGCGAAGGCGGCCCACAAGCTGCCGGTCCAATGGAACACGAACCCGGCCGCCAGCGCCACCATCAGCAGGTAGCCGAAGGGCGAAACGCCATGCAAAGCCGCAAACGCGATGCTGGTGATCCAAATGCCGGGCAGGGCGCCCCGCAAGCGCACCATCCAGTTTTGCACAAAGCCCCGGAAAAGGAACTCCTCGAGGAACGGGATCAGAAGTCCGGCCAGGACCAAGGCTCCGTAGCGATGAGCGCCTTGGGTCTCTTCGATCATTTGGGCCACGTCCTGCTGGGCGAACGTGTAGCCGGCGACATCGAGCACGACCTTCCACACGAGCAGCCCACCGATGAACGCCGGAATGCAGCAAGCGTACATGGCGAGTCCTGCGACCAGCGAGCGGACCGGGCGCGGATCGCTCAGGCCGAAGTGCCGCGGCTCCCCCTCGCGGTAGGGGCCGATGCTGCCCACCACCACGCCCGTCGTGTAGTCATCGGCGCTCGGGTCCCGGTCAAAGCCGAAGACGTTGAAGCGGATGGACAGGCGCCCGCCCTGGGTCGCGTCCCGCAGCCGGGCCAGGTGGGGGTGCTTGGAGAGGTCTCCCCAGGTGATGTCACTCAGGGTGCTCTGATACACCGCGGCGAGGGTCTGGTCGAAGTTCTCCTGGATCTGCTGGCGCTTCCAGAGGTCGATGAAGGCGGCGACGTCAAAGC
>JAUHXY010000213.1 GCA_030426785.1 bacterium
GACCTCAGGGAGGAAGCTCGCCGTGATCTCCTTTTCCTTGACCCGTCCGAACATGTGCCACGGAATTGCGAGCAAAAGAAAGTAAGCGACGAAGTGTAGTCCCGCGGAAATGGCGACCCAGGGCGAGCGGTCCATCCATTCGTAGAAACTCTCGTGAAAGGAGTCTTCGCGCTCCCACGCTTTCGGTGCACTGGTTGTGATCGGTTCCTGTTCCATAACAAACCTCCGGTTGTGAATGTTGCGCCGCACGGAAAGCCGTCGGCGACGTGGTTAACAACGCGAAGGGATGTGGAACGTTCACTGTTCGTTTTGCATTCCCAAAGTCATACCCATGGTTTGAAACCGCGAGTTTCTTGGCTTTCGTTTGAACCAAAGCAATGCGTCCAGTTGCGCCCTAGCAGGAAGGTTCGAAAGACAAAAAAAGCCCCGCGCAGCCGAAACTGCGCGGGGCTTGTGATTGGAAACGGCGAACTTAGCGCGCGCCGAGCAGTCGCGAGTAGCGGTAGTACACTTCCAAGGTCAACACCATGGTGGCGGTGGAGTACACGCGGCCGCCTTGGTAGCCCCAGGGGCCGATCGGATCCCAGGAACCCTTGTAGTCGCCATCGTTGCGGATGTTCTTGACGATCGCATCCTGCATGGCGCCTTTCCACTTCTTCCAGTGCTCGCCGCCGAGTTGGTACATGGCGTAGGTGGCGTAGTACCAGTAGTACATGTCGATCTTGCCCTTCTGGTTCTTATCCCACTCGGGCAACATGCGCAGCATCAGATCGCCGTGCTTCTTCATGATCGGCGCGTCGTCCGGGTTTTGGCCCAGGAAGAAGCGCGTCAGCAGGCCCACACCGGTCATGGCTTCGGTCTGGTCGGCGGGGTACTCGTCCTCGTTTTGCGTCGTCCGGGACGAGCGTCCACCCCGTTCGGGGCCGATGTAGCCCACGCGGCCGTTGGACTCGTCGGTGACGCTGTCGAGCCACTCGAGGGCGCCCAGGTACCCTTCCTTGTCCACGCGCAGACCGGCGTCATCGCCCGCCTTGAGGGCGAAGATCATCCAGCCGGTGATCGACGTGTCGGTGTCCCCGTCGGACGGCACGTCGTAACGCCAACCGCCGTAGGGAGCCCGCGCCATGCCGATGTAGTTCATCGCCTTTTGGGTCTGACGCTTCTGGAAGGGGTTCTTGGAGTCGTAGTAGTTCTCGGCCATGGCCAAGGCGGCGATGGCGTGGTCGTACACGAAGGCGTGCCCGATCTGCTCGCCGAACAGGCCGGTGTCTTCGTCCTGCATGTCGCCGAGCCACTTGATGCCCTTCTTGACCGTATCGCGGTACTCACCCTGCTTGGTGCTGGAACCGTCGCCCAGGAAGGCGAGCAGCGCCAGGCCGGTGATACCGATGTCCTGGGCGGCGATGCCCGCGCCTTCGGTGGCGCCGGCTTTGCCGGAGACGTTGTTGTTGAAGTAATCGTCCACGTCCCAGTAACCGTCTTCGGACTGGTGGTCCTTGAGCCATTCGAGGCCGGCCTTGATGGCTTCGGCCACGGGGCGACCGCCGCCCGCGCTCAAGTTCTTGCGACCACCCATGCGACCGCCGAACTTGCCACCCGCGCCACCACCGGCGCCGATGACGTTGTTCATGTTGTCGCTGTCGAAGGGCGAGTTGTTGTTCTGATCCGGGTCGCCCAAGGCTTCTTCGAAGTCCTCCTGGCTGTCCGTCTCGTTGTGGTCGGAGATCTCGAAGTCCTGGATCTGGGGCTCGATTTCCTCGACCTCTTCGATCTCTTCTTCGGGCTCCTCTTCGGGCTCCTCCGGCGGGGGCGGGGGCGGAGGCAGGGTCGCCTCGATGATCTTCTCTTCCGGCTTCTGGAACAGGTGCCACGGAATGGCCAGCAGGATGAAGTAGGCCACGAAGTGCAGTCCAAGGGAGATGGCCAGCCACGGGGCGCGGCCCATCCAGTCGTACAAAATGTCGTTGAAGGTCTCTTCCTGTTCCCAGACCTTCGGCATGTGGGACTCGATGTGGATGTCGTCGTGTTCGCTCATGGATACGCGAGGGAGGTAAGGCTCTGCCGTGCGGTTCGGGTCGCGAGGTCGCGGGCAGTACCCGGTCCTGGGGGCTCCTGGTAAGGGCCAGACCACCCAGGGGGAGGGGAGAGGTCGGGCGCGAGAGAAACTCGCAGTCGCTTCAACGCCCGGCTGCGTGGGGGGTTCAGAGTATATCCACGCAAATCCCGAAGGCTACGCTGGCCCGGCTTCCGAACCCGATTTTTGGGGCCTGCAAGGGGGCCAAGGGCCCTTGCCAGCCGCTGCCGAGGGGTGGGCGGCCTAGCGAGGCCGCTCGAGCCACTCCGGGGACAGCATGAATTCGACCAGCCCCTGGTCGCTGAGCCGGTTTTCTCGGATCAGGGTGCCGAAGGCTCGGCCCAGGCGCTTGGCTTCTTGGCGCTGCAGCAGGTGGTCCCGGAGCTCTTTCTGCAACTCGTTGTCCTGAAAGGGCTTGGCGGGGGTCGCCGCGGTGACCTGGTCCACGTAGAAGAGGTGGGCGGCCCCGTCGGACTCGAACACGGGGCTCAGATCCCCGGGCGCGGCGCTCTCAAGGAAATCGAAGAAGCGCCGCGAGCCAAAGGTCTGATCGCTGACGCCCGCCGCTTGGCTACGGGTCAAAACGACGCGCGCCTTCTCCTCGGCGTCGGGGTCGGACAGCTTCCAGCGGTCGATGAAGTTCTGCACGGTCATGCGCCCCGCCTCGATCTCGTCGCGGATGGCGTTGGCGCGCTCGATCGCTCGGGAGCGGCCGTCCAGTTGGGCGAAGCCCAGAGCCAATTCCTTCAGCTCGTAGGTAGCCTCTTTTTCGCCGATCAGATCGCGCTCGCTCACGAAGCGGGATTGCCGGAAGTTGCGGTAGGCCTTGCGCAGTTCGCCGGGGCGCACGTAACGATCGACCTCTTGACGTCCGGTGGTGCCCGGCTGCCGCCCGGTGACCGCGCCCTGCCAAGCGAATCGGTACAACTGTTGCCGAATCTGGTTCTTGAAGCTCTCCGGGGTCAGGCCCGAGCGACGCAGGTCGTTCGAGAACTTTTGAAAGCCCCCCGCGGCTTCGGCGCGCTCGCGGAAACGCCGATCGGTCAAAAGATCGACGATCTTGGGGTCAAAACCCCGGTCTTGGCCGGCTTGGGTAGCCAAGAAGATCTCGACCAACTCGGCGATGGCATCCCGTTGCAGCAAGGAGAGTTGTTGGTTGGCCTGTTCGGGCGGCAAGGAGCGCAAGGGTTCCAAGCGCCGGCGCCAATGGGGTGCCTGCAACTGTTGAGCGAGCTGCCGATCCGTGACCACTTGGTCCCCAGCGACCACCAGCACTTGGTCCAGATAGCGCGCTTCGAGCAGCGCCAATTCCTGAGGGCTGAATTGCTGGGCTGCGCTGGTGGCGCTCCCAACCAGGGTGCCCAGGGCCAACGCCAAGGCCATCCGAAGGGGTCGAGGGATCCGCATGGGAGGCATGGTCGCTTGCTCGCAGGGGCGCGTCAATCCCGGGGCGGGCCGGATGGTGGGCTCGCCCAAATCCGCGCTCAGGCGCCGTGAGGCTCGGCCGGCAAGATCCGATCCAGCCACGCGAGCACATCGTCCGAGGTGCGCACATGCTGGGGCGGCACCCAGTGGGCCACCCCCGAACGAATGCGGCGCATGTCGATGGCCTCGCCACTGCGCTCGAGGTGCGCCACCATGGTCTCGAACAAGACCGGATCGTGGTAGCTGATCACCAAAGCCTCCCCTTGGTAGACGATGCGGTCCAAGTGGTAAGGGTCGAGCCGCGTGCGCAGCGCGAACATGGCGAGCAAGGTCTGCGCGGGCTCCGGCAGGCGGCCGAAGCGGTCATGGAGTTCGACCTCGACGGCTCCGACCTCTTCAGGCGTGTGGCACGCCGACAGTTCCCGCAGGATTTCCAAGCGCGTTTCCGCGTTTTCGATCCAATCGTCGGGCAGGTAGGCCACCAGTCCCAGCGCGAGTTCGACCCCCGCTTCGTGCTCTTCCACCCGCAGGCCTTCCGTCACCGGTCCGCCGCCGCTCTCGATGCGCTCGACCGTCGCTCGCAACAGCCGGCAATACATGTCGTAACCCACCGCGGCGATGTGTCCCGATTGTTGTGCGCCCAGGATGTTGCCCGCGCCGCGTAGCTCGAGGTCCTTGATCGAAATGCCGAAGCCCGCACCCAGGTGGGACATCTCCTCCAGGGCCTTGAGGCGCTTCTTGGCGATGTCGTTGAGCGGTTTGTGTTGTTCGACCAGCAAGTAGCAGTACGACTTGCGCTCGCCCCGCCCGACGCGGCCGCGCAACTGGTGCAGCTCCGCCAAGCCAAAGTGATCGGCCTCGTCGATCAGGATCGTGCCCGCCTCGGGGATGTCGATGCCGTTTTCGATGATCGTCGTGGCCACCAACACGTCCGCGTCCCCGCGCGCGAAGGTGTCCATGACGGCGCGCAGTTCGGTCGCGCCCATCTGCCCGTGCCCGATGGTGAGGCGCAAGCCGGGCAGCAACTGCCGCAGGCGCGCCGCAGCCGTTTCGATCGATTGCACGCGGTTGTGCAGGAAGTACACCTGGCCGCCGCGCGCCAATTCGCGTTCGAGGGCCTCGAGGATCATTTCGTCGTCCTCGCGGTAGCCCAGAACCGTTTGGATCGGTTGGCGTCCTGGCGGCGGGGTCGACAAGGCCGAAATGTCTCGCAAGCCCGCCAGCGACATGTGCATCGTGCGCGGGATCGGCGTCGCCGTCATGGTCAGTAGGTCCACCTCGGCGCGCAGCTTTTTGAAGTGCTCCTTGTGGGCGACGCCGAAGCGTTGTTCTTCATCGATGATGACCAGCCCCAGGTTTTGGAACTTCACCTTCTTGCCCAAGATGCGGTGCGTTCCCACGAGGATGTCGACTTCGCCCTTGGCGGTGGCTTCCAGGATCTCGCGATTCTTGGCCCCAGACACGTAGCGGCTGGACACCTCGATGCGCACAGGGAAGTCCGCCATGCGTTCACGGAAGGTGCGGTAGTGCTGGTCGGCGAGCACCGTGGTGGGCACGAGCACAGCGACTTGGCCCCCGCCCGCCACTACGCGAAACGCGGCGCGCACGGCCATTTCCGTTTTGCCGAAGCCCACGTCGCCGCACAACATGCGGTCCATGGGCTTTTGGTTGGTGAGGCCTTCGGCCAAGTCCAGCGTGGTTTGGGCTTGGTCGGGGGTCGGCTCGTAGGGGAACGTGTTTTCAAAGCTCTCGATCAGGTCGGCGTCCCCTTGCCAGGGATCCCGCACGCGCAGGGCGCGTTTCGCTTGGATCTCGATCAGCTCCGAAGCCATGTCGAACAAGCCGCGCTCGACCTTTTCCTTGCGCTTGCGGAAGGACGTGCCGCCGATTTTGTCGAGCTTGAGGCCTTCCCCGCGGGCGCCCACGTAGCGTTGCACCATGTCGATGCGCGAGGTGGGCACGAACAGGCTGACCTCTTCGGCGAAGGTCAGATGCAGATGTTCCTCTTCCCCGCCGCCGCGCTGCATGCGCTTCAAACCGCGGTACAAAGCCAGTCCGTGCACCGCGTGCACCACGTAGTCGCCGGCTTTCAGTTCAAAGAAGGACTGAATCGCCTTGACCTTGTGTTCGGCGTGCTTGCGCACCCGGCGGCGCGAGCCTTGCACACCCTTCAGTTCGTGGTGTCCGACGACGATCAGGTTCCACGGCGGGATGCGGAAGCCCTTGGTGATCGTACCCACGCGCGTTTCGACCGTTCCGGGCGGCACCGCGCTTTCGAGGGTTTGCAGGAGGCGCGCTTCGTCCCCTTCCGAATGGCACGGAATCAGGATGCGTTGCCCTTTGGCGGCTTCTTCGGTCAGCACGGCCGGCGCGTGCTCCATGCCAACCTCTAAGCCCGAAACGGAGCGCGTGTCCAAGGACAACGTGTCGCCGGGCAAAGTCTGCAGGATGAGGCGCGAGTGGACTTCTTGTTGTGCGCCGTACGTGCGCCATGCGCGTTCGTAGGCGGGCGAGCGGATCGCCAACGCTTCGCCGCGCTCTTGGATGCGCAAGGGTTCCACCAGGACCAAGCGCGTTTCTTTGGGCAGAAACTCCAGGGGCGTCAAGCCACCCTCTTCCACCGAGCCGGTGTCGGAGATCAGACACACCGAAAGATCTTGGTGGGAATCCACCGAAAGTTGGCTGCCCGCGTGGAACGAGCGCAACGACTCGACCTCGTCGTCGAACAGTTCGATGCGCAGCGGGTGTTCGGTGGCGTACGGGTACACATCCAGAATGTCGCCGCGCAGGCTGACCTCGCCCGGGTTTTCCACCAAAGGCACCCGTTCGTACCCCAGCTTGACGAGCCGCCGTAGGAGTGCCTCCACGTCCAAGCCTTGCCCCAGCCGCAGGTCGAGGGCTTCGGCGCTCAGGGACTTCAAGGGCGGCAACGGCTGCAGCAAGGCCAAGATCGACGCGACCCACACCTCGGCGTGCCCCGCGCTCGCCATCGAGCGCGCCCAAGCCAAGCGGCCGGCGATGGTGGCGGGATCGGAGGGATCGCGCGAAGGCAAGGCCAACGACTCGATGCCAAACGCGGCCAGGTCGAGGGCGAAGGACTCCGCTTCCGCGTCGCTGGAAGCGACGATGCAGATCGGGTGCGCTTGCAGGGGCTTTTTTCCCAGCAGAGCCGCGAGCACCAACGGCTGCGCGGACCCCCACAGGTTGCCCACGGAAACCAGCGCATCCCGTTCGAGGTGTTCGGCGGTGCGCTTGAGGTCGTCAAACCACGGCAATTCGCGTGCTTCGATCAGGGGGTGCGCTTCGGGGGCGATTTCGACTTCCAGACTCATGTTGGCAGGTCTTGCGGGGAGGAGGGCACGGGCTCTTCCAGCACCAACAGCGCTTCGAAGGCGGCCCACGCTTCGGCTTCTTTGATGGTGCGGCCCCAAGCGCTCGGGAAGCGCTGGCCTGCGGCTTCGGCGGCCACCAAAAACGCGCGGGTGTGGGCTTCCCCGCGCTGTTCGAGGACTCGGTAGCGCGGCGGTTTGCCGTGCTGCTTCTGGCAGTATTCCTGAAACTGTTGCTTGGGGCCGGGCGTATTGGCGCGGGTGGAATCGGAGCGTAAGCGTGGCCCCATCGTGGCTTCGATAAAGCGCTCAGCCGCGGGGAGGCCCTGGTCCAAGTAGA
>JAUHXY010000214.1 GCA_030426785.1 bacterium
TGGCTCCACCATGCGCCTCGCTCTGCTTTCGCCCGACTTTTCCTCCACCTCGCCGTGGGGGGTCCATCAGTATCACTGGCAGCTCGCTCAGGCGCTGCACGGCCAGGGGCTGGAAGTGGAAGTGCTCACGCCCCGCGATCTGCCGGGCCTTGCGCCCATGGGCCAACGCCGTGTCGAACGGAACGGGATCGGCATCACCGCTCTGAGCGGCACCGCCGACGCATCCCTGACCGATTGGGAGATCGCGTTCGGTGCCTTCTTGGACCACGAGGCCCCCGATCTCGTGCACTTTCTGTGGCTGCCGAAGGGCGGGGAACGTTTGGTGCAGATCGCACGGGAACGGGGACTCGCCACCGTCTACCACGCGCAGGACTACCACGCGCTCGGCTGCGATGCGTTCGCGCTCGCGCCCGACACCCAACCGATCGAGGCGGACGATTGGGAAGCCCGCGCGCGCGGCTTGTTGGTGCGACGTTTGTTCGATCAACACCCGGCGCTCGGCGAGCACCGTGGTCACCTGCTGTGCCACCAGGTCGACGAAGGCTATTGGCATCACATGCAGTCGCTCCTCAGCGATGCCGAGCCGCCCGGCATCCAAGCCGCACGCGAATCGGTGCAGCACGAACGGGCGCAGCGTCGGCGGGCCGTGCAGGGCATACACGCACGCTTCGCGAACTCGAAGGAGCTGGCCGCTGAGCTCGAGGGCATTCTGCCCGCCTCCTTCGACGTGATTCACCCCGGGGTGGAAGTCGCAACCTACTCCGCTCTGCCGGCGCCCGTGCTCGGCCGCGGACCCCTGCGTTTGGGTTTCATCGGACCCATGGAGAAGAGCCAAGGGGTGCACCTACTCCTGGAGGCTTTTGCTGGCCTGGCGCCGCGCGCCGAGCTGCGCTTGTTCGGAATGGGCCGCGATCGGCGCTACTTGCGGTACCTGCGGGCCCGGGCGCAAGAGGTGGGGGCGCGCTGGTATGGCGACCTGGCCGGGGAAGACCGCGTGCACGCGTTGGAGCGCATCGACGTGCTCGTCGTACCGACCCTGTGGAACCAGAGCGCACCGTTCGAAGTGCGCGAAGCCTTCGCCGCCGGCCGCCCGGTCGTGATCGCGAATCATCCGGCCTTGCGCACCGCCGTGCAGGATCGGGAAAACGGGCTGCACTTCGAAGCCGGGGAAGTGGATTCGTTGCGCGCGGCACTCGAATGCTTGTTGGAAGAGCCCGACCTGCTGGCGCGCTTGCAAAACGGCGTGTCCACGCCCCGCGACATCGCGGTCGAAGCGGGGGAGTGGACCGAAACCTACAAGTTGATCCTGGCGGCCGCTCGCGGCGGAGCGTCCACCCTGCAAGGGGCGCGAGAAGCCGTGCCGCCGCACCTCGCCAGCCTTGGGGCGCGCTACCGCGAGTGGCAATCCCTGCCGACGCGCGAGCTGTTCGCACGGGTGGCGCAAGGCCTGCAGGGATTGGCCGGCCGCATGGGGATCGAAGAACAACCCCTCACCTGGTTGGCGGAAGCGGTCGCTGCGGGCGGACATGGACGGGACGCCGGCATCACCTTCGAGCGCGTGCAGCGCTGGTTGCAGGAGCAAGCCCCCGAGCCGCAGGAAGCCGCTACGTCGGCCCCCGCCAACGCCTTCGACTTTCCCCAAGAAAGTTCGGACGCGGCCCCGCGCGCCCAGCCGAACGCAGGTTCCACCGAACTGGACGTCGCCACCGGCCTGCCGCCCCTCGAAATCCCCACCGGGGACATCGAACACATCCGTCGCTGGGTGGCGCAGGTCAACGCGCAGCGGGCCAAGATCGAAGCGCGCATGCAAGAGTTGGAGTTCCAAGCAGCGCAGCGCATCGAACGGCAGCGCGCGACGCAAGGCCGCTTGCTCGAACGGGAGCAGTTCCTGCGCCAGGAGTTGGGCCGACTCGCGCGGCGCCTGATGACCGACGCGGAGGCGCCCGTGCGCGAAGGCGAAGCCATCGCTCCGGACGCGGTCGCCCCGACCTTCGCCGCTTTGCACGTGATCGTGCGCCGCGGGCAAGAGGAAATGGCGTGGCGCCGTGCGGAGATGGCTAAGGCCAAAGGCGCGGCTGGGGGCTTTTTGGCCCGCTTGATCGGGGGCGACGCCAATGCCGTCATGCGGCATTGGGACGAGCGGCCCGCGCAAGAACGGGACGCCGAAACCGTGACTGCGCCAGCCCCGCCCGCACGCGCCGGCGTGCCTTCCCCCGAGACCACGTACGCCGAATAGGAGCCCGCCATGAGCCAACGCGTTTCGATCATCCAACACTTCACCGGCGATCTCCCCTCGCTCGGGGCACATCTGACCGACCTGGCCCACGAGCTCGGAGCGCGCGGCGCCGGCGATGAGATGATCGTCGTCGATGACACGGGTCACGAGGGGTTGGCCGGCTGGTTGGAGCAACACTTCCCCTGGGTGCGCCTCGTCAACAAGAACCGGCCGGAAGGCCGCTCCAAGGCGCAGTTGTTGGGCGCGCAAGCCGCCCAAAACGAGTTCCTATTGCTGCTCGGGCCCGCCATGCGGGTCACGCGCGGAGCGCTGGGACCTTTGATCGCTGCGATGAGCGGGCCCAACGTGTTCGCCGTCGCGCCGCGCATCGTCAACGGGGTCAGCGGGGAAGTGGAGTTGCCCGGGGCGCTCGCCATGGAGGAGAGCCGCCCGGTCGTGCTGCCCAGCCCGCTCGGGGTCGATGAAGCACACCTGCGCCCGATCCCCTTCGCGAGCGGCGCTGCCCTGTTTTTGCGCCGGGAAGCGTTCCTAGCGCGCGCGGGCTTCGAGGATCTGTTCGCGCCGCCCTATTGGGATGACGTGGACCTTGGGCTGACCGCTTGGCGTCAGGGTTTGCGCCTCTTGGAAGTGCCGCAGGCGGTGGTGGAGCGCCATCCGATCGATCACCCCGAGGTGCTGACCCCGCCGGCCGTGGACCGCGCCGCGATCGAGCGGGGGCGTTTGCACCTCTACTGGAAGCACCTCGACCACCGCGGCGACGCGGCCCAACACGTGCAAACCCTGTGGCGCGACAGCGTGGACGCGGCCCTGCACGATCGTCGCGAAGAGCTGATTTGGCTCGCCATGGCCCTCGAAGACCTGGACGAAGTGACGACCTCGCGTTCGCGGGTCAAAGGCGTGCAGGTCGGCTGGAAGGACGCGTTGCGCGCGAGCGATCCCACGCGGCTTTAGTCCTCTCGCGCACTCTCGTTTCCAACGCCATCGGGGCCGCTTTCGCGGCCCCGATGGCGTTCGAAGGTGGCTAGGCTCGCCCCCTGGCTTGGCTGCTTAAGCGCCGATCGTCATCAAGAACTCCGCGTTGACGCGCGTTTTTTTCATCTTGGCGATCAGCATTTCCATGGCTTCGACCGGGTCGAGTTCGTTGAGGACCTTACGCAACATCCAGACCCGCTCGATTTCCTCGGGGGTGAAGAGCAACTCTTCCTTGCGGGTGCCCGAACGGTTGATGTCGACGGCGGGGTAGATACGCCGGTCGGAGATGCGGCGATCGAGCACGATCTCCATGTTGCCGGTGCCTTTGAACTCTTCGAAGATCACGTCGTCCATCTTCGAGCCGGTTTCGATCAGCGCGGTGCCCAAGATGGTGAGCGACCCGCCATCCTCGATGTTGCGAGCGGCGCCGAAGAATTGCTTCGGGAAGGTCAAAGCCGTGGCTTCCAAACCGCCGGAGAGTAGCTTGCCGTTGGAGGGCGCTTCGGTGTTGCACGCACGCGCCAAGCGGGTGATCGAGTCCAGCAGAATGACCACGTGTTGGCCGGCTTCGACCAGGCTCTTGGCCTTCGCGATGACCATCTTGGCAACCTGGATGTGGCGCGCGGCGGGCTCGTCGAAGGTCGAAGAGACCACTTCGACGTTTTCACCGTCGATCGAGCGCTGGAAGTCGGTCACCTCTTCGGGACGTTCGTCCACGAGCAGAATGATCAACTTGCAGTCGGGCGCGTTGTGCACGATCGAGTTGGCCAGCATGTGCAGCAACACGGTCTTGCCCGTGCGCGGAGGCGCGACGATCAAGCCGCGTTGGCCGCGCCCGATGGGGGTGATCAGGTCGAGGATGCGCATCTCGAGGTTGTCGATCTTGCTGTCCTCGAGCAGGATGCGATCCTCGGGATACAAAGGCACCAATTCGCGGAACGCCGCGCGACCTTCGATGTCCTCGGGCGCGTGGTCGTCGATACTCTGGATCTCCTGCAAGCAAAGGTACTTTTCGCCCTCTTGGTTGGGGCGCAGGAGACCGCGCACGGTCATGCCCGCCTCCAAACCGAAGTCATCCACCAAGGAAGGCGGCACGAACACGTCCTCCGCGCTCGGCATGTAATCGGCGTGGTGGGTGCGCAGGAAATAGTGCTTTTTGTCCCAGATGTCGACGACGCCCTCCACCTGCACGGGGATGTGTTGCTGCAAGCGCGCCTGGGTGATTTCCCAGATCCCGTCGCGGCGATTGCGAGCGTTGAAGTCCGGAAACTTTTCCGCATCGGCCAGATCGTGCATCTGGTTGAGGTTGAGGGCCAAGAGGTCGCCGTGTTCGACCGCTTTGGGTTTGGTCTTGCGCTTCGGCTTCGGCAAAGCGTCGAGCACTTCCTGCAAACCCTCTTCATCGAGATCCGCCGGCAGCGCCGAGTAGTCGATGTGCAACGGTTGGGGCCCCGCCGCCTTTTTCGGGCCGCGCTTTTGGAAGGGAGGTTTGTGCTTGTACCGCTTTTGCTTGTACGCCATAGCTGAAGACGAAAGGCACGCTACGGTGCCGAAGGGCTACACGCCCAGTTGCTGAAGGAGTGCGCGCACGTCGCGTTCGAGCTCGGCCAAAGTGCCGCTCGCTTGGATGACGAAATGCGCCGCGTTGCGTTTTTCAGAGAGGGGCATTTGGGCCGCTTCCCGGCGCGCCACTTCCCCAGGGGCCCAACCCCGTTGGGCTCCGGCCCGGCGTTCGCGTTCCGCGAGGGAGACCTCCACGAACACCAGGTGGTCGACCTGCTCCCGCAGTCCGGACAGGGCCTCGCTCTCCATGAGGAGGGGGATATCCAAGACGATGCGGGGGACCGAACGCGCGCGCGCGTCCTCCAGATCGGCCTGCATCCTGGCACGAACGCGCGGGTGGATCCAGCCTTCGAGGGCGGACAGTTGCTCGGGATCCTCAAAGACGATGCCGGCGAGGAAGCCTCGATCGACCCGGCCGCCCGATCCGATGGCCTCGGGACCGAAGGTCTGCTCGAGCCAAACCCGCGTATCCGGGGCCTCCAACACCTCGTGCGCGTAAGCATCCCCCGAAAGCACCACCCCGTCGTCCCCCGCGATCAGCCGCGACACCGTGGATTTGCCGCTCGCGACCCCGCCCAAGACCGCAAAAACCCGGCTGGGACCCCTCGGGGTCGCTTCGGCCTGCTGCGGGGAGTGGGTCGGCATAGGAAGGGGATAGGGGGCCAGAGCCAACAACGCCAGCCACAGGGGGCAGGAAGTTGGAGGATCCAGGGTAACCCGCCCCGTTCCAGGGGTAGGGAAGGGGTGCCAAGCGGCCCGAGCGCCAGAATCTCCGATTCCGCGCCTGCGGCCGTCAGCAACGCCCCCGAGGATCCCCCCGGGCGGTTCGAACGCCGGGGGCAAACCCCAGGGTAATCGGCCGCTGCGGCGGTTCAAGGGCTTCGGAATAGCCTTGCTGGAGCCCTTGGCTTTGGTTATCACAAGCGACCTCGAATCCCCCTGTGGGCCTGCGGAACGGTCCCCCCGCTGCCGCCACACGCCCCCTCTCCCCGTCTTTCCCCCCTAAGACCCGCATGAAGAGTTCCACTCGCGGAGCCGCTCGCGTCAACGCCATCTGGCTGATCGTCGCTCTCGTCCTGTTCTTCGCCGCCCTGTTCGCCTGGTACACCGCCAATGACGCGGCCGTGCTGGCCGAAGAACGCGCCGACGCCGCCACGCAGGCAGCGGAAGCCGCCAACGAGCAAGCGCGCGCCGATCGGGCCGTGGCTCGGACCTACTCCGAATTGATCGGCTACTACGACCGGGAAGACATCTCCGCGGTTTCCGTGGTGGAGACGGCCCAGGACGGACTCGGTCAGTTCAAGACCGCCATCGGCCCCGATGCCGACGAGGCCATCCAGTCGTTCGAAGAGGCGTGGCCCCTAGCCATCCAGCGTATCTCCGCCCTGGAGACGGCCCTGGCCACCGCCAGGCAGGAGTCCGAGCAACGCAGCGGTGAAATCAGCGCCGCCCGCTCCTCCGCCGCCGATGTGGCCTCCACCAAGGACCAAGAGATCGCGCGCTTGAGCCGCGAGCTCGCCGACCTGCAGGAGAAGACCACCGAGGAGATCAACGCCCTCGAAGGCCAAGTGGCCCGCCTGACCGCCGAGCGCAACGAGTTCGATCAAGAGGGGGTCAACGTCCGCGACCAGATCGAAGCCCTCAAAGTCGCCCACGCCCTGCAGCTCAGCGAATACGAAGCGCGCATGAACCAAATCCTGTCCTCGACCCGTCCCCTGCGTGAAGTAGGCGGCATCGACGGCAAGATCGTGGGCACCTCGCCCAAGCTCGGCATGGCCTTCATCAACCGCGGCCGCACGCACCGCATCGTGCGCGGCATGGTCTTCGAAGTGCACGACGCCGATCCGGCCAACCCGACCATCAAAGGCGAGATCGAAGTGCTGAACGTGATGGACGACATCTCCGAAGTCGCCATCCGCAAGCTGACCGACAAGTACGACGCGATCGCCCTGGGCGACACCATTTCTAACCCGATGTACTCGCCCGAAGGGGACCGCAACGCCGTGTTGGTGGGGCGCTTCGACGGCAAGTACAACCGCCAAGAGGTGGCTTTGCTGCTCAAGGAAATCGGCATCAACGTGCAAGACGAGCTCGATCGCTCGACCATGTACATGATCATGGGCAACCCCCTCTACAAAGATCCGGAAACCGGCGAGACGCTCGAAGAGCCGCTCAACGTGAAGGATCTGCCCGTCTTTGCGGAAGCGAAGTCGTGGGGTGTGCAGATGATTTCCATCGCGGAGCTAAGACACTTCTTCAAGAGGTAACGGGTCGGTTCCGTCCTGGCACGTCCAGGTTTCCGCCCAGCGAACGCGAAAGCGGGATGTGATGCTCGACGTGGCTTGCGCCACGACTGCGCTCCCAT
>JAUHXY010000215.1 GCA_030426785.1 bacterium
GTCGTTGTCGCTTTGCTCCCAAACGATGCGGCGACCTGGGTCCAGCAGGGTTAGGCCAAAACCCTGGAGGCGTTGGCCTAGTTGGCCCTCTTGGCGGTTCCAAACGATCACTTCTTCCACCGCGTAAGCTTGGCCTAGGTCCACCTCCCACCAGGAGTTCTCTTCGCTTTCGGCGGAGTGGCTTTGGGAGCCGTGGCCGAAGGACGGGTGGTTGTCCCCGTCGATAGCGCGCGAGGCGACGCCGTTCCAGGCGGTGCTCGATTGGCTGGCTTGGCCATGGCGCGCGACGTTTTGGCCACCGGCTAGGACCTCGACTTCGGCCAAGGTCAAGGGGGCCTTGCCGGGCAAGTCGATGCGCACGTAACGCGCCGGTGCCACGGCGGGCGCGTCGCCCGGGTAGCCGGACCAGGCGGTAGGCTCGGCGACCAATTGGTCGATGCGGGTCACTCGCTTGGCGCGGTTTCCATCGAGCACCGGCTTCGATTCGAGCAAGGCGGAGGCTCGCAGGTACAGGTCGAGCAGGTCTCCATCGGTCTGGGTTTGGGACCAGACGGTCGCGTCCGTTTCGCACTGCATCCACCCGGCCATGGCGGCGGTGCGCACCGAGGGGTGACGGCCTTCGAGGGCCCGTTGTTTCAAGCGGTCCGCATGTTGAGCCAGATCATCGGATTCGAACCACAGGGCTAGGTCGACGAGCCCTTGGGCTTCGTCCCGCGCGGTTTCGTCGGCCCGTTCGAGGGCGGCGACCCACTCCTCGCTGGCGATGCGGCCTTCTGCGGCGCCGAGGATTCCAAGGGCTTCGCGGCGTACTTCGCTCGGGATTCCCGGGGAGAGCAACAGGCGTTTGCAAACCGCGGGCCGCCGTCGTAGCGCGAGCAATTCAGAAGGGGAGAGCCGGTCCAGGAGGCCTTCGACGGCTTCGGGGTTCTTGTCGGCAAACTCCCAATCCCCTTGCAGCGCTTCTTGCCAGAGAGGCTGGAAGTAGATCAGCGCTTCCGAGATGGCGTAGTCGAGCCAGCGGTCGGTTTCTATTTGCTGACAACGCAAAACACCTTCTACGGCCTGCAGCCCTCCAATGCGTGTGGCGGCCGCGATCGCTTCCAAACGGACGGCCGGATCTTCGTCGATGAGCCGGGCATGCAAGAACGCATGGATTGGGGGAAGCCCGCGATCCTCTGTTTGTGGATCATTCATCCTGGAAAGGTGCCAATCGGGCGCAGCTTGTCCCAACGCGCGCACTGCGGCAATCCGTGCCTCAGGGGTGGGGGCCCAGAGAAGGTGAATGAGCAACACGACTCCATCGGTGACTTCATTTTCATTGGGATCTACGATCCCGTTGACGCGCTGGTGGAGCCAAAGCAATTCGCAAAGGTAATGAGCGGTCTCTTTCGAGGGTTCAGGTGTTATCGGAACAAACTCAGAGGTCGCAAAGTGCAAAGCTGCTTTGTATAGATCGCCCTGGTGATTGTCGCTCGCGAGTTCGGACCAACGATTGCGAATCCGGTAGCGCAAACGATCAGGGGTCTTTGGGTCGCGTAACAGTTCCATCAATTGAGCGGGCGAATGCTCGGTCAGGTCCAGCGGGCCTTCGAACGGCTCCGCCCCGTCGTACACCACCCGCCAAATGCGCCCGTGCGAATGATCCCGGTTCGGATCCCGCAGGCTGTGCTGCATGTGCCCGATGAGCGGGTTGAACCAATCGACGAAGTACAGAGCTCCATCCGGCCCGATCTGCAGATCGATGGGACGAAAATTGGGGTCGCTGGAGGAGAGAATGTCCCAACTCTCGTCGGCATACACCGCGGAACCGTCGGGGCGCAGCTTGTGGGCGCGCAAGCCTTGGAAGCCGATGGTGTTGCTGACCACGTAGTGGCCGTGGACCTCTTCGGGGAACATTGGGCCGGTCAGCAGCTCGGCGCCGCCGGTGGGGCGCACTTGGTTCTTGGTGATGGACGGTAGGCCGCGGCGGCTCCGCGAGTAGCTCGTCTGCGTCATCATGGGCGCTGCCGGGTAGGTCGAACCGTCGGAAGCGTCTCCGACCAAATCGCGCCCCCAGGGGTCGAAGACGTGGCCCCAAGGGTTGTAGAAAGCCCACGGCGCGTGCACGGACAGTCTTTGGCTCGTGGGCTCGTAGCGGAAGACGCCGCCGTTGAACAGGCGCACCGGACCCCAAGGCGTTTCCACTTGGCTGTGATGGAAGGTGCCTTCCTGAAAGTGCAAGCCCCCGCCGGGATCCCACACAAACGCGCTGATCGCGTGGTGGCTGTCCTCGGTGCCAAA
Organism: bacterium; assembly: GCA_030426785.1. GTDB lineage: Bacteria > Planctomycetota > UBA1135 > UBA1135 > NORP259. The sequence continues at coordinate 2,281 of JAUHXY010000215.1, forward strand.
GCCGCGCAGGACCGTGCGCACCTCGTCGGCACGGTCATCGCCGTTTTCGTCCGGTAGGAACACCAAGTTCGGCATTTGCGCCACGTAGGCGCCGTTGTGCCCTAGCTCGAAGCCTCCCGGCAAGTACAAACCGTCCGCAAACACCTTCATCTCGTCCGCGCGCCCGTCGCGGTCGTGATCTTCGAAGATCAGCAACTTGTCGTCCGGCTGGGTGCCCGGCAGGACCTGGGGGTACGATGGCATGGTGCTGACCCACAGGCGTCCTTTCGAGTCGAAGGTCAAGGCGACCGGGTTTTGCAGCTCGGGGAATTCGCGCTCGGAGGCGACCAATTCCACGGAGTAGCCCTCGGCGACCGTGAACGTCTCGAGCTGTTCCTCGGGCGTCAGGATGCGGATGTCCTTGGTAAAGTTGGTTTCGATTTCCGGCAGGGGCGGGAGGTCCTGGAACTCGATTGTGTCGGGTACGTCTTTGCCTTGAGCTATGTCCCAAATGCGCTGGTCGTACTGCGCGACAATCGCGTCGAGCCGTTCCATTTCGCCGGGGAAGGACACCACGCCGAAGGGGTCTTTGCGCCCGCCGTAGATGTAGTAGCCGTTGACCGCGCGGTAGCGGTAGAACCATTGTTGGTGCTTGGCTTGGATGGCTTCTGATAGTTTTGGATCTGAAGGGAGCGCATCCGGCCAGCGTTGTTCGAGAGGGTGGTGAGCGCCGGAGGTTGATACAGCCGAGACCTCCACTTCGAAGGCACTACGGCTTCTCGTCAGCATCGATACGTGCTCGAGTGACGCCAACTGGCGTGCAGTTGTCGGCGAAGAGGGGGAGTGCTCGGAGGTGATGCAACGGAGGGCCCAGCGCTGAGCCGCCTGCGTTAGCACGTCGCGGGTTCTACCAATGTCGGACTGTTTTTCTAGCAACCAGGGGTGCTGAGAATTCAGGTGGGGCCAATCCGCTTGGGCCTCCAGCAAGATCACTTCAGGCGCTTGCCCACCCGAGCATTCGAGTTGCACCATTCGCCGCAAAAAGGCCTCGAGTTCGCTTTGGAACTCCTCCGCGCCCGCCTTGCCAGGAGCGCGTGGTACGTCGTGGCGCTGGCCGTACACCTCATGCCCATCCACGTGCGGAAAAGACTCATTGAAGCCAAAACAAGCGATGACCACGTCGGTCTGCAGGGCCGTCAAATGGTCCTCCAAGCTCCCGTAGTCTAAAGGCCTGGGTTGCAATCCCGGCGTGTCACCGGGCCAAGCCAGCGACCGGACGACTAGCCGTTTGTCGGGAAACAAGCGGTGCAGCATCGACTCAAACTCCCCGTCCATCGCCAAGCGCTCGGCGTACGCACCCCCAACCAACGTGATGCGAGCACCGTCCTTCGGCACCCAATACTGAGGAGGCGTTTGCACAAAGTGCGGGCCATTGTCCGAGTCCGGCCGGCGGCCCGGAACCGCGCCGCCGTACTGCGCTTGCGTTGGGCGATAGGCCAATACCGTCTCGGGTGCACACCCACCCGCGGGGATTTGGGCCTCCCGACCCAGCGCCCACAGGATCCCGTTCAGCGAAAGCGTGCGCATCGACTCTTGCGCAAAGTCGTACGGATGCCCCAAAGTCGTGAAGAACACTCGCTGGTGGGTTCCATTCGCCATCTCCCGCTCCCGCGCCCAAGCGACGGTTTGCTCCAGCGGAAAACGTTCATGGTTCGAGTGATTCGAGTTCACCGCGCGACCGCGCAACAGGGGCACGTGATCCGCGGGCAAAGCATCGCCGCCCCCTTCCACGTGATACAACCACGAAGGCGCATCAAACGACTCCACCCCGCGCAGGATCGGGTGCTCGGCCGCAGCCACCGGTGACACCTCGGTCGTCGAACGATGCCCGTGGTGCGTGATCCACTTTTGCCCGAAGAAGCGGATCGAAAACTCGTCGTTCCACGCCTTGAGGGGCCCGTCTTTGTACAGAAAAGCATGGGTTGCCGTGCGGAATCCCACCATGGGCCGGCCGCTTTCCGCGTAGTCGAGGATGGCTTGGAACTGCTCCTCGGGCAACGCCCGGAAGCGCGTAAACATCACGAGCAAGTCCGCGTCCCGCAGCGCCTCCAAACCCGCGATGTTCGTCAGGTGATTCGGCGCGATCTCGCCGCGCTGATTTACGGCGTACAACACCGTCGCGTCGATGTCGTAATCGCGCTCCAAGATCGCCGCCAACATGGGCATCGACTCTTCGGAGCGATATTCCTCGTCGCCCGTGACAAACACGACTTTGGCCTTCGTGCGCGGAGTGATTTGCGCCTCCGCAGCCGGCACCCAAGCGAACAACCCAAACAGCAGCAGGAAAGCGATGCGCATGGGCCGATGATATCGCCGCCGCCTCATTCCGCCCAAGCCGCTCTCCATTTCGGTCGGAGAATGGCGTCCGGGAGTCCGTTTAGGCCGACTCGACCCGCACCGCGCAGTTCACCGAGTTGGCGATGAAGCATTGCTCGTGGGCGAGGTGGTGCATCTTCTCCAGGACCTCGGCGCTGGGAGCTTCGGCGAAGACGATGTGGGGCCGCAAGGTGACCTCGGTGATGGCCAAGCGACCGGCGGCGTTGCGGTCCAGGACCCCGACCGCTTCGTCGCGGTAGGAAAGTACCTCGATGCGCTTTTTGGCGGCGATCGCGAGAAAGGTCAACATGTGGCAACTCGCCACCGCCGCCACCAAGGCCTGTTCGGGGTCCACGCGCTCGGCGCTGCCGCGGTACTCGGGCGCGGCCGACGCGGCCACGGGCTGGGCTCCGGGAAACTGCCAAGCATGATCGCGGGTGTAGGTCTCGTAGGTGAACGGTTCGGGCCCCGCTGCCCAATCCACGGTCGCGAAATGTTCCGACATGGCGGCATTCTACGGCTTCGCGGCATTCGTGGCGCTAGAGTGGGGGCCATGTTCCGGAGGCTCTCGCGCTCGATGTTGTTCCTGGTGCTCGGCACCCTGTGGGCGGGGCAAGGGTTCGCCTGGGACGTGATTCCGCTGCCCAACGGCGATTTGCAGGCGCAAAAGCCAGTGCAGGGCTACGAGATGAACGGCTCCAACGCCGCCATCGAGACCTTGGGTGCGGAGGGCAACCGAGCCGCGCGCGTGCAAGGCGGAACCGATTGGCGTTTCACGTTTCGGTTGCCCCCGGCGCCCGAGGCCGAAGGCCTTGACCCTGAAGCGTGGTTCGGGCGGATCAGTGTAGACGTTCTGGCGGTGCAAGGCCGGGGACGCGTGGACCTTGCGCTGTTTCGAGCCGGCAAACGCAAAGCGGTCGATCAAACACGCATCAAGGTGAGCGAAAAGACCCTCGCGGGGGACCTCGTACGGCTTGAATGGTTGCTGCCGGCCAAGCGGTTGGCGGCGCTGGCGGATCAAGAGTTGGTGCTTCAGGTCGAAGTGCGTTCCCCGGGGCGTCTGGAACTGGTGCTCGACGACTTTGCCTTCGAGCGCTATCACCCCGAGCCGTCCCGCAAGCTGCTCGGCAAGCCCAACGGCCACCTCGGGCCCGATTGGTTGGCCAGCGGAGCGCTCGGCTTGTACGCCATCACCGAACACAAGGCGCGGGCCTTTTCGGTCTGCCGCGTCGAACCCGATGGGCCGGCCGACAAGGCGGGTTTGCGCCGCGGCGATCTCGTCACGGCCATCGAAGGCGTGCCCTTGGCCGCGTCCAGCATCGCACCGGGCTGGGATTGGTGGCGAGACAGCCACGAGGCACGCCTAGGCCGTGCTTTGGAACGCGCCTTGCTGGCGCAGGACTCGAAGCTGCGTCTGACGATTCTGCGCGAGGGTGCGCAGTTAGAGATCGCTTTGGCGCCCGAATTCCTGGCCAAGAAGAAGTGGCGCGAAGAGTCCCAACTGCTCACGCGCGGCCCCCTCGATGCCGCTCTGCGCGAAGACTTGATCGCGTGGGTCGCTGCCCACCAAAACCGCAACGGCGGCTGGCCGAAAAGCGACGTGGTCAACGCGGCGCTCGGCGGACTCGCACTGCTGGGCACCCGCGACAAGGCCCACCGGGAAGCGATCGAACGTTGTCAGGCGTTTTTGCTGCAAAAGAACCCGAAACCCAGCGAGATGACCGGACTCGCGTACTGGAGCATCGCGTTTCACGGCTGGTTTTTCGCCGAGCACTATCTGGCAACGGGCGACGAGCACAGCCTGGCTTGGGTGCGCGAGGCGGTCGAGTGGTTGCCCACGACGACCCACCCGAGTAAGTGGGGTACGCAAGCTTTCGGCCACGGCCCGAGCGGTTTGCCCTACGACGACAAAGCGCTGACCGCGCCCGCCGCACACCTCTTGGTGCTCGATGCTTTAGCCCGCCGTTGCGGCGTCGACAGTCGCGTGTGGGAGCACATTCAGCCCTACATGGAGCACGCTTGGTCCGACCCGGCCCAGGACGGGCACGGGGGCATGGGCTACAACGGCTCGCACCGCGATCGGGACGAGTTTTGGTCGCGCTCGGGCCTGACCGCCTTGGCGGAAGAACTGCGCGGCGGCGAAAACCACATGCGCCGAGCCCTCACCGCGTTCATGGTCGAGCGCCACCCCTGGATGTTCAACAGCCACGCCTACGGCGAGCCCGGCGGAGCCTTGGGTTTGCTCGGTCTCGCGGTCGTCGATCGCCCGGCATTCGAACAAATCCTGCCCCAATATCGCTGGCGCTTCTTGAACGCCTGGCAGCCCGGTTACGGCTTGCGTTGGTCCACGCCCCACATGGGTTCCCCGTACATGGGCGAGGACGAAATCATGAACCTCGCCTACGCCCTCCTGGCCGCCGTCGAAACCCGCGGCCTCGTCCTGGCCGGCGGCGCTCCCGACCGTTG
>JAUHXY010000216.1 GCA_030426785.1 bacterium
CCCCGCTTTCCACGTGCCCCACCTCGTCAGGCCCCAGAACCCTATGCGGCGGTTCCGTGGCCTGACAGGACGCGACAAGACAAGGCACAACCCATAGGAACTTTAGGAAAGCGGGTATCCAGGTTGGCTCTTTTGCAGTTGTTTTCATGGTGTGGTCGCTTGTTCCATAGGGGGGGCGTGCTTGTCACTGTATCACGCCCCAACAGCCCAATGGCGCGCGGATCGATGCAACAAGGGTTGCGGGCAAAAACCAGGAAACGACCATCAAAAGGAGGAACCCCACACCGGGAGGGGCCGGAGTGGGGTTCCAAAGGGAGGGGGGTTATGCGGTTTACATCAACATCGTCGAGGTCTTGGATCCGAAGAGGCTTTTGAGGCGGCTCATGACGTTGGAGTGGATCTGGCAGACGCGGCTTTCGGTCAGGGAGAGCATCTCGCCGATCTCGCGCATGGTGTGGCCGACCTGGTAGTACTGCTCGATGATGAAGCGTTCTTTGTGGGTCAGAGAGCGGGTGATGTAGGACATCATGTCCTGCTTGTTCAGCTCACCTATGGGATCTATCGACCGCTTGTCCTCGAGTACGTCCACTTTTTCCATAGAAGAATCGTCGTCGCGATCCTCCCACTTGTCGGAGAGGGAGTACATGCTTTTGGCGGAGCCGGCCTGGATCTCCTTGGAGAGTTCCTGGTGGTCCATCTCGAGGGCTTCGGCCAGTTCGGCGTGGGTGGGTTCGCGGCCCATTTCGCCGGTCAGTTTCTGCAGGGCCTTGTCGATGCGGCTGGCCTTGAGGCGCACGAGGCGCGGGACCCAGTCCTGGCTGCGCAGTTGGTCGAGGATCGAGCCGCGGATCCGGGTGGTGCAGTAGGTCTTGAACTTGATGCCGCGGTCGGGGTCGAAGCCGCGGATGGCGTCCATCAGGCCGAAGAGGCCGGCGGAGACCAGGTCGTCGAGCTCGATGGACTTCGGCAGGGTCTGCAACAGGCGCTCGGCGATGTACTTGACCAGGGGGTAGTGCCGCTCCATGAGCACGTTGCGGATGTGCTCCAGCTCGCGCGCCCTAGCCGGACCGGCGTTTTTGGTCTCGCGGTAGAGGCCCCAGATGTCCTCAGTGACCATCTCCTCGACGGGCACGGGCTGCGTGGTGGCTTCTCTTTTGGCGGCGCTGTTTTTGTTTGCGGTCATGATCGTGTCCAAACTCGGGGAGAGCGGGACTCGAACGCTAGTACTGGAGCAGCGAGTGCACCGGAATGCCGGCGACCCGCTCGCGACCCTTCAGGAACGTCAATTCGATGACGACCGAAGCGGCCACGGGCTCCCCTCCCAACTTGCGAACGAGTTCCACCGAGGCGCCCAAGGTCCCGCCGGTGGCCAGCAGGTCATCGACTAACAACACCCGATCCCCGGGCTGGCAGGCGTCGATGTGGGCTTGAAGGGTGTCGGTCCCGTACTCCAGCTCGTAATCCTGGGAGACCGTCTGGTGGGGCAACTTGCCCGGCTTGCGGATCGGAACGAAGCCCTTGCCAACGTGGTGGGCGAGGGCGGTTCCGAAGATGAAGCCGCGGGACTCCATGCCGAAGATCACGTCGTACGAGTCGGGATCGACCGTTGCGGCGAGACCGGCGATGGTTTGCTTGAGGGCTCCCGCGTCCTGCAGCAAAGGCGTGATGTCCTTAAACAGGATCCCCGGCTTGGGGAAATCGGGGATGTCGCGAATGAAGCGCTCGAGCACAGGGTCCTCCACAGGACGTCGGCGCATCGATCGAGAGGCGACACTCGTCCACTTGCACTTTTCGGATGACCCTGGGGGGTGCTTGACCGAGCACTGCCATTAATAGGGAGAGGACTGTCCCGACCTGAGATAAGTGCCCCATTGGTAGGGGTTTACGACATCCTAGGGCCGCTTCGACTCAAGTGGTGGCCAGGACCGGCCGAGTGGCTTGGGCGCGCTAAGAAGTCGACTCGCCGGAGCCTTCCAACGGATCTTGCTGCGCGAAAGGATCCGCGTCCTGGGAAGTCGCATTTTCGCGGGTCTCCGCCTTGCGCAGCACCTGCATCACGCCACCGACCACCAACAACGCGGCCCCATAGCCGAGTCCACCGACCCGATCGTCAGGAACCCAGTCGAGCTGCAGGGTACCGAGTCCCGCCATGGCCGCCAGGGTGATGAGCGGGTTGAGGGTGATGATCAAGCTGACCTGGTAGGCGGGGATGCGCTTGAAGGCCTCGCCCAAACACCCGTAGGCGACCAGAGTGTTGGCACCGAGGAAGGCCATCAAGAGCCACATCCTCCACGAGAGCCCGGCGAGCACCCCGAAGTCTGCCCAGACCCATAGGGTGGCGGCGGGCAGCGCGTACAGGAACAGGTTGAGCTTCTGGGGCGGCACGCCGCGGTGCCCGAGCACCTTGGCACCCACCGCGTACAACATCCAAGCCACCGCCGCTCCGAAGATCAGCCCGTTGCCGGTCAGCCAATCGCTGGCCGCGACCACCTGGCCTTGGCGCTGGTCGTAGGCGAACAGCGAAAACCCCACCAACGCCGCGATCACGCCGATCCATTGAGCGCCGACGAGTCGCTCTTTGAACACCACGATGCCCACCAGCGCGAGCATGAGCGGCGCGGTTTGAATCAAGATTTGGGCGTTGGTCGGCGTCGTGTAATCCAGTCCTGCCAGATACCCGAGGTAGTTGGCGGTCAAGGCGAGGGCGGCGAAGACGGCGAGGCCCGGAGGCTTCACCAAAATCTGCAAGTGCCCGGGATGGCGCAGGAGGAACCACACGGCCAAGGCGGCAAAAGCGAAGCTAAAGCGGAACCAAACGATCGTGAAGACCGGAACGTGCTGCGCCGCGACCTTCATGGCGATCGCGAGGAATCCCCACAGGAGGGCTGTGATAGCGGCGAAGAGCAGACCGCTGCGCGCGGAGTGGTTCATGGGAGGTCCGCGAGCGCGGAAGAGCTGCAGGGCCGCTTACATAGAATCCGGCGCCGCGACTCCCAAGAGGGAAAGTCCACGCGCCAAAACGATGCGCGCTGCATCGACGAGCTGCAACCGCGCCGTGGTCACGCCCGGCTCCTGGCCGAGCACGCGGTTGGCGGCGATCCACGAGTTGATCTCGCGCGCGAGTCCCAAGAGATATTGGGTGAGTTCCGAGGGTTCGGCGCGATCGGCGGCCTTTTCGAGCACCCCGGGGAATTGACCCAAGGCTAGCAACAACGGAGCGCTTTCCGCCAAGGCGGCGTAGTCCGGCGTGCCTTCTAAAGCGCCGGCTTCGGACTTGCGCAGGATGCTGGCGAGCCGCGCGTGCGTGTACTGCACGTAAGGGCCGGTGTCGCCTTCGAAGGACAACACCTCGGACCACACGAACTCGATGTCCTTGACGCGCTCGCGCTTGAGGTCGTTGAAGATGACCGCGCCCACGCCGACTTGTTCGGCGATTTCGGCCGCGCCTTCCAGGTCGGGGTTCTTTTCGGCGATGATCTTGCCGGCCTCTTCGGCGGCGCGGTCGAGCACGTCCTCCAGGAAGACGACCTGGCCCTTGCGAGTGCTCATCTTGCCTTCGGGCAAGCGCATCATGCCGAACGCGACGTGTTCGACGCGGTCTTCCCAGTCGAGGCCCATGCGCTGCAGCACGTACTTGAGCTGTTGGAAGTGCAAGCGCTGGTCGCCTCCCACCACGTACAAGCAGCGGTGGAAGTGGTACAGCTCGTAACGATGGAAGACCGCTGCCATGTCGCGCGTGGCGTACAAAGTCGTGCCGTCGGACTTGCGCAGCAAACACGGAGGCACGTTTTCGCCAAACTCCTTCAGGGACACGATCAGGGCCCCTTCGGACTCTTCGGTGATACCTGCGTCGACGATGCGCTGGATGGTTGGTTCGAGGTAGTCCTCGTAAAACGCCTCGCCACGCACCTCGTCGAAGCTCACGTTCAGCCGCGCGTAGGTGCGGTTGAATTCCTCCATGGAAAGCTGCGTCAACTTGCGCCAAACCGCACGCACGTGGCCGTCGACGCCACTCTCAAGTTCTTGGAAGGCGGCGCGCCCCGCCGCCTGCAATACCGGGTCGTTTTCCTCCTCCTCGTGATAGCGCACGTACAAGGCGAGCAGCGACTTGATCGGATCGCCCTCCAAGTCGACGGTGTCGCCCCAACGGTCGACGGCGGCGACGAGCTTGCCGAATTGGCTGCCCCAGTCACCGATGTGGTTGATGCCGACGGTCTTGTAGCCGAGGGCGTCGTGCAAGCGCTGGATAGCGGCCCCGATGACCGTCGAGCGCAGGTGCCCGACGGACATGGGCTTGGCGATGTTGGGGGAGGAGAGGTCGATGACGACCGTCTTGCCTTGGCCGACTTCGGAGTTGCCGTAGGCTTCGCCCGCGCTAAGGACGCCGTTCAAGATCGAGCGCGCCAGGTCGCCGCGGTCGACCTTGAAGTTTAGATAGGGGCCCGTCGCGATGGCTTCGATGCCGTCGAGGGCTTCGTTCAGCTTGCCCGCGAGCTCCCCGGCAATCTTGGCGGGGTTGCCCTTGTCGCGCTTCGCCAGCAGGAAGCAAGGAAACGCAAAGTCCCCCAACTCCGCTTTGCGCGGCTTTTCGAGCGAAAACGAGCCCGCTTCGAGCCCGGTGGCCTCAACGATGGCGCTTTCGATGGCTTGGATGAATTCTTGCACGGCGTTTCCGGGGCCTGATTCGAGGTTTCTCGGAGAGGCAGACTATAGGGCCCCACCGGCGTCGGGCCTACCTTAGCCAGCACAATCCCGATAGCCTTCTAGGGGTCTCGGCGTGTCCCCTTGGGCTCACCCTTTCTTGTTGGTCGTTGGCGCGGCAAAGGGGGGGTCGTCGATCCGCAGGCCCATCAACCCGGCCCATATGCCTCGAGGAAGCGGCGCTCGGACTCGATCATGCCCAGCAGCACGATCTCTTGACCGTCCTGGAGGACCGTTTCGGCGGCGGGGTTGACCTGCAGGCCCTCTTCGCCGATGTCGATGGCGACGATGCTGCAGCCCGTGTCGCGGCGGATCGACGACTCGGCGATGGTTTTTCCGGCGAGCGACCCGCGAACCTTCACTTTGAAGACGTCGAGGCCCTCCGCCATCATCAAGATGTCGGTGCGTTTGAGCAGGTTGAACAGGGTGTTGGCGCCCATCGATGCGTAGGAGTACACGAAGTCGCAGCCGGCCCGGCGCAGGGCGGCCACTTTGCGCTCCACGGTAGCGCGGCCGATGATCTGCACGTCGGGTCGCACGCGGCGGCAGTAGATCGTGACGTACACGTTGGTGTCGTCGTTGCGGGTCGTGACGATGATGGTGGTGGCGTCCTGGATGCCAGCGCGTTCTAGGACCTTGGGGTCCGAGCCGTCCCCGTAGAGATAGCTCTCGTCCACCCCGACCAAGTCCCGGTTCTTTTCGATGATGCGGTAAGAAATGCCGCGCTTGGCGAGAGCGCTGGCCGTGGCTTTGCCAACCCGTCCGCCGCCGACGATGAGGACCTGGGCGGTGGGGACCTCTTTCTGCGAACGAGCCTCTTGGCAGCGGTAATCAAAGTTCGCGAGTTGCTGTTTGGATCCCGCCAAGACCAGCACGGAATTGGGTCCGATCTTGGTGTCAGGGCCCCCCAACTCGAACGTGCCGCGTTCCCAGACGCCCACGATCGTGACGCCCCCCAAGTCGCGCGGCGTGGTCTTGGCGAGGGTTTTGTCCACCAAGTGCGTGTCCGCGGCGTTGGCTTCGGCGATCAAAACCCCTTCGAGGCGGCCGATTTCGTGGGAGGTGGCGTCCGCGCCGCGGGTGCGCCGGGCGAAAGCCTGCCCCATCATGTTGTGGAGCTGCAAGACCCGCGTACAGCCCGCCACCTGCAGGTTTTCTTCGGCCGAAGTACGCCGCGCGGTGGCGAGCACCGGAACACGCTTGTTGACCTCGCGCACGGCGAACACGGCGCTCGTATTGAGGATTTCATCCAAGGTCGTGGCTACCAGCGCCGCTTCGTCGATGTTGGCGCGTAGGTAGGTCTCGGGGTCGTCGATGTCCCCGAGCATGACGTGGATGCCCTGGTCGTGGACGGCCAGCGCTTCGTCAAAGTCCGAGAGGATGACGACGTAGGGGTAGCCGAAGCTCTCCAGGCGCTCGATCAATGCGGCGGTGATGGGGCCATGGCGGGTGAGGACCACGTGGTCCTTGGTCCCCGCTGGGACACGGTTCGAGACCCGCGCGGCGGCCCGGGATTCCATCCAAGGCGCGTAGAAGAACTCGATGAACGTAAACGGCAGCAGCACCAACAAAAACACCACGCCCGACAGCAACACGAGCAACGAAAACAAGCGCCCGATGTCGGTGTGGAATGTGATGTCGCCAAATCCGAGCGTCGACATGACCGTCAACGTCCAATAGATCCCGGTGACCCAACTGTACTCCTGATCCTCGCGCAGCATCAGGAAGTGAAACACCACGCTGTACAGCGCCACCATCAACAACAGCGCGACGCAGAAGCGCAGCAAAATGATGAAGTTGCGCCGGTTCGAACGGTCGTGGAGGGTCCGCAGCAGGATCGTAGTGAGCGATTTCATGGGCTGGCGTTGCGCGTCCGGCTCCCTCCGTTTTCGGTCGAAGCCCGGGGAGCGCGGCCCGCCCATCCTACCCGCTAGCGCATTGGGTGAGCGACTCGTCGATCAGACCACGAATCCAATCTTGCGCGGCTCCTGGTTCGGACAAGCTTGCCTCGTTGAGTGCCCGTTGGTCGGGCCCCTTCTCCATCCCACCCCAGGGGCCGGCGATCACGCCCAATTGGCCCATTCCTCGTTCGCCTCTTCCAACTCCTTTTCGACCTCGGCGACGCGGTATTGCACGTCGATGAGTTTGTCGGAATTGGTGTAGACCTCTTCTTGGGTCATTTGGGCGTTGAGGGATTCGAGTTCTTCCTCGAGTTGGATGATGCGGTCTTCGAGTTGCTTGAACTTGTAGGGGTTGCGGACCTTGCCCTTGGGTTGGGTGGGCTCGGCGGCTTTGCGGGCCTTTTCTTCGGCGGCGCGTTTCTTAGCGGCCTCTTTGGCGGCCCGTTGCGCGTC
>JAUHXY010000217.1 GCA_030426785.1 bacterium
GATCTGGATGGCGTCGGGCTGCTGCGGGTTTTTCTCCCAGATGAACTTGTTGCCCACCCAGCGCAGGATCGAGGTGCGCGGCACCGTCGTGCGGCGCAAGCCGCGCCGGATGATCGGCAGGTCGCGATCCGGGTGGGGCGTGCGCGCGTGTCGGCGTGTCCAAAAGGCGTCCAAAGCGCGACCTCCTTCCACATCGTCGGGGAAGAAGTCGTCGAAGGCGGGCGTCGTGTAGGGGAACGGTTCCTGTGGGGCCGGCGGGTTCGCTTGGCTCCAAGCCAGGCTGAAGAGCGCCGCGCCGATCATCACGAACTGCATCGGAAAGCGGGGAAGGAAAGGCAGCGCAGGCGCGCACTCCCAGGGAGCCGAAAGCTACCCGAGAGTGCGCGCGAGACGGGGGACGGGAAGATCAGTCGACGCGCGTGTAGGCGAACACCATGGGGCCCGAAACCCCATCGGGGGTGTGCGAGAACCAGTGTTGTTCCAACTTGTCCTCGTCCACCAGGCGCAGGGTCATGGACCCCATGTAGACCTGGTCGGAGTCCTTCAGGTCGCTGACGCCGTTCGCGGCGAAGACGATGTCCTTGCCGTCCACTTGGGTTGCCACCATGTGGGGTTGGTTGCCGCCTCCGCAGTAGTGCGTCATGCGCAGGGCGTTACCGTCCAGGGAGTACATGTTGACCATTTCCATTTCCTGGCCGGGCATCATGGTTTCCCGCACCACCGAACCGGCGGAGGTGATTTCGAACAGCGTGTCTCCGCCCTCCGAGGTCCAGCGGCCTTCGAGGGCCTTGACCGCGTTGAGCAAGGCATCCCGCTGGGCGGCGTCCACCGCTTGGGCCTGCGCAAAAGGATCGTCGTGATCCTGCGGCGCCGCCTCGGGATGGGGAGCGGGGTCCTGGTGGGTCGACGAATCCACCGTCGAGCAAGCGAGAGGGAGCAGGAGCAAAGGCAAGCAACCGAGAGAGGCTAGGTTCATGGTCGTGGAAGGGGAAAGGGGAAGGGAAGAGCGTCGCCCGGGAGGGGCGAGCGCGTGAGGGCATAAGGAGGGGGCTTAAGGCGTGCGCCAGTGGGATTCCGCGTTGCCTTGCCAACCCCAGTCCGAAGCGAAGTATCCCGCTCCGAGCACACCCGGCAGACCTTTTTTCAGAAAGGAAACATCGAGCACGGTCCAGTCGGGGTACGCGACCCCAGACACGAAGTAGGGCAGGGTATCGGTGAGCCGCAGGCCGGGCAGGCCCGTACCGCCGATCACCACGATGCTGGCGGAGTCACTGTCGGGCCGCGGGTACGTGGCGAGCAACGCGAGGTCTTCGCCTTCCCTGCGCGTTTCGCCGATGGCGACCACGCCGCGCCGGAGCGCGATGGGGGCTTGGCCCAGCAAACTATTCCAGGCGGCGTTCGTGTCCTGGTTGCCGAACAGCACGATCGAGCGGTCCGGATATTGGCGCGGATCGAAGTGCACGTCCCGGACGAGCGTCACCGATCCGTTGCCGCGATAGCGCCACGTTTCGTGGTCAAAGCGCGCCTTCGCGAAGGACCAAGCGTTTTCATCCGGCGTCCCGATGCTGCCGTAGACGAACACCATGCGGTGGTCGAAGCCTGCTTTGAAGGGGCCCATGCGGGTCGGATTCTTGTGGTCGGGCGTTAGCTGCGCGGGGCGCCGCGTCAGGCTTTGTCCCGGGCCGGGTCCGAGGGCGATGGGCTCGTGCAACTCGGCGTAGGGGACCGTGAGTTGCGCGTCCAGCCAGTGAATGGTCAGATCCTGGTCGGCAGGCCATAGCGCGGAATCGACCCCACCTTCCAAAAACGGGGTCAGGTCGATTTGGAACCGTTCGAGGTTTTCGCCCGCCAAGTCCAAAGCACCATCCTCCGGGCGCAGGTGGGCTTCGAGGCGCAGCGGATCCATCGCGCGCTGGGCTTGTTCCACTCGCAACCACCCGTGCTGGGAGCGCAAAGCCGGCGAAGCGGAGGTGAACTGCAGTTGCAGCGCGCGGCGCCAATCGGTGCGTTGGTTGTGTTGGAAGAACGAGAAGATTGGCGGCCAATCGACGCATTCGTCCGCCCACCAATGGTTGCCGCCGGGTTTTTCAAAGTAGGCGAAGTTTTGGTGACCGAGTTCCACCAAAAGGTCGCGCATGGCGCGGGCTTCCCGGACGGGCACGGTCGGATCGGCGTCCCCGTGCAGGATGTACACCCCGCCGTGGTGGTAGTTTTCCCGCAACAAACCCGTGCGGCTCGGCTGGGCGGCGCGCGCGAAGAGGGCGCCGATCGGGTCACCCTCTTCGAACGTTGCGCCACCCGCGTAGCTCCAAAAGTCCTTCCATCCGGCCGAAGGCGCAATGGCGGCAAAGCGGTCCGAGGCGTGCGCTCCGATCTGCCAAGTCCCGTGCCCACCCATCGAGTGTCCCGTCAGGTAGGTGCGCTTCGGATCGGTGCCGAAACGCTCGGCGGCTAGGTCCAACACTTCCAGCGCGTCGCGCCGGCCCCAATCCTCCCAATCGAATCCAAAGGGACGACGATTGGTGGGGGCGACGATGTAGGCCCAGTCTTTCGGTTGGTACACGCGCGTCTGGTCGGTGGCTTCGACGCTCGCGCCGTGCAAGCTCAATACCAACGCGGGAGTTTCGCCGGCGGGCAGGGCTGGGGGTGGAGGGCAAACCGAGTAGTACTGCACGCTGCCGTCCACTTCCGAACGGAAGGTGCGCTTGTGCTTTTGCCAAGGCGTGCGCACCGCCAAAAGGAGCGTGCGTTCGACCACGGTGTTGTCGGTTCCATCGCGCAGTTCGATGCGCACGCTGTAACTTTCGCCGGGATCGGCCAGCGGAGCTGGCACGGCGATGGCCTGCTTGCGTTGGCTTCCAGCGAGCAACCACGGTATCGGCGTGCGCACTGGGGTCGGCAATTCGGCCGAGCCGTAGGGTTGGGCCGAAGCGAGCACGCTCCAACCCTGCATGGATCGATCGCTGGCGTTGGAGATGAGGTGTCCGACCCACAAGCGTTCCGTTTCCCCGCGCACCACATCGGGAAGGGTCGTGTCCACGTCGACAAAATCGATGGGGTGGGGGCAGCGAACCAGGCGAGCCTGGACCGGCGGGCGGCCGACGCGGAAGTAGAAGTCGTGCGTGCCTTCCGGTAGGTGCATGGGCAACCGACTCGTGCCCAAGCCGTACACGTCGCCCGCACGGGGATAGCCGTCCACCAACACGAAGGAGTGTCCCTGGGCCTCCAGCACGAAGGATCCGCCGGCGCCTTTGGGCAGATGCAAAGAGGCGTAGATCCACCCGCCCCGCAGGCTGCGATCCCGAAAGCGGCCGTCTTCGTCGGCTTCGATCGCTCGCCAAGCCTTGCTGGTGCCGTCGGCGTGCTCGAGCACGCTACCCTCCTTGGGGAGGGGCAGAAGCCCGATCGCGCGGGCATGTTCGAGGCCCGAGGTGTAGATCGGCGACCGGCTACGAGCCCCGAGGGACTCGATCGCCAAGCCCGACCGGATCTCGTAGACCGCAGGCAAGGGGGCCGGAGCCTCTTGGGGCGCCGGAGACGGCCCCAAAACGGCGAGCGCCAGGAGGGGGAGGATCATGACTCGTATCCTACGGCGCAGAGGCTGCTCGATCCCCCGCCGAAAGGGGCCGATCCCGGGCCAGTGATCGGGATGGGTGCCGAAGGAGAGAGGGGGCGGTGCCGCGCGCGGGACCGCCGATCGGTCTCCCGACCGCCCCGAGGACCCCCCCCGAGCACCACATCTAGGGCTTCACGATTCGGACTCCACCAGGGATCGATCCGCGCCCTCCCCGGTCCGATTTTTGGTCCTCGTGCAAAAAAGCGTCCCGGGTCTTGCCGCCCGAGCGGTGGGGCGAAAAGATACCCCAATGGGGCAAAGTGGATCTGGGTGGACCGGCGATGCAGCCGAACCCCCTGCGGGAGGCGGATTCGTCTTCTGCGGGGAGTCCGACCACTCCGTGGACTCCAAAAAGCGGGTCTTCGTGCCCAAGCGCTTTCAGCAGGGCCTGCCCATGGACGCCCAAGGGCAACGGGTCGGGGTGCTCTCTCGGGGCCTGGACGGCTGCCTCTACCTGTTCCCCGAAGACGGCTTCAACCGCGCCTTGGCCCGCCTCAACACCGAGGCTTACGCCCCCAAGGAAGCCCGCCGCTTGCAGCGCCTGATCTTCAGCGTCTCCCAGCGCATCCACCTGGACGGCTCGGGAAGGCTGTTGCTGCCGGCCAAGCTGGTGGAGATGGCCGCCATCGACAAAGAGGTCGTCATGGTGGGCGTGATGGATCGCATCGAAATCTGGTCCAAGCCGCGCTGGGAAGCTTTCAGCGCCGAGCAGGGGGAGGAAGACTTCGATGAACTCGAATCGCTGTTGGCCGGAGATTCCGGCCCCAACGCGCCGGGGAGGTCCGCGTGATCCTGCAGAGTCTCCCTACGCCGCGTTTGCGGACGAACCACGACGCCGTCGCTTTGGGCGGGTCGTCGTCCCAAGATCGTGCAGGAGGTGGATCGATGGGTCCTGATCCTGCGCCTGTGCACATCCCGGTCCTTGGCCAAGAGGTGGTCGCCCTGCTGGGGGGTAGGGCACCTTCCCTGAGAACCTCTGGCTGGATCGTGGATGGAACGCTGGGTGCCGGGGGGCACACGGCGTTGCTTCTGCAAGCGCTTCCCGAGGTCCGTGTCTTTGGCACGGACCAAGATCCCGAGATTCTCGAGATCGCGCGGAAGAACTTGCAGGCCTTTGGGGATCGCGTACGCATCGAGCGTTCACGGCTCTCCCAACTCGCGCACTGGATGCGCGAACTCCGTCGTGAACGGCCGATCGGGTGGTTGATGGATGTGGGCGCAAGCTCGCTCCAACTCGATCGGCCTTCACGCGGTTTTTCTTTCCAGAACGACGGTCCTTTGGACATGCGCATGGATCCCAGTCGGGAAGTGAGCGCGTCCGATATCGTCAACACGTGGAGTGAGCAGGACTTGGCGGATCTGTTCTTCACCGAGGGGGACGAGCATCGTTCCAGGCCCATCGCAGCCGCCATTTGCGCCGCGCGCCAACGCGTGCCGTTCAAGCGCACGGGGGCGCTCGCGTCTCTGATCGCCGATACCGTCGGAGGGACGGGGCGGCTGCACCCCGCGACGAAGGTCTTCCAGGCTTTGCGTCGCGCCGTCAACCAGGAGGGAGCCGAGCTCGAAGCGGGTTTAACCGCCGCCCGCGATGCTCTCGCTCACGATGGCGTGCTGGCCGTGATCAGCTTCCATTCGGGCGAAGATCAGGTCGTCAAACGCTTCTTGTCCGAAGGCGCTCGCGCCGGGGAGTGGGAAGTGCTTACCAAAAAACCAGCTCAGGCCCAGTACGCTGAAGTACGCCAAAACCCGCGCGCGCGTTCCGCCAAGTTGCGGGCGGCGCGGCGCCTCCGGGGGGCGTCGGCCGGAAGCGGTCCAGCTTCCGGCACGGAAGGAGGGGAGCGCGCATGAGCCGAACCATCCTAGGGTTGTTGTGCGGCACGGCCGCGTTGGCGATGGGGGTCTACGCTTGTTTTGTGCAGGCGGACAACTTCGATGAGGGCGCGCGCTTGCAAACCATGCAGGTCGAGCTCGAATGGTACGAGCGGCGCATCTCCGGGTTGCGCAGCGAAATCTCGCGCTATGAGTTCATGGGCCAAACCGAGGCCTTCGATACCCTGGAGAAGGAAGTGGAAGCGCCGGATGCCTCCGACGCACCACCCGACGCAGGTTCCCCGCAGCCGGATCGGGCGCGCTCGCGCTTCGGAGTGCAATGAGCGCACGCCGTCGGTCCAGGAGGTCCCGCGAGGAGGGATCCCAACGCCTCGGCTGGTTTTCCCGGGGTTCGGGGCCGCAAGGCGACCACCACGGTACGAGTTTCGAAGGTCGGCGGCGCATAGCCGTGCACGTGGTGGCCTTGGTGTTGCTCGTCGTGCTGGGCCGTTCCGTGCACCTCGCCTTCGCCGCCGAAGGCCAGCAGCCCGATCCGCGCATCAACGCGGAAGCGCCGCGCACCCCGTTCGAACTGTTCGATCGCCACGGACAGGCCCTGGCCTTGTCCGTCGAATGCTTTGACCTGAGCGTCTCGCCGCGCTCCTTATGGCGCGCGCACACGCCGCAGCGTTTGGCGCTTGCGCTGGCGGAGCCGCTGGGAGCGGACCCGCGGGAATTGCTGTTGCGCTTGTTGCCGCAAGGGACCGACAGCGCCACCGGAGAGTTTGTGCCCGTAGCGCCGCGCTTATTGCGCTTCGATCGGGATCAGGTCCCGCGCGTGCAAGCTTGGCTGCGCAGCGGCACCCTCGAAGCCGACGCAGCCGAAGAACGCCCCTTGGCCGGTTGGCGTTGGGTCGTGCTCGAAGACGGTCGTCATGCGACTTTGGCTTGGCAGCCAGCGGTGGTGTTGAGCGCCGAAGAACGGGTGCGCCATCTCGGAAAAGGAGCCTTGCACCGTCCCGACCGCTGGACGCGCAAGCTGCTGGGGGACTTGGGCGAGTTGGTGACCGAGTTTGGCCTGCCCAAAGACATTCGCGAAGACCTGCAACGCTTGCCGCGCCCCGAAAGGCGCGTCCATCTGGCCGACGTGCTGTGGGCGGAGCTTTGTCCGACCACTTTCCGGGTCGTGGAACGCAGCGTCGATCCCCTCGTCGCTCACGAAATCGATCAACGCTTGCGCGAGGAACAAGTCTCGCCCTGGCAGATCCAGTTGCAGCCGACCTTGCGCCGTTTCCAGCCGGTGCGGCACGAAGCGGGTCCCGCCTTGGCCTTGGGGGAGAGCGCGCTCGCTTCGGCCGACGGATTCGGAATTCTGGGGCACTGGGGCGTGCTGGACCGCGAAGACGCCATGCGCCAAGCCCTGCGCGAACGGGACCAAGCACCGCACTTGTTGCCTTGGTCCGAGCCGGGCGATCCGGTGCTCGCGCGCGCGGAGGAACTCGCCAACCAATGGAAGCCTTGGTCCGGGCTCGA
>JAUHXY010000218.1 GCA_030426785.1 bacterium
TTGGTCGCACGCTTCTTGGTTGCGCGCTTCTTGGCCTTCTTCTTGGTAGCGCGCTTCTTGGTGGTGCGCTTCTTGGCCTTCTTCTTGGTCGCGCGCTTCTTGGTGGCGCGCTTCTTGGCCTTCTTCTTGGTGGCCTTCTTCTTGGTGGCACGCTTCTTGGTGGCGCGCTTCTTGGCCTTCTTCTTGGTCGCGCGCTTCTTGGTAGCCCGCTTCTTCGTCGAACGCTTCTTGGTGGCCTTCTTCTTGGTCGCACGCTTCTTGGTGGTGCGCTTCTTGGCCTTCTTCTTGGTGGCGCGCTTTTTGGTGGCGCGTTTCTTCGTGGACCGCTTTTTCGTCGCACGTTTTTTGGTCGTGCGCTTTTTGCGGGTGGCTTTCTTTCGTGCCATGAGAGAAATCTCCGATGGACCCCGTGGGGGGTCGGGGTAAAGAGTCCCGAGGGACCTATGTAGGAATCCACGACATCACGGGGATATTCGGATCTATTCCGTACAGACTTTCCAGTATTTCGTTTGGAAATGATCGCTTCCAACTCGGCGTAGCTTTGTCGTTCGCTTGTTGCGAAGTGCTTTGCTTCGCTACGGCGTAGGTGCAACGCAAAACCGGGCGCAATGTAAGCGGCTGCAAAATAATAGTTTACCGCTTCAAACCAACGTAGCGAATGCACCTCATTGTGCCTTCCGCCCCCCACCGCAACCCCGCCAACCGCGCTTTCCTGTTTTTGGGCCAGGCCTATTCAAAAACAAAAATCACCGAGTGACAAAAGCGTCACTCGGTGATCCAAAGCTTCCCCTACCAGGGGTCGGTCGTGCGAAACGCTAGAACAGATCGTCGAGCGCGGCAGCCGCCTCCGCACCGAAGTTCCCTCCCAGGCCCTCGGCACCCTCTTGGGGAGCACGACGGCTGAGGTCCAAGAAGATCTCCGCCAAGCGCTTGACGGTTTCGGTGGCATAGAAGCGCACCAAACCCAAGTTGGTACGGCCGTCCCAGATGATGGCCAACAGGGTGCGGTTGCCGACCAGGGAGACCTGGATGGACTGCTGCGCCCCTTGGTGGAAGAGCGAGTTGAATTGGCTCTCCCCCATCATTTGGGCCATTTGGCGGGTAGCTGCAAAGGACCCCGCGGTCAAAGCCGACAAAGATTCCATCGAGGCTTGATCCGCTTCGCCCCGGCGCGTCACCAGGTGGCCTTCCACGTCGATCAGGAGCGCACAACGGGCGTTCGAAAGCTCGAGGAAGCTGTCCAGCTCCTCATCGAGGCGCTGCACATCCTGGGCATAAAAGACCAAACGGTCCTGCCGGAGTTGTTCGTCCGAGATGTTCATGGTGCTGGCCTCCGGTTAGATGAGTTCCAGGAAGTACGCGGCTCCTGCGCCGGCGGCGCTGAGCAGCAAGAGCGTGAAAAAGACCCACTTGCCTTTGCCCGACTTGTTGTCGGCGGGCGTGATGGTCACCGTCTGCGAACGCGGCTTCAGACGCGTCGACTGCGGCACGGGACGCGCTGCGGCGTTCGGATTGCCGGGAGCGCCAGGCGCTGCGCCGACGGGCGGGAAAGGATGACCGGCTTGCCCCGGTTGTCCCGCTTGCGCTCCGGGAGCACCGTAGCCGGGCATCGGGCGGATCCCGGTTTGGCTGAGGCTAGGATGCGTCGCACCCGGACCGCCTTGCGGCGTGGACGGCGAGCTGGGTTGGTACATCGGTTGGATGCCGGTTTGACCGAGGCCTGGCGCTTGCGGAGCCTGCGGCGGCGCGAACGAACCCGTTGCGCCTTGGGACTGCGGGGCTTGCGGTGCCTGGGGCGCTTGCGGTTGCGACAAACTCAGACCTTGCGGAGGCAGCGGAGCCCCCATGGTCAAACCACCGGTGGGCGGGCCCGCGGCGGTGCGCGGGGCTTGCGGCTCAGGGTTGGATGGCGCTTGCGGTTGCGCAGCAGGGTGCTGCGGAGCGTGGTGCCCCTGCCCCCCTTGCGGTGCATGCATGTTCGGCGCGCTGGGCGCGGGGAACGGGTTGGGCGGCGTCGAGGACGCCTCCGCCGACGCGCTGTTCACGGGCGCGGGAACCGGAGCGGGTGCTTGCTGCGGCGGCGAAGGGAACGGGGGCGGCGGCATCGAAGCTTGCGGAGCAGGCGCCGAGAAAGGCGAGCTCGGCTGCGCTTGCGGGGAGTTCGGCGTCGGGAACGGGGCGGGCGGAGTTTGGCCTGCGTTCGATGGGCTCGCCGACGGGTTGTGCGACTCAGCGCTCGGCATGGCGGGAGCAGCTTGCGGGCTCGCCGGGCCTCCCGCGCTGGGCGCGGACATGGGAGCCGGAGCGCTGGGCGGAGCCGGGGTTTGCGCGGGGGCCTGGGAGCCGGGACCGGGCTTGGTGGGCGCGCCGGTGCGATCGTGGATCGACTCGAGCACGCGCGCGGCCAGGGCCTTCAAGGTCGGGAACACGCCTTGCCCGGAGTTGGCCACCGCCTCGAAGGACGGGCAGCCCCAGGGGTTGAGCTTGGCTTCCAACTCCGCCACCGGCAACGCATCTGGCAGGTCGCGCTTGTTGTACTGAATGATCAGCGGCATCTCGGAGATGTCCTTGCCGTACTCGGCCAAGTTCTCTTCCAAGTTGCGCAAGGACTCGAGGTTCTCCTCCATCATGTTCGCGGAGGAATCCGCCACGAAGATGACCCCGTCGACGCCTTGCAGCACCAGCTTGCGAGTGGAGTTGTAGTAGACCTGCCCGGGCACGGTGTAGATCTGGAATTGCGTCCGCATCCCAGCCACCGTTCCAAGATCCAGCGGCATGAAATCAAAGAACAGGGTGCGATCCCCGTCCGTCGAGATGCTGGTCAGATCCCCACGACTGCTGTCCGGAGCTCTTTGGTGAACGATCTCCAAGTTCGTGGTCTTACCGGACATACCAGGACCGTAGTAGACGATCTTGACGGTAACGCTTTTCTGGGCGAAGTTGATTTGCACCATGATGGGTTCAGCCTTCTAACTCGCTGACGAATCCCCGGGCGTAGAGAGACGCAACGGGGTGGTAGGTTGGGAGGGCAGGGCCCCCGGGGGATGAGCACCCTCGGCATAGGGCGCGGTTGCGGCGTGGGACGCCTGGATGTGCGCCACCATTTGCTGGACGGCGTCGTCCATCAGAGAGCGCGTCTCTTCCGGATCGACGTTCGGTTCGGTCACCAGCAGCAGGAAGCTGCCGGGGAATGCGTGGATGATGAGCGACTTTTGCGTCGCGCGCAGGACGCAGCGGTAAGGCACGTCCCACGACAAGGGTCCCACGGCGCGCATGACTTCGCCCAACCAACCCGAGGCCAAGGCGGCCATGGTTTGCACCGGCTGCACTTCGTGGTCGGATAGATCGGCCGCTTGCGGACCGCCGTCGTGTCCGAGCGCGCTGGCCACCAAGACGCCGTCCAAGGAGACGACGGATGCGGACTGGATGCCCTCGTACTGCACGAGGGAGTTCAAGATCTCTCTCACGCGAGGGCCCCCTTGCTGGGGACCGTGGCCCCCGTGATGGATTGGAGCGATTCGGCGTGCTCCGGGTTCATGTACGTTTGGCTCCAGCAGGCTGCCGTGCCGGAGTTGCCGAGCGCAATCATCAGGCTGCCGAAGGATCCTTCGATCAACACCTCGACCGGTCGGCCCACGCCGGTGCGCCGGGCGCTGCTGCGGGCGGCCACTCCGACTTCGCGCACCGCGCGCGTCGTGCGATCGGCGGTGCCGCCGTGCAGGCCTTGCACCAGGGCGGTGCCGCCCCGTTGGAAGATGACCGCTTTGACGTCCTTGTCGGCGCCCATGCGCTTGAGCAGCGGGCGAATCGCCACGTTCGACTGGGAGCCCGCCGATTCGGGGCTGTCGGTCAAGCGACCGGTGGCTTCCACCTCGGCCAATCCAGCGCGCAAGGACTTGGAGTCGTGCACGCGCTGGGAGGCGTCGCGGAAGCGTTGTTCGTGTTGCGGGTGGCCGGGCGAGATCTCGAGGATATCGGCCAGCACCTTGCGCGCATCCGCCCAAGCGCCGCAAGCCTTGGCGATGTCGTACTGAATCTCCAGGGGGCGCGTGTCGCCGGGCATTTCGCGCACCGCTTCCAGAGCCAGATCCCACGCGACCTTGCCGTCGGTCGAGCGGAAACCGTTGAAGAACTGCAAAGCGCGGGCGCGGGCGCGGTAGTAGGTCGCTTCGCCCCCACCCGACTGGCTCCACCACTCTTCGGCGGTCTCTTCCGCTTGCTGCAGCCGGCCGCACTCCAGCAGCACGTCGCACAGCTCACGCCACAAGGCGGGGCGCGGGGAGAGACTCAAGTCCTGCTTGAGGGTGCGAATGCGCGAGTCCAGTTGCAACTGCCGGGCCCGTTCGGCGATGCGCATCAACTCCGCGTTGCCTGGGTGCAGGCTCAAGCCCTCGGAGCAGACGCGCAGGATGTCCTGCAGGTTGCCCACGACCACGTGCTCGCGTGCAACGGCGACGTAGTTCTCCGCGGACGGGTCCTGACCCAAGCGCCGCAAGGCGGCTCGGATGCGTTTTTTGGAGGTGAAACTCGACAGAAAGCTCACTGCCCACTCCCCATGGCCTTGATGGCCTGAATGTCCTTCTTGAGGGTCGCCCGGTGCTCCCAGTCCTGGGGAGCGGCGAGCAACGCGGCTTGGAATTGCTCGCGGGCCGTACTCCAGTCCCCCAGGTCGGCAGCTTTGAGCCCTTCCTGGCGCAGGTATTCGGCTTGCGTGCGCTTTTCCTCCAGGGCTTGCTGCTCCTGTGCCTGCGCAGCCTGCGCTTCTTCGCGCAGGGTTTGGCTGGCGACCTCGAGTTCGCTCACTTCGCGCATCACGCGGTTGCGGCCCAGCCAGAGCTGGTGGTCATCGAGCAGGCCCTGCAACGCACTCATGCGCGCGGCCATAGAGTTCAGGTCCTTGCGATCCGCGATCGGAATCGTCTGGGTCTCCTGATGGATGTTCCACTCGCGATACCCCAGGCCCGCCAGGAGAGCGCCCACCATCAGGAACACCACCACGAAGCGGCGGTTGGACCGCGCGGAGTGGCGCCGGTTCGATTGGTGATGACGGATGTCCGCGATCATGCGGGTCACGTCTTTGCGGTTGCGGTCGAGGGCGATGATCTGCTGCAACCAAGGCAACGCCAGATCCAACTCCTTGCGTCCGAAGTGTTCCTGGGCCCGCTCGAGGTAGCGTTCGATGAGTTCCTCGGTCTTTCCGGACCGACGCACCACCCCCGCCAGCTCCAGTTCCAGGTTGCGGTCGTCGGGATAACGTTCGCAGAGCAACTCCAGCACCTCGCGAGCGCGATCGTCGCGCTCTTGCTTCTCGAGCAGCTTGCTCAGGCGCCGCCCTTCGCTCGCCAACGTGATGTGGTTTTTGCGCATCACGTCGGGGTGCGCGAAACCCAGCACCACCAGGGCTTCCAACTGCACCGCGTCCTCCGAGTTTTGCGCCAAGCTGTCCAACAGACGGCGCGTGAACTGATGCGCTTTGCGTCGTCCTAGCTCGACCGAGACGCGCTTGACCTGCGCTTTCAGGTTTCCGTTCGGACCCCCTTCGACGCTGCCGGCGTAAATCGCTGCGATGACGTCATCGACGTTGAGATGTCTCTTGGTACTCGGGCTCACGGAATCGGGGGGTTGGGCACTAAAACTCGCTGGAATTGCGAGAATCCAGAAGCTCTCTCCGTATCGGAGGTGCGCCCCCCCTTGCTGAAGGCGGCCTCTAGGAATCCCGAATTCCCGTGCGAATCGCTCCCCCGGGGATCCCTATTTGGGATGAATCGCCGCTCGCGCCGTCGGCCCCGCTGCTCGGCGGGCCGCCCTACGGCAGGAGCAGAGGTGCCACCAGGGCTTCCCCCAGGACCGTCCCGGTCGGTGTGCGGTAGGCACACTGCACGCTCAGGTCTGCTTGGGGGCTCCCCAATCCCGCCGGCCACACCCAATCGAATTGGGCCCTACCGGACGCGTCGTTGATGGCCGCGCGCACGCTCAACTGAGCGCGGTCGAGCAACAGGGTGCCCGCGACGCCGCCGACCACCGTGGGCTGGGCTGCGCGGGGCCCAATCAGGAATAGGGTGAACCAGGCATCGCTGCGCTGGGCTTGCAAGCGGCAGGCCTGCCCTGGCCGAGCGGGGCTGGTCCAAGTCAGCTCGGGGGTTTGCAACGACAGGGTGCGCACCGCGCCCACCCCCCCAAAGGCTTGGGCATGGCCTTGCTTGTAGGCGATCGCAAGGCGTTCCCCGTCGCCGCTCAAGCGCAGATCCCGCACGCTGCCCGGCAGGTCGTGGTCCATGGCTTGCCAAGTGGCCAGACCCGCGTCGGTGGCTCTCGCCGTCACCACTTCGGGCCAGATCTCATCCGACCACGCGCCAAAGGCCGCCATGGCGCCGGAGGGATGCACCTCGACCTGGGTGGGTAAGTCCTGACGCGCGGGGTTGGCGATCGGCCTGACCTGCTGCCAAAGCAATTGGTGCGTTTGGGTGTCCCACAACTCGAACGCGGTCGAAGCACCGCCCAGGTAACGCCAATGGGCGACCGCCATGACGCGACCGTCCGCGGACAGGTCCACTTCCGCCGAGAGGGACTCGAACGCCTGGCCCGAGTGGGTCGTATACCAATCCGCCTCGAAGAAGCCCGCCGCATCCCGCTGCCACACGCGCGTCCCGCCGAGGGTGGCACCGGCCATGACTTGTCCGTCGTCCGAGAGGCTCACGTCGCCGAGGGAAGCCGATACGAAGTGATGGGTGATCGTTTGCCCGTTTTGTCCCAGCGCGGTCAGGTGCAAACCGCTCGCGACGGCGATGGTTTGGCCGTCCGCGCTGACCTCCAACGCCTCGAGGCCCGTGCCGACCACGGGACGCGTCCAAAGGAGCGTTCCGTCCTGGGCGCTCCACGCGGACACTTGCGCTCCGCCGCCGGCCGCTGCGTCGAGAGCCACCGCGCTGAACACCCGCTCCCCG
>JAUHXY010000219.1 GCA_030426785.1 bacterium
GTCGTGTTGGACGGCAACAGAATGCGGTCGTCCATCAAGAGCTTCCAGGTCGCGACCACGTCCTGGGCCACCACGGGCTTGCCGTCGCTCCACTTGGCTTCCGGGTTGATGCGGAAGGTGTAGGTGCTCTTGTCCTCGGAGATTTTCCAGTGCGTGGCGAGCCACGGCACGAACTCCAAGGTGTACGGGTGCACGCGCAGGAGGGACTCCTGACAAAGGTCCCGTGCCCGATAGTTGAAGGCGGTGTTGTAGTCCTTGCCCTGCAGGCGCAAGGTTGCCGGCCAATCGGTCTCGTACATGCGCAACGTGCCGCCGCGCACAGCTTCCGCCGAACCCATGGCCGGGTACGTCATGTTGGTCTCCCAGCCCTCCCCGGTGAAGCCCGGTCCGCCGTCTTCGGCAGAAACAGCCGGGTCGCCTGCGGCCGGATCCCAGGCGTAGGTCACCATCGGGATCTCGAAGTTGTAGCTCTCTTGCTCCAGTACCTGGTTCGCGACCGGGCCGTCGAGCTGGCTCGCCTGTCCGCCTGCGCCGCCGTCGCTTTCCCCTTTGCCGCCGCAAGCAGCAAAACACAAAGCCGTCAAGGTCAGGGCCCAAGGAGCCCAGAGCGGACGGGAATGGGAGCGTGATTGCGAAGCGAGCGGGTGAGAGAACATCGTTTTTCCGTACGGGCCAACGGGACGGGGGAGGCTGCGCGGGGCGCAGGGCCGCAGAGGATAACCGATCGCGGGGGCGAGGGACCACCATGGGCTGTCCTCGTCGAGTCGGAACGCCTGAAACAAGCAGCGGGGGCGCAGCTTCCGCAAGCTGCGCCCCCGCATGGGTGATGGTTGCCGTCCCGGCGGGTCTAGGCGCTTTCCCGCTCGTCGGCGGGCGCCTTGGTGGCGCGGGTGATGGCTGCGTCGCGTTCATGGGCCTCGCCCCCCTTGGCCGACATCAAGCCGCGCGCCAAGTGCTCTTCGCCGCGCACGACCCGTTCGGTGACGACGAACTTGTCGGTGTCGTCCCGGTGAGGCAGCTCGTACATCAGGTCGAGCAGGATGTCTTCCATGATCGAACGCAAGGCGCGCACGCCGGTTTCCCGCTCGATGGCCACGTCGGCGATCGCGAACAGGGCTTCTTTGGTGAATTCCAGCTCCTTGCCGTTCATCTGGAACAAGCGGGTGAACTGGCGCACCAAGGCATTCTTGGGCTCGGTCAGAATGCGCACCAAGGTGTCGCGGCCGAGGGTTTCCAGGGTGGTGATGATCGGCAAGCGACCGATGAATTCGGGGATCAGGCCGAAATCCATCAGGTCCTTGGGGATCATGTAGCGCACGTACTCATCGCGCGCCCCGTGTTCGGCCGTGTCGGGCAGGACCGCGGGCTGGTCGGCGCGAACCCCTTTGGCGGCGGTCGGGTTGAGCTCCCGACCAAAGCCGATCTGCTGCTGGCCGACGCGCTTGCCGATGACCTCTTCGATGCCGCTGAAGGTCCCGCCGCACACGAACAGGATGTTCGAGGTGTCGAGCTGGATGTAGGACTGCTCGGGGTGCTTGCGGCCCCCTTGCGGCGGTACGGAGGCGACGGTGCCCTCCAGGATCTTGAGCAGGGCTTGCTGCACGCCCTCGCCCGAGACGTCCCGTGTGATGGAGACGTTGCCGGTGGTGCGGCCGATCTTGTCGATCTCATCGATGTAGATGATGCCCTGCTGGGCCTTGGCCACGTCGAAGTCGCAAGCCTGCAGCAGCTTGAGCAGAATGTTCTCCACGTCCTCGCCCACGTAGCCCGCTTCGGTCAGCGTGGTCGCATCGGCCATGGCGAAGGGCACATCGAGGATGCGCGCCAAAGTGCGGGCCAGCAGGGTCTTGCCGGAGCCCGTGGGACCCACGAGCAGCACGTTGGACTTTTCGAGCTCCACATCGTCTTCGGCGTCGCCGGAGGAGTGGCGGATGCGGTTGTAGTGGTTGAAGACCGCCACGGAGAGGGTCTTCTTGGCGCGGTGTTGGCCCACCACGTATTGGTCGAGCAGGCGCGCCAGTTCGATGGGGGTGGGCAGGTGCCCGTTCTCGGCGGTGGACAGTTCAGCCTGGGTCGTGGCGGTGGTCGCATTGGACTCTTCGCCACTGCGCATCTTTTCCTCTTTGAGGATGGAGTTGCAGATTTCGATGCACTCGTTGCAGATGTACACCCCCGGCGGCCCCGCGATCAGCGAGGTGACGTGGTGGCGGCGCTTTTCGCAGAAGGTACAGCGCTCCACGTGGCGGCTTCGGTTTCCGGAAGAACTCATGAAGTGGGTCTTGGGTGCAAGATCGAGTGCGGATCGTGATCGGTCGCGGGGGCTCCTCGTGGCGCGTCGACCACAGCCCTACGTATTTAACTAGAAGGTGCTCTCAGGTCATTCTAGCGGGCGCTGACCCTCCAGTCGGCAAAAATGAAGTTTGAGCTGGGCCGCCCTGTGTCAACCCGATGCGGGAATGGCACAAGATGCCGAACGGGTCGAAAGGATTTCCTACGCGAGGCGGGTTTTGCGTGCCCAGCGGGGGGGGGCGGCGTGCGCCTAGCCGGCCCCTAAACAAGCGGGCCCGAGCTGTGCTCGGGCCCGCAGGAGATCGGTGGGCACGAGGCCCGAGGACGGCCTTAGGCCTTGGGAGCGATCGTGGGGGTGACGATGCGGTCGATCAGACCGAAGTCCTTGGCCTCTTCCGGCGACATGAAGTTGTCTCGATCCGAAGCCTCGGACACCTCTTCCGGAGTACGGCCGCAGTGGTGGGCCAAGATGCCCTCCAGGTTGCGTTTCATTTTGAGGATCTCTTTGACCGAGATCTCCATGTCCTTGGCCGTGCCGCCGGCGCCGCCGGAGGGTTGGTGGATCATGACCCGGCTGTTGGGCAGGGCGTGGCGCTTGCCCGCCGTGCCGCCGGCCAGGAGCAGCGCACCCATCGAGGCACATTGGCCTAGGCAGTAGGTCTGAATGTCAGGCTCGATCAACTGCATGGTGTCGTAGATGGCGAGACCCGCCGTCACCGAACCACCCGGCGAGTTGATGTAAATGCGTACGTCCTGCTTGCCCCCCGCCCGGTCGAGGAAGAGCAACTGGGCCATCACCGAATTGGCCACATTGTCGTCGATCGGCGTCCCGATGAAGACGATGCGGTCTTCCAGCAGGCGCGAGTAGATGTCGTACTGGCGCTCGCCCCGACCGGTCTTGTCGATGACGTAGGGGATGTAGTAGTTGTTCATGGGGTCTGGTTTAAGTCGGCCGCCCGTGGAATCAAGCTCTGGGGATGGGGCGGAGGCTTTTCAGGGGGGCGAAGGGCCCCAAAGATGGGACCGTCCGGACGGCGCTCGCAAGCAGGGCCGACCCTGGGCCCATCGACCATTCGAGCGCATTTCTGAACGCCGGAGTGGGGTTGGGAGGCAAAAGGGGCGCAAAGGACGGGTAGCGCTCCGGTAGGGACCCGGAGATCGCGGGGCGGCGGGACGCGCAAGACGGAAATGCACACCGCCACGCGAGCCGAAAGGCGCGCGGGGCGGTGCGAAAAAGTTTCCGGACGCGCCTAGGAGGGCTCG
The DNA here is from genome assembly GCA_030426785.1 of bacterium. GTDB lineage: Bacteria > Planctomycetota > UBA1135 > UBA1135 > NORP259. The sequence goes on from JAUHXY010000219.1 coordinate 3,553, forward strand.
GTCACTTTGGCTTGCTCGCGCAGGTACTTGCGCACCTTGCGCTCGAGCAACTCGATGGCCATCTGCTGGCCGAGGTTGTTCTCCGCGTAGTACTTGCGCACCTCGTCGACCCCGGTTTGGTTGCGGGCGGCGATGGATTGCAGTTCGGCTTGGATGTCCTCTTGGGTGACCATCAGGTCTTCTTTCTCGCCCAAGGTCTCGACGACGAGCAAGGCCTTGAGGCCCTTGTGCGCTTCCTCGCGCGCCGTGGCCTTCTGGTTTTCGAGCTCCTTCTCGATCTCCTCTTCGGGCATTCCGGACTGGCTCAGGCGCTGGGCGAGCGCGTTGAGGCGGGTCTGGGTTTGTTCTTCGAGCACCGGCTCGGGCAACTCGGCCTCGCAGGATTCGATCAAACGGTCGAGCAGCGCGGTTTCGATGCGGTTATTTTCGCGCTCTTGGGAGGACTCCTCCAAGGACTCGCGCACCTTGGCGCGCAGGGCATCCGCATCCTCGACGTCCAGCAGCTCGCAGAGCTCCTCATCGGTGGGCGGCACCATGTTGAAGGCTTGGGTGATCTCGACGACGCATTGGCCGGCTTGGCCGCGCTTCTCCTCGTCGGGCAAGGTGTCGGGCAGCGTCATGTCGAGCTCGACGCGGTCCCCGGCGCCTTTGCCGACCAAAGCCTCCTTGAAGGCGTCCCCGTCGACACCCGGAGGAGCCGTTTGCGGCGAGAGGCGCAGGCCTTCGCGGCGGAAGACCTCGTCTTCCCCGTGCAAAAACTGCACGGTGCACAGCGCCAGGCCATCCTCTTGGATGCCGCCCTCGGCTTCCTCCGTGCGCGATTGCTGACGGCGGAACTCTTCGAGGGCTTCTTCCACGTTGACGCCGGTCACGGGCTCCAGCTCGCTCTCGATCTCCATGCCTTGGTAGCCGGAGACTTCGATGTCGGGGCGCAGACTGATCTCGAACTCCATGGCGAAGGAGCCGTCTTCGCTCAGGTCCGTGTCATCCTTTTGAATGCGCGGGTGCGCCATGGGGCGCAAGGAGTTGTCTTCCACCGCCTTGGAGTAGGCTTGGCGCAGGAAGTGTTGCTTGACGTCGTCTTGGATCTCCGCACCGTGGTGCTTTTCGATGAGCTGCACGGGGGCTTTCCCGGGGCGGAAGCCCTTCAGGCGGGCGCGCTGGCGCATTTGCTGGATGCCTTGACGGTAGGCCTTGTCAAAGTCCTCTTTGGGGACGGTGAATTGGACCTTCGCGACGTTGGTCTGCTGCTTTTCGACGGTGACTTCCACGGTAGGAACACCCGTTGGGGGTGGTGAGGCGTTGGGGGGCGCACGACGCGCCCGAGAGACGTTGTAGGGGCCGGCCCGGAGTCGGCCGGCGCGGATCCGGAGCGGCGGATCGGCTCGCCGGGGCCTTCCAGGGCCCAGCGAACCGGGGATTGAACCCCACCCGGGGGCTCAGGTAAAGCCGGGGCAGCCAGAATCGTGCCCGCTGGAGCGCTGCGAGCCCAAGCGCGCCACCTGCGGCTGCGACCTGCGCTCGGTGATGGTCTTCGAAGACCAGGGGCGAGTCCTGGTGCGGGACCCGACGTTCTGGTCGGCGACGCATCTCGGCGGGTCGCTGCGAGGGCGGAATCCTGCGGGCGGCAAGTTGGAACCGGGGGGTGCATCGCTTCGGTCGGGGACGTATTTTGACGCTCCGAACCGATGGCTGTTGGTCGTCCGCAGCCATGCGCCCCGATCGGCTGGCCAGTCGGCGGACCGCCGTCCGGGACGCCTCCCGCCCATGAAACGTACCTTTGCAACGGTCTGCTTCCTGCTCCTCGTGGGCCTCGTCGCCGCCGTGGGCATGTGGCAGATCGCGTTGGCCGCCCCCGATCCGCCGCGGGTCGAGCCTGAGCCCCAACGCGTGTTGACGGTCGACGTGGCACGGCTCGCACCGAGCGCGCCCACCCGTCCGATCCGAGCCCAGGGCCGCTTGGCGGAGCGCAGCCGCTCCCCCTTGGTGGCCGAAGCGACCGGCCGGCTGGTTTGGGTGGCCGAGAACTGGAGTCCAGGGCTGCTGGTGACCGCGGGCACGCCTTTGTGGAAGCTCGACGATACCGACCTGCGGCTAGAGGAGCAGCGTTTGGCCGCCCAGCGCGCCACCTTGCAAGCCCAACGGGAGCAGGCGCGGGCCAACCAAACCCGGGCCGAGCGGACCGCGGAACTCGAAGCGCAACGGGTCACTTGGACGCGCGCCGAAGTCGACCGCTGGCAACGTTTGGTCGACGAACAGCGCGGCACGCCGAGCCAGCTCGACCAAGCCCGCGTTCAGTGGCTCAGCGCGCAACGGCTCGTGCTCGATGCGGAAGAAAACGCTCGTGCCGCGCAACTCGAGGAGGCCACCTTGACCGCCAAGCTCGGCGAACTCGATGCCGAACAAGCGCTCTTGCAAGAACGCTTGACCCGCTTGGAGGGCAAGGCGCCGATCGATGGCTTTTGGCTCGACCCGGCGCCGGCCGTGGGCCAATGGGTCTTGCAGGGACAAACCCTGGGCGCGGTGCAGTCGAACGCCAGCCCGCGCATCCTGTGCGAAGTGGGCGAAGCCCAGTGGGCGCGCCTAGCGATCGGCGCCACAGCGCGGATTGTCTGGCCGGCTTCGGGCAAAGAAACCACCGCCCGCTTGATCTCCCTGGGGACGGCGTTCCGCACCCAATCGGGAGAGATCACGGTGGAGTTGGAATGGATGGGGGAGCCGGCTGTGTGGCGCCCCGGCCAGGCGATCGTCGCGACGTTCCAAGGAAAACCCCTGCCCGAAGGGCTGTGGATCGAAGCCCGGAGCGTGGCTTGGCGCGAGGGGCAGGCGGGTCTCTACCTGTTCGTCGAGGGCGAAGCGGGCGGCCATCGCGCGCGCTTTGTGCCGTTGACGTTGGGGCACGAACAAGCGGGTGGTTATCCCGTGATCGACAGCCCGACCGGCACGGTGTTGCTCGGGCGTGATTGGATTCCCGGCCCCCTGGATCGGCTCTTCGATGGCGCGCCGGTGCAGCGCCGCAGCGAGGCTCAAACCCCGTGATCCACGCTCTGGTGCGCCTGGCCGTGCGCAATCCCGTCGCGGCGAACCTGGCGGTCCTGGCCCTCTTTTTGGCGGGGGTGGGCTACTACCTGACCACGCCGCGCGAGGTCTTCCCCGACTTCTCGCTCGGAACGATCGAAGTGCAGGTTGCCTTCCCGGGCGCATCGCCCGAGGACGTGGAGCGACTCGTCACCGATCCGATCGAAGAGGCGCTGGTCGAAGTGCCGGACATCGACGAGATCCGTTCGTCGAGCCAAGAGCACTTGGCGCGCATCGAGATGACCTTGATCCGCGGAGCCGACGTGGACGAGGCGT